>NZ_JBYLFR010000015.1:0-79671 GCF_057748165.1 Paracoccus sp. NIOT.M2S5SZ12
CCCATGATCCGCAGGCGCGCGCCTGTTCGGTCGCCGGAATGCCCGGATGAAGCCCTGAAAGAACGCCCGTTCGCGGTCGGACATCAGGTTGCGCGCCAAGCTCACCTCCCACGCAGCGATGATCGTGAACAACAGACGACCGCCGAGGAAAATCCGCTCTCTCAACACAGCCTAGGGCGTTGCCCCACAGGCAGGCTTGGGCTATCGGGGGGCGACATCAGCCGGGGGCCGCCATGACACAGAACGGGATCAGCTATCGCGATGCGGGCGTCGACATCGACGCGGGCAATGCGCTGGTCGAGCGCATCAAACCGGCAGCCGCCGCGACGCAGCGTCCGGGGGTGATGGACGCCCTGGGCGGGTTCGGCGCGCTGTTCGACCTGCGCGCGGCGGGCTATGACGATCCGATCCTGGTCGCGGCCACCGACGGCGTGGGGACCAAGTTGCGCATCGGCATCGATACCGGCCATCTGGACGGGCTGGGCCAGGACCTGGTCGCCATGTGCGTGAACGACCTGGTCTGCCAGGGGGCCGAGCCGCTGTTCTTCCTGGACTATTTCGCGACCGGCAAGCTGTCGGTCGATGAGGGGGCGCGCGTGGTCGAGGGGATCGCCGGGGGCTGCAAGGCCGCGGGATGCGCGCTGATCGGCGGAGAGACCGCCGAGATGCCCGGCATGTATCATGACGGCGATTTCGACCTGGCGGGCTTTGCGGTGGGCGCGATGAACCGCGGATCGGCGCTGCCCGCCTGCGTGGCCGAGGGCGACGTGCTGCTGGGCCTGGCGTCCGACGGGGTGCATTCCAACGGCTATTCGCTGGTCCGCAAGGTGGCCGAACGCGCGGGTCTGGCCTGGTCAGACGCCGCGCCCTTCGCCGATGCGACCCTCGGCGAGACGCTGCTGACGCCCACGCGGCTTTACGTCAAGCCGGCGCTGGCCGCGATTCGGGCAGGGGGCGTGCATGCGCTGGCCCATATCACCGGCGGCGGCCTGACCGAAAACCTGCCGCGCGTCCTGCCCAAGGATCTGGGCGCGGATATCGACCTGGGCGCTTGGCCCCTGCCGCCGGTCTTCCGCTGGCTGGCCGAGGCCGGCGGGATCGAGCAGGCCGAGATGCTGAAGACCTTCAACAGCGGCATCGGCATGATCGTGGTCGTGGCCGCCGACCGCGCCGATGCGCTGGCCCGGCAGCTGGCCTCCGACGGCGAGACGGTCCACCGCATCGGCACCGTCACGGCGGGTGCGGGTGTGCGCTATTCCGGCCGGCTTGCGTGAAACGGGTCGCGATCCTGATCTCGGGCGGCGGGTCGAACATGATCCGCCTGCTGGAGGACATGACCGGCGACCATCCGGCGCGGCCGGTGCTCGTGGCCTCGAACGACCCGGAGGCCGCGGGGCTTGCGCGCGCCGCGGCGATGGGCGTGCCGACCGCCGCGGTCGATTATCGCGCCTTTCCGCGAGACCGCGCCGGGTTCGAACGGGCGCTGCTAGAGCCGATCCTGGCGGCGGAACCCGACATCATCTGCCTGGCGGGCTTCATGCGCATCCTGACGCCCGATTTCGTGCAGCGATTCGCGGGGCGCATGCTGAACATCCACCCGTCGCTGCTGCCGAACTATCCGGGGCTGGACACCCATGCCCGCGCCATCGCCGCGGGCGACGCGGAGGCCGGCTGCACCGTGCATCTGGTGACGCCCGAACTGGACGCGGGCCCGGCCCTGGGTCAGGCGCGGGTGCCGATCCTGCCCGGCGATGATGCTGCCACGCTGGCCGCGCGGGTCCTGGTGCAGGAGCACCGCCTCTATCCGGCGGTGCTGCGCCGCTTCGCCGCGGGCGATGCGACGCCGCTGACCCTTTAGGCCCAGAGCAGCGCCAAGGTCGCTGCCGGGTCGTCCTGCGCCCAGATCTCGGGGCCGAGCGCGATGAAGTCGGTGACCGGCGTCAGCTGCGTCAGCAGTTCGCGGGTGATGGCGCCCTCGGCCACGACGGGAACCTCGATCATCTCGGACCACCACTGGAACAGCTCCAGCGCCGCGGGCCCTCCGCGATAGAGCGCGCTGTCGCCGACCGGACCGAAGGCGACGTAATCGGCCCCCGCCTCGGCCGCGTTCATGCCCTCGTGGCGCGACGCGCCGCAGAAGGCGCCGACGATCGCATCCTCGCCCAGCTCCTTGCGGGCAAAGCGGACGGCCTTGGCGCCGTCGGTCAGATGCACCCCGTCCAGCCCGTGGCGCAGGGCCAGCTTCACATGGTCGTCGATCACCACGGCCACGTCGCGGGCATGGGCGATCTCGCGCGCCATGTCGGCCAGGCGGCCCAGCTCGTCCTCCTCGGCGCCGCCGCGGATGCGCAGGCAGGCGGGGGCCACGCGGTCCATCACCTCGGCCAGCATCGGCCCAAGCGCCGATGCCTGGGCGCCGGCAGGGGTCATCAGATAGAGTTGCGGGGCGTCGTCGGTCATGGCGATCTCCTTTCTGTCGCAGATAGCGCAGCTTGCCCGTCGCCGCCAGACGGACTATCTGCCGGGCATGCAGATCGAACGCCACCCCGTCATCATCCTCGTGCGCCCGCAGATGGGCGAGAACATCGGCGCGGCCGCCCGCGCGATGCTGAACTTCGGCCTGACCGAGATGCGCATCGTCGACCCGCGCGACGGCTGGCCGAACCCCAAGGCCGTCGCCATGGCATCGGGGGCGGCGGGCCGCGTGCTGGACACGGCCCGCATCTATCCGACCCTGGCCGAGGCGATGGACGGCATCGACTATGCCTATGCCACGACCGCGCGGGGACGCGAGCTGACCAAGCCCGTCTTCACCCCCGCGACCGCCATGGCCCAAGCCCGCGCCCATGAGGGGCGGTCCGCGATCATCTTCGGCCCCGAACGCACCGGGCTTGAGAATGACGACATCGCGCGGGCCAATGCCATCGTGACGGTGCCGGTGAACCCCGATTTCCCGTCGCTGAACCTGGCCCAGGCCGTGCTGCTGATGGGTTACGAATACGGGCGCGAGATCCTGCCGCCCGAACCCGCGCCCCATCTGCGCCGGTCCGAGGCCGAGGCCCCCGCCGACCGCGTCGAGATCGAGCGGCTCGGCGACCGCTATGAGGAGGAGCTGACCCAGGCCGGCTTCTTCTTTCCCGAAACCAAGGCGGCGTCGATGCGGCTGACCATGCGCAACATGTGGTCGCGCCTGACCCTGACCAAGGGCGACGTGCGCATCCTGCACGGCGTGCTGCGCCAGCTGACCCGCCGCTGAGCCGCCCCAACCCAAAGGAGATCGCGATGGCCAAGCGCCCCGTCTTTCAGGAGATCTCGGACCCGCAGGCCGCCCGTGCCCCCCAGACCACCGGCATGATCGACGCCCGCCCGCGCGGCGCGCGCCGCGCCATCCGGGCCTGGCTGGCGGTGCTGTTCGTGCTGGTCCTGGCGATGATCGTGGTCGGGGGCGCGACGCGTCTGACCGATTCCGGCCTGTCGATCACCGAATGGGCGCCGGTCACCGGAGCCGTCCCGCCCCTGAACGCCGCCGACTGGCAGCGCGAATTCGACGCCTACCGCCAGATCCCGCAATATCAGGAGATCAACCGCGGCATGTCGCTGTCGGAATTCCAGTACATCTACTGGTGGGAATGGGGCCACCGCTTCTTGGGTCGCATCGTCGGGCTGGTCTGGGCCCTGGGCTTCGTCTTCTTCTGGGCGACCTCGCGGATTCCGGCGGGCTGGACGCCGCGGCTGCTGGGTCTGGGCGCTCTGGGCGGTCTGCAGGGTGCGATCGGCTGGTGGATGGTCAGCTCCGGCCTGCAACTGGGCATGCACAGCGTCGCCTCCTATCGGCTGGCCACGCATCTGGGCATCGCCTTCCTGATCCTGGGGCTGATCAGCTGGTACGTGATGCAATTGTCTCGTTCCGAGGCCGAACTGATGCGTGCTCGACGCGCGGGAGAGGCCAAGCTGTTCGGCATGTCCACGGGCCTTCTGCACCTGACCTTCCTGCAGATCCTGCTGGGCGCGCTGGTCGCGGGGATCGACGCGGGCCGCACCTATACGGGCTGGCCCACCATGGGCGGCGAGTGGATTCCCTCGGCCATCTGGGACGCACCCCTGGGTTGGCGCAACTTCTTCGAGAACCCGGCCCTGGTCCAGTTCATCCACCGCATGACCGGCTATCTGCTGGCGATCTTCGCCGTGGTCGTCTGGCTGCGGGCGCGCCGCTCGCCCCATCCGGTGACACGGGGGGCCTTCACGGTGATGATCGTGGTCATGGCCGCCCAGATCGGGCTGGGCATCCTGAACGTGATCCACGCCTCGCCCCTGCATCTGGCGCTGACGCATCAGTTCTTTGCGGTGGTGCTGTTCGCGATGATCCTCAGGGCGCGCCACCACGCGCGCTATCCGTTTGAAACCTCGATCCGGGGAGCGATCCGATGACCGCCCTGACCGACCTGCTGGCCTTCCAGCGCCAGACCGAAGCCCTGTCCTCCGTCGCCGAGCGGTTGGGCTGGGACCAGGAGACCGTGATGCCCCGCGGCGCCGCCGAACAGCGCGCCGAGGAGATGGGCGCGATAGAGGAGGTGCTGCACGAGCGTCGCACCGACCCCCGCATCGCCGAATGGCTGGACGCGGCCGATCCGCAGACGCCCGCCGACCGCCGCGCCGTCGCCCTGATCGCGCGCGACCATGCCCGCAGCAGCCGCATCCCCGCGCGGCTGGCCTCCGAGCTGGCGCGGCTGACCTCGCTGGCCCAAGGCATCTGGGCCGAGGCCCGCGCCAAGGACGCGCCGCAGGACTTCCTGCCCACGCTGGATCAGGTCCTGATGCTGAAGCGCGAGGAGGCCGCCTGCCTGGCCGATGGCGGCGACCTCTATGACGCGCTCCTGGACGATTACGAACCCGGCATGACCGGCGCGCGCCTGTCGGCGCTTTTCAACGCGATGCGCCCGCGCCTGGTCGCGCTGCGCGACGACGTCTTGGGTGCCGATCAGCCGCAGGCGCTCAAGGGCCATTTCCCGCAGGAGACCCAGCTGCGCCTGGCCCGCGCCTGCGCCACAGCGTTCGGCTATGACTGGACGCGCGGGCGGATGGATCTGGCGGTGCATCCCTTCAGCTCGGGGCGCTGGCAGGACAGCCGCATCACCACGCGGGTGGTCGAGACGGACCCGTTCAACTGCCTCTATTCCACCATCCACGAGGTCGGCCATTCCAGCTATGAGCTGGGCATCGACCCCGACTACGCCTTCACCCCCCTGGGGCGCGGCGTGTCCATGGGCGTCCACGAGAGCCAGAGCCGCATCTACGAGAACCAGCTGGGCCGCGGCCGCGCCTTCACCGGCTGGCTGTTCGAGCGCATGTCCGAGGCCTTCGACGGGTTGAACATCAGCGATCCCGACGCCTTCCATGCGACCGTGAACCGCGTCACGCCCGGCTATATCCGCACCGAAGCGGATGAGGTGCAGTACAACCTGCATGTCATGCTGCGCTTCGATCTGGAGCGGGACCTGATCGCGGGCCGCCTCGACACGCAGGACCTGGAGGCAGCCTGGAACGACCGCTTCCTCAAGGATTTCGGCGTCGCGGTCGACCGCCCCGCGAATGGCGTGCTGCAGGACGTCCATTGGTCGGTCGGCCTCTTCGGCTACTTCCCGACCTATGCCCTAGGCAATGTCTATGCGGGCTGCTTGAATCAGGCCATGCGCGACGCGGTCCCCGATCTGGACGCTTCCCTGGCCCAAGGCGACGCGACCCCTGCCACCGAATGGCTGCGCGAATCCGTCCAGCGCCATGGCGGATTGATGACCCCGACCGAGGTGATCGAGACCGCGGCAGGCCAGCCCATCGGCCCCGACCCGCTGCTGGACTATCTGGAGCGGAAATTCACCGGCATCTACGGCCTCTGACCTCGGATTTGGATATTTGTATGAAGAAGAAGCCCGGGGAGCGTGATGCCACCGGGCTTCTTCTTCACGAAAATATCCTGCGGGGGGTCCGGGGGGCGCAAAGCCCCCCGGCGGTCGCGGGACGCAATCACTCGGCGGCGCGGGCCATCGGATTATTCGGATGGCTGGTCCAGTTCGCGTATTCGCCACGCGGGATTCCGGTCCGCTTGTCGATCTCGCCGATCTCCAGCTCGCGCATGGTGACGCAGTCCTCGACCGGGCAGACATCGACGCAGAGGTTGCAGGCGACGCATTCCTCCTCGATCACCTCGAAGACGCGGCCGGGCTTCATGGCGATGGCCTGGTGGCTGGTGTCCTCGCAAGCGGCATAGCAGCGCCCGCAGCTGATGCAGGCATCCTTGTCGATCACCGCCTTGGTGACATAGTTCAGGTTCAGCTGCTGCCAGTCGCGCACGTTGGGCACCGCGCGGCCGATCAGGTCGGACAGGCCCATCTCATGGCTGTCCAGATAATCGTGCAGGCCGGTGATCATCTCCTGCACGACCTTGAAGCCATAGGTCATCGCCGCAGTGCAGACCTGCACATTGCCCGCGCCAAGCGCCATGAACTCGGCCGCGTCGCGCCAGGTGGTGACGCCGCCGATGCCGCTGATGGGCAGGCCTGCGGTTGCCGGGTTGCGCGCGATCTCGGCCACCATGTTCAGCGCGATGGGCTTGACCGCCGGGCCGCAATAGCCGCCATGGCTGCCCTTGCCGTCGATGGTGGGCTGGGGCGCGAACAGGTCCAGATCGACCGAGGTGATCGAGTTGATCGTGTTGATCAGGCTGACCGCATCGGCGCCACCGCGCCTGGCGGCCTCGGCGGGCTTGGTCACATCGGTGATGTTGGGCGTCAGCTTCACGATGCAGGGCATGCGGGAATATTGCTTGACCCACCGGGTCACCATCTCGATGTATTCCGGCACTTGGCCCACGGCCGATCCCATGCCGCGCTCGGCCATGCCGTGCGGGCAGCCGAAGTTCAGCTCGACCCCGTCGGCGCCGGTATCCTCGATCCGGGCCAGGATGTCCTTCCAGCTGTCCTCGTCGCAGGGCACCATCAGGCTGATGATCAGCGCGCGGTCGGGGTAGTCACGCTTGACCGACTTGATCTCGCGCAGGTTCACCTCAAGGGGGCGGTCGGTGATCAGCTCGATGTTGTTGATGCCCAAGACGCGGCGGTCGGCGCCGTGGATCACGCCGTATCGCGGGCCGTTCACGTTGACGACGGGCGGGCCCTCGGAGCCCAGGGTCTTCCACACCACACCGCCCCAACCGCCCTGGAAGGCGCGGCGGACGTTGTATTCCTTGTCGGTCGGCGGGGCCGAGGCCAGCCAGAAGGGGTTCGGGGACTTGATCCCGATGAAATTGCTGCGCAGGTCTGCCATGGGTTCGTCCTCAGCCGGGGATTTCGACGGGACGTCCGGTCAGCCGGGCGTCGATGTCTTCTGCCGCGTCGCGGCCTTCGGCCACGGCGGTCACGGTCAGGTCGTCGCCACCGGATGCGCAATCGCCCCCGGCCCAGACCCCGTCCAGCGTCGTGCGGCCCGGCCCGGTCACCAGGATCTTGCCACCCGCCAACTCCAGCCCCTCGGGCGCGGCTTCCAGGCGCTGGCCGATGGCGCGGAAGACCTGGTCGGCCTTGAGCCGGAACCGGTCATTCGACAGCACCAACCCGTCGGGACCGTTCTGGGTATAGGCGAACTCGACCTCGGTCACGGCGCCATTGCCATGGACCGCGACGGGGGCGGCGTTGCAGATGATCCGCACGCCGCTGGCGGTCGCGTGGTCCTGTTCGTGCCGGCTGGCGCCCATCTTCGCCTGATCGCGGCGATAGACGATGCTGACGTTCTCCGCGCCCAGCAGCCGGGCCTGCACGGCGGCGTCCACCGCGGTCATCCCGCCCCCGATCACCACCACGTCGCGGCCGACGGGCAGGGTGCCCAGATCGCTGGCCTGGCGCAGGTCGCGGATGAAGCTGACGGCGTCCAGCACATGCTGGCGCTCCTCGCCCTCGGCGCGCAGCGCGTTCACGCCGCCCAGGCCCATGCCCAGGAACACTGCGTCGTATTCCGCCTGCAACGAGGCCAGCGTGATGTCGCGGCCGATCGCTTGGTCGTGGCGCAGCTCGATCCCGCCGATGCCCATCAGCCAGTCGACCTCGGCCTGGGCGAAACCGTCCACGGCCTTGTAGCTGGCGATGCCGTATTCGTTCAGGCCCCCCGGCTTGGGTCGCGCCTCGAAGATCACCACGTCATGGCCCTTGGCGGCCAGACGATGCGCGCAGGCCAGGCCCGCGGGGCCAGCACCGACCACGGCCACGCGCTTGCCCGTGGGGGCGGCGCGCTTGAAGGGATGCGTGCCTTGGGCCATCAGCCCGTCGGTCGCGTAACGCTGCAGCGCGCCGATCTCGACCGGCTTGCCCTCGGCGGCCTCGCGGACGCAGGCGCCCTCGCAGAGCTGTTCGGTCGGGCAGACGCGGGCGCACATGCCGCCTAGGATGTTGGCGTGAAAGATCGTCATCGCCGCCGCATCCGGTGTGTCGGTCGCGATCTGGCGGATGAACAGCGGGATGTCGATGCTGGTCGGGCAGGCCGTGATGCAGGGCGCGTCATGGCAGAAATAGCAGCGGTCGGCCGCGACACGGGCCTCGTGCCGGTCCAGCGGCGGGGCGACATCGACGAAGTTCGCCGCCAGCTGGTCGGGGGTCAGTCGCCCCGGCACGACGCCGGGCGACAGTCTTGCTTGGGACATTTTCGTCTCCTGGCTCACCTGTTGGTCGGATCAGGCTGGCACAGGTCCGTTTTTTTATCAAATGGTAAAATATGGGCGCCTCGGCTTTGCGAATATTTCAGGCAGGCAGGTCCAGAACTGCCGCCAGACCGCCCAGATCGGAGCGCTCCAGCAGCAGCGCACCGCCATGCAGCGCCGCCAGATCGGCGACGATCGTCAGGCCCAACCCCGCGCCGGGGGCACCCAGCTCGTCCAGCCGCGCGCCGCGCATCAGCGCGCGGGGGGCCTGATCGGGGCTGAGGCCCGGCCCGTCATCCTCGATGCGCAGAATCAGCCGCGCGCCGGTCGCGCGCACCACGATGCGCAGCCGCGTCCGGCCCCATTTCGCGGCATTCTCCGACAGGTTGCCGATCATCTCCTCCAGATCCTGGCGCTCTCCGGGAAAGGCCGCATCGGGGGGGCAGTCGATCTCGGCGGTCATGCCCCGGTCCGCCAAGGGCCAGCGCAGCACCAGAAGGATGTCGTCGATCACGGGGGCGACCGGGGTCCGCTGCCCCAGAAGCCGCGGCCCGGCCTGACGCGCCCGGCGCAGGTGCCAGCCGATCAGCCGGTCCATCCGCGTGATCAGTGCCTGGCCCTGATGGTCGGGCGGCAGTTCGTTCGAGAGCGCCGCCAGCGGGGTCTTCAGCGAATGGGCCAGATTACCCAGATGCTGGCGCGAGCGCGTCAGAAGGCTGGCGTTCTGGTCCAGCGCCGCGTTGATCTCGGCCGTCAGGGGGCGCAGTTCGGTCACGTCGGGCAGGGCCAGCCGGTCGTGATCGCCCGCCCGGACGCGGGCCAGATCGGCGCGCAGCCGGTCCAGGCTGCGCAGGCCGAGCGTCACCTGGATCAGGCTGGCCGCCGCCAGCCCCAGGCCCAGCACCACCAGCGCCACGGCCAGGGGGCGCACGATCTGCGCCAGCGCCGCGCCGATCTCGGCCTGGGGGGCGGTTGCGGTGATGGCGATGCGGGCATCGCTGTCGGGGATGGTCAGCTCGCGGCGCAGCACGCGCAGGCCCGCCCCGTCGGCATCGCGCCCCGCGGCGCCGGTCAGGTCGCCCGACGGCCCGCTCAGCCGTCCGTCCAGCAGCGAAGGGGACCGCGCCACCACCGCATCATCCGCCGTGACCTGCCAGTACCACCCCGAAAGCGGCAGCGAGAAGCGCACGTCCAGCGGCGTGTCGTCCAGCTCGATCCGGGTGTCGTCCACCTCCAGCTGGCCGATCAGGCTGTCGGCGATGGCCAAGGTCTCGGCATCGAAACGATCGGTGACGAAATCCTCCAACAGCTGCGCGATCAGCAGGAACGCCCCCAGCAGCGCCGCCGACAGCCAGACCGCCGCCAGCAGCAGCAGCCGCCCTCGGATCGAGCGCGTCACGCCGCCCTCAGGACATAGCCCTCGCCGCGGCGGGTCTCGATCACGCCCTCGCCGACCTTCCTGCGCAGGCGGCCGATCACGACCTCGATCGACTTGAAGTCGCGGTCGGTATCGGCCTCGTACAGGTGTTCGGAGAGCTCGGTCCGGCTGATCACGCGGCCCTGATGGGTGATCAGATAGGTCAGGATGCGCTGCTCGAACGCGGTCAGCCGCAGCGCCATCCCGTCCAGGGTGATGACGCCCAGCTGCCCGTCCAGCTGCAGCCGCCCGGCGGCGATCTGCGGGCGCGCATGACCCGCCGCCCGGCGGATCAGGGTCTGGGCGCGCAGCACGACCTCGTCTAGGCGGAAGGGCTTGACCGCGTAATCGTCGGCGCCCGCGCGGAAGCCCGCGACCTTGTCGGTCCAGTCGCCGCGTGCGGTCAGAATCAGCACCGGCATGCTGATGCCCTGGTCGCGCCAGCGGGTCAGGACCTCGATCCCGGGCAGGCCGGGCAGGCCCAGATCCAGCACCGCCACGTCATAGCTCTCGGTGGCGCCCAGGAATTCGCCCTGGGTGCCGTCATCGGCGATGTCGGTCACGAATCCGGCCTGGATCATGGCCTGGGACAGCTGGTCGGCCAGCATCGGGTCGTCCTCGACGATCAGGGCGCGCATCGGGAGCCTTCAGTTCGGGGCGGGGGACGCGCGGCGGGCTTCCAGCTGGCCGCGTCCCGCGACCTCCAGGAAGCGTCCGGTCCGGGCATCCACGCGGATGTTGAGGATGTTGCGCTGCGGCGTCACCAGGCGGAATTCGTAGATCAGCTCGACGCCCGCGGCGCGCTCATGGGGTAGGGGCGGGCGCGTCTCGGCCGCGACCAGCCGACCTTGGTACCGGGCCGTGACCGCCTCCGCCATGCGGTGGAAGGGCTGCGGCTGAAAGCTGGTGGCCCAGGCGTCGGGCGGGGCGTCGGGCGCGGGCTGGGACCAGACCGCCAGGGGCAAGGCTGCGGCCAAGACCAGGATCAGGGGATTCGCGGCTTTCCTCATGGGGCCATTATGCGCCGATCCGGGTAAATGGAAATCAAACGGCGCGTTGGCGTTCCGTTCGGCTGCATTCGGTTAGAGATGATTCGCAGAAAGCCGGACGATCCGGCCGACAAATTCGAAGGAGTGTCCCATGACCCGCAAGCATCTTGCATCCACCGCCGCCCTGATCGCCGTGCTGGGCGGCGCCTTGCCCGCCGCAGCCCAGACCGCCAACCAGACCCCCAACCAGACCGGCGGGATCGAGCTGCCCGCCCTGCTGCAGGGTCTGGACCTGACCCGTCTCGGCGTCGAGACCAAGCGCGACGGCCAGCGCGAATACGAGGGCTTCCTGCCCGACGGCACCCAGATCGAGGCCGAGTTCGACATGGCCGGAAACCTGATCAAGATCGAGGCCGATGACGGCATCCTGCCCGCGCCGGTGATCGGAGCGGCACTGCCTGCCGAGATCCGCGACACGCCCGCCATGGCGCTGTTCGCCCGCGTCGAGGAGATCAAGCGGACCCCGCGCCACCTGGAGGTCAAGGGCTGGCAGGAGAACGGCGCCGAGCTTGAGGCCAAGTTCGCCCCCGACAACAACCTGATCGAGGTCGAGACCGACGACACCGCCCTGCCGCAGCCCATCATCGACGCGATCTTGCCCAAGGCCGTGCGCGGCAACGAGGTCATGGCGCAGTTCGGCATGATCGAGGAGATCAAGGCCGAATACGGCCGCTTCGAGGTGAAGGGCGAGGATGCGGGCGGCCAGAAGATGCGCGCCGCCTTCGACGAGGCGGGTGCCGTCCTGCGCTTTGGCCGCGATGACGACCGCCGCGGCGGGCGCGAGCGCGGCGAGGGTCGCGGCCCCCGCGGCGACGACCGCGGTCCGCGCGCCGAGGGCCCCCGTGGCGACGGCCCCCGCGCGGACGGCCCGGGCCGCGGCATGCCCCCCGCGCCGCAGTTCGACACCGTCGCCGCGAACCAGCGTCTGACGGAGGCTGGCTACAGCGCCTTCGGGATCATGCGTCAGGAAGGGCCGCGCGTCCTGCTGGACGCGACCAACCCCGACGGCGAGACGGTGACGCTGGAGCTGGACCCGCAGGGCCAGCTGGTCCGCGAGACCGCCCGCTGATCCGGCATCCCCGCGACATCAGGGCCGTCCCTTCGGGGGCGGCCCTTCCGTCATGCGTGCCGGTCGCCAACGCACTGTCCAACAAGACACTTTGCCTGCGCGCGGTCGCGGTCTAGGCTGCGGGCCGGGGCCGTCCGTCGGTGCCGTGTCATGCGACCGACATGCGCGCCGGGTAACGGGACAGGCTGGATGACAACGATATGGAGGATCTTCCCATGAAACGGATCGACAGGCGCGGCCTTCTGCGCGGGGCTGCGGCCACGGCTGGCGTGGCGCTGGCCTCTCCCTACCTGGCGCGGCGCGCCATGGCGCAGGGCGCGGGCCAGGTGAACATCTTTGCCTGGGCCGGCTATCTGAACGACGAGATCCTGGGCGCCTTTCAGAAGGCCACCGGCATCACCCCGAACTTCACCCCCTACGGCACCAATGACGAGCTGCTGAACCAGCTGCGCGCCAACAACGGGGCCGGGTTCGACCTGATCTGGCCGACCGTGGACCGCGTCCCGAACTATGTCGAGTTCGGCCTGGTCCAGCCGCTGGACGAATCGCGCATCGAGGTCGCCAAGGTCCTGCCCAGTGCCTGGGAGAACTCGGTCAACCTAGGCGCGGTCGTGGACGGCAAGCGGTACCAGGTGCCGACCGACTGGGGCACCGAGGCGATCGCCTTCGATACCGAACAGAACCCGCTGGAATACGGCACCGCGTCCTATGGCGATCTGTGGAAGGACGGCGCGCAGGCGACCGTGCGCGGGCATTCCTCGCTGATCGGCCTGGGCCTGTGGCTGGAGGCCGAGGGCAAGCTGCCGCGACCGCTGCTGGATGCGTTCACCGATCCCGAGGCGCAGATCGAGATCTTCGACGTGATCCTGGCCGAGGCCATCGCGCGCAAGGGCAACATCATCCAGTTCTGGACCAACGAGAACGAGGCCCAGGGCGCGTTCCGCGTCAACGGCGCGACCGTGGGCCAGACCTGGGATTCGACCGCGGCCGCCCTGGCGTCCGAAGGTCTGCCCGTGGGCTTCATCGCGCCCAAGGAAGGCGCGCTGGCCTGGATGGAGGGCCTGTCGATCCCGACGGGGGCGGCGAACCTGGACGGCGCCTATGCCTTCATCAACTGGTTCCTGACGCCCGAGGCCGGCGCGATGTACACCAACGCGACCAAGATCAACTCGACCGCGGTGGGCTCGGACCAGCTGACCTCGGACGAGGCCAAGGCCTTCTTCGCCGCCGCCTATCCGGGCGACGCGCTGGAGAAGCTGTGGTGGTGGCCGATCCAGGAAAGCTGGTATATCACCAAGCGCAACGAGTATCAGGACCGCTTCCTGTCGGCCTGATCCAAACCGGGGGCGGCGCTACGCCGCCCCCCTTGCAGACGCAGGAGACACGATGTCCCATTCGGTCGAGCTTGCCGGCATCGGCATGACCTTCGGCACCACCCGCGCCGTCAGCGATGTCAGCTTCAAGGTCGAGGCCGGAGAGTTCTTCTCCATCCTGGGGCCGTCGGGCTGCGGCAAGACGACCATCCTGCGGATGATCGCGGGCTTCATCGAGCCGACCGAGGGGCGCGTGCTGATCGGCGGGCGCGACATGAAGGGGCTTGGCCCCAACCAGCGCCCGACCGCGATGATCTTTCAGTCGCTGGCGCTGTTCCCGCTGATGTCGGTGCGCGACAACATCGCCTTCGGCCTCGAGGCCCGCGGCGTGGGCCGGGCCGCGCGTCACGCCAACGCCGACGACCTGCTGCGCCTGATCGCGCTGGAGGGCTATGGCGACCGCATGCCGGGAGAGCTGTCGGGCGGCCAGCGTCAGCGCGTGGCCATCGCCCGCGCCCTGGCGGTCGAGCCGGGCGTGCTGCTGCTGGACGAGCCGCTCTCGGCGCTGGACCTCAAGCTGCGCCAGCACATGCGGGCCGAGCTGCGCGCGCTGCAGAAGCGCACCGGCGTCACCTTCATTTACATCACCCACGACCAGTCCGAGGCGCTGGCCATGTCGGACCGCGTCGCCGTCATGTCGGCGGGCCTTCTGCAGCAGGTGGCCAGCCCGCGCGAACTTTATGACAACCCCGCCACCCCTTTCGTGGCCCGCTTCGTCGGAGAGACGAACGCCATTCCCGGCCGCATCACCCAGGTGGCCGATGGCATGGCGCGGATCGAGACCGGTCTGGGGCCGCTTATGGGCCGCGCGGGGCAGGGTGCGGCGGCGGGCCTGCAGGGCACGATCTATGTCCGCCCCGAGGCTCTGATGCCCGGCGGCGCGGAAAACCCGCTTCAGGCCCAGATCGAGCGGGTCGATTTCGAAGGCTCCTTCGCGCTGGTTCACGGGCAGTTCGACGGCGGTGCGGCGATGACGGCCTCGGTCCCCTCGACGCGGCTGGCGGACGCCCCTCTGCCCGGCAGCCGCGCGGGCTTCGGCTTCGCGCCCGGACATGCGGTGGTGCTGGGGGATGGGTGATCTGAAAAACCGTTTTGGGCCAGGGCTTTCGACGATCTTTCTCATGCTGGTTCTCTTCTGGCTGGCGGTCATGGTGCTGGCCCCGAACCTGATGATGATCGACTATGCCCTGCGGCCCAACCTGCCGCCGGCGCAGATCGGCGGGCCGGACGACACCTATTCCCTGTCCAACATCCTCTATCTGGCGGGCGAGCCCACGCATCGCGCGATCTTCTTCAAGACCATCTGGGCCAGCGCGCTGGTGGCGCTGGTGACCTTCCTGGTCTGCTATCCCATCGCCTTCTGGATGGCGCAGCGCGCCACCACCGGACAGCTGGCCATCGCGATGATGCTGATCATCATCCCCTTCTTCATCAACGAGGTCCTGCGCACGCTGGCCTGGTTCATCATCCTGGCCTATCGCGGGCCGCTGAACGCGCTTCTGACCAATATCGGCCTGATTGACGCGCCGATCCGCTGGCAGGGCGACGGCGGCGTACTGGCGGCGATGGTCTATGCCTATATCCTGTTCATGCTGCTGCCCATCTACAACGCCATCGAATCGCTGGACAAATCGCAGATCGAGGCGGCGCGCGACCTCGGCGCCTCGCCGCTGCGCATCCATCGCCGGGTGGTGGTCCCGCATGCCAAGGCCGGCATCGCCACAGGCTTTGTCTTCACCTTCATGCTGGCCGCGGGCAGCTATGTCGCTCCCGCGCTGCTGGGATCGCCCGGCAGCCGATGGTTCACCGAGATCATATACAACTGGTTCTTCGAGGGCGGCGACTGGAACCGCGGCGCGGCCTATGCGCTGGTGCTGCTGGTCCTGTGCCTGGCCGTCGTGCTGGTCACGCTACGCCTGTTCCGCGTCAACCTGACGGATGTCGCGAAATGAGGGCCGAGCGTATCTTCAACCTGATGTTCTGGCTGTATCTGACTGTCTTTGCAGCATATGTGTTCGCGCCGCTGATGATCATGGGTGCGGCCAGCTTCAACACCAGCCGCTTTCCGACCGTGATCCCGTGGCAGGGCACGACGACCGACTGGTTCCGCGCCATGTGGGCCGACGCTGCCATGTGGCAGTCGCTTTGGACCTCGGTGCTGGTCGCGGTCTGCGTGGTGGTGATCGTGGTGCCGGTGGGCACGGCGGCGGCGCTGGTGCTGACCTCGCTGCATGCGCGGGCGCGCAGCGTCGCCTATGCGGTGATGGTGTCGCCGCTGCTGACACCGGGCGTGGTGATCGGAATCTCGACCCTGATCCTGTGGCGGCAGATGGGGGTCGGCGGCGGGATCTTCCTGATCGTGCTGGCGCAATCGACCTTCATCATCTGCTATGTGATGCTGATGGTCATGGCCCGCCTGCAGCGCTTCGACCGCACGCAGGAGGAGGCGGCCTTGGGCCTAGGCGCGTCGCGGACCATGGTGTTCCGCCGGGTGACGCTGCCCTTCCTGCGGCCCGCGCTGATCGGTTCGGCCGGTCTGGCGGTGCTGCAGTCGATCGAGAACTACAACACGACCCTGTTTGTGCGGGGTTTCGAGACGCCGCTGACTGTGTTCATCGCCACCAAGGTCCGCACCGGCCTGACGCCCGCGGTGAACGCGCTGGCGCTGGTCATCATCGTGGCGACGGTGATCGGGGCGGTGGCCTACGAGATCGCGCGGCGGCGGCGCGCGGCCTAGCCGTTGGGCAGGATCAGGTCCGCCGCGCGGCTGGCCTGCAGGACCAGGTCCATGTTGGGCAGGTCATTGGCCTCCAGCTTGGCCTGGGCCTGACCGGGGGGCAGGTCGCGCCAGCGCGCGGCCAGACGCGCCCGCAGAACCGCTTCGGGCACGTCCAGCATCACGGTCAGCGCGAAATGGCGGCCCAGATCGCGCCAGCCGGGACGGTCCAGAAGCAGATAGTTGCCCTCGACCAGGATCAGCCTGGCCAATGCCGGGATCTCGCGTGCGGCGCCCCGGCTGATCTCCAGCGTCCGGTCGAAGACAGGGACCAGCACGCCGCGACCGTCATCGGCAGCCAGCCGGTCCAGCATGGCAGCGAAACCGTCCAGATCGAAGGTCCACGGCGCCCCCTTGCGCGCCAGATCACCACGCGCGCGCAGCAAGCCGTCGTCCAGGTGGAACCCGTCCATGGGCAGCAGGGCGGCGTCGGGCAGGGCGCTCAGCAGGGCCTCGGTCACATGGCTCTTGCCCGCGCCAGGCGGTCCGGCCAGCGCCACCAGCGACCGTTTCGGTCCCGCCGCCAGCGCGCGCAGGCGATCGGTCAGGGCCTCGATTGTCGTTATGCTCATGGCGTCCTCCTGCGGGCGCCATGTTCCACGACATCAATCGTCGCGCAAGCGGGCGTCACTGTGCCGCGATCAGCACCGTCAGCCACAGGGTGACGCTGGCGACAACCGTGGCCGGCAGGACGCCGCCGGTCACGGGGCGGGGGCGGGATCGGGTGCGGCGCAGATAGGCCTCTGTCTGGATGTCGAACATTCTGTCCTCCGGACCTCCCAATGGGGGCATGCAGCGCGAACCCGCGCGGCGCCCGGGCGGTTCCTCGGGCGGTCACGATGTCGCGGAGGCCGGCCGGATCAGGTGGGGGCCGTGATCGCGCCCGGCCTCCAGCAGGAAGGCCATCACGGCCCGTTCGCGGGGGTTGGCGCCCGCATCGCGATGCGTGGTCAGCCAGTAGCTGCGCCGCAGCGCGACCTGATCGGGCAGCACCACCGCCAGGTCGGGCCGGTGGCCCGCGATGTAATGGGGCAGCACGCACAGGCCCAGACCCTGCCGCGTGGCGGCCAGCTGATTGAAGATGCTGGAGCTTTTCACCTCGGCCCGGATGCCGGGATGGACCTCGCCCAGATAGTCGAGGCCGGGAGAGAAGATCATCTCCTCGATATAGCCGATGAAGGGATGCTCCAGCAGCTGGTCGCGGGTCAGGATCGGCGGGTGGCGGTCCAGATAGCTGCGCGCGGCGAAGATGTGCAGGCTGTAGTCGCAGATCTTCTCGGAGCGGTAGGGGCTGGCCTTTGGCGGGTCCAGCACGACCGACACGTCGGCCTCGCGCCGCGACAGGGCCATGATCTGGGGCAGGGTGATCAGCTCCAGCGCGATGTTGGGAAAGCGCCGGTAGAACGGGACCAGCAGGGTGCGGCTGAAATAGCTGCCGAACCCCTCGGGCAGGGTCATGCGCAGGATGCCGCGCTGTCCGGCGCCCTCACCCAGCAGGTCGGCGTTCATGCGATGCGCTTCGGCCTCCATCCGCTCGGCGGTCTCGATCAGGCGGCGGCCCATGGCGGTCAGCTCGTAGCCGCGGGGGTTGCGCTCGAACAGGCGCAGCTTCAGCGCGGCCTCCAGCCGGTCGATGCGGCGCGAGACGGTGACATGACTGGTGCGCAGCTGGCGCGCGGCACTGGACAGCTGCCCCGTGCGTGCCACGGCCAGGAAGAACTGAAGGTCGTCCCAGGTGAAATTGGCCATCGCGCAACCCATCGCCCATCTGTCCGAAAATGAACAGGACTTGTATGCGATTAGTCGGTGCCGACGGCTTGTGTCAAAGGGAAAACCGTTTCATGCTGCGTCATCCGTCCGGTTTGAGGAGACCGGTCAGGCCATTTTTGAACAGACCATGCCGTCGTTCCCGCCGTTGCGGGCCGATCCCGGCTGGCGCTGAACAACAGGATTTCTGGGAGGGAAACCATGCGCAAACTTCTTCTGTCGGCGGCAAGCCTGTCGGTGGCCGGCCTGTCCATCGCCGCGCCGGCCGCGGCCGAGATCTCGGACGGCCGGGTCAAGATCGGCATCCTGAACGACCAGTCGGGCGTCTATGCCGACTTCGGCGGTCAGTACAGCTATCAGGCGGCGCTGATGGCGGTCGAGGATTTCGGCGGCTCGGTGCTGGACATGCCGATCGAGGTCGTGACCGCGGACCATCAGAACAAGGCCGACATCGCCAGCAACATCGCCCGCCAGTGGTACGACACCGAGCAGGTGGACGCGATCATGGAGCTGACGACCTCCTCGGTCGCGCTGGCCGTGCAGGCGCTGTCGCGCGACGCCAACAAGATCACCATCACCACCGGTGCCGCCACGACCGAGCTGACCGGCGCGCAGTGCAGTCCCTACGGTTTCCACTGGGCCTATGACACGCATGCGCTGGCCGTGGGCACCGGCGGCGCGCTGGTCGAGCAGGGCGGCGATTCGTGGTATTTCCTGACCGCCGACTATGCCTTCGGCTATTCGCTGGAGGAGCAGACCTCCAGCTTCGTGACCGAGAAGGGCGGGCAGGTGCTGGGCTCGGTCCGCCATCCGCTGTCGACGACCGACTTCTCGTCCTTCCTGCTGCAGGCGCAGGCCTCGGGCGCCAAGGTGATCGGCCTGGCCAATGCCGGCATGGACACCCAGAACGCGATCAAGCAGGCCGCCGAGTTCGGCATCGTGCAGTCGGGCCAGCGCCTGGCCGCGCTGCTGTTCACGCTGGCCGAGGTCCACGGCCTGGGCCTGGAGGCCGCGCAGGGCCTGACCCTGACCGAAAGCTTCTACTGGAACCGCACGCCCGAGACGGCCGAGTTCGGCCAGCGCTTCATGGACAAGACCGGCGCCATGCCGAACATGATCCATGCCGGCACCTATTCCGCCGTGACCGCCTATCTGAAGGCGATCGAGGCCGCCGGCACCGACGAGACCGAGGCCGTGGCCGCCAAGCTGCACGAGCTGCCCGTCCAGGACGTCTTCGCCGAGAACGGCCGCGTGGCGCCCAACGGCCGGATGATCTCGGACGTCTACCTGCTGGAGGTCAAGGCGCCGGGCGAGAGCGACGTGGCCTGGGACTACTTCAACGTGGCCGCCACCATTCCGGGCGACCAGGCCTATCTGGACCCGGCCGACAGCGGTTGCCCGCTGGTAACCAACTGATCGGTCGGACGATGACCCTCTCTGCATCCCCGCAGAGCCAGCCGCGGGTGGTCCTGACCGCCCGCGGCCTCGGCAAGATCTTCGGCGGTTTCGCGGCCGTCAGCAACGTGGACCTAGACGTCCATCACGCGCAGATCCATGCGCTGATCGGACCCAACGGGGCGGGCAAGACCACGGTCTTCAACCTGCTGACCAAGTTCCTGCAGCCCAGTTCGGGGCGCATCACGCTGCTGGGCACCGACATCACCAACGCCAAGCCCGACAAGGTCGCGCGCATGGGCATGGTGCGGTCGTTCCAGATATCGGCTGTGTTCCCGCACCTGACCGTGCTGGAGAACGTCAAGATCGCGCTGCAGCGGCCCGCAGGCTTGGCGGTGCAGTTCTGGCGTCCGCTCTCGGCGCTGGACCGGCTGAACGACCGGGCGGGCGCGCTGATCGAGGATCTGGGCCTGACGCCCTATCGCGACACGCGGGCGGCCGATCTGTCCTACGGGCGCAAGCGCGTGCTGGAGATCGCGACGACCCTGGCCCTGGACCCGCAGGTGCTGCTGCTGGACGAGCCGATGGCCGGGATGGGGCAGGAGGACGTGCGCATGGTCGCCGACATCATCCGCTCCGTCGCCCAGAGCCGCGCCGTCCTGATGGTCGAGCACAACCTGAGCGTCGTGGCCGACATCTGCCATCACGTCACCGTGCTGCAGCGCGGAGAGATCATCGCCCAGGGCGATTACGCGACCGTCAGCCAGGACAGCCGCGTGCGGACGGCCTACATGGGCACGGAGGACTGAATGGCACCGCTGTTGAACGTGGCCGGGCTTCAGGCCTGGTATGGCGAAAGCCACATCCTGCACGGCGTCGACCTGCATGTGAACGAAGGCGAGATGATCTGCATCCTGGGCCGCAACGGGATGGGCAAGACCACCACGCTGCGCTCGATCATGGGGATCCTGCGCAAGCGCACGGGCCGGATCGAGTTCGCGGGCCGCGACCTGATGAACGTCCCGCTGCACAAGGTCGCGCATGCCGGCCTGGGCTTCGTCCCCGAGGAGCGCGGCATCTTCGCCACCCTGACGGTGGAAGAGAACCTGATGCTGCCCCCCGTCGTGGCCAAGGGCGGCATGTCGGTCGACGAGATCTATGCGCTGTTCCCGAACCTTGCGGAACGCCGCGCCAGCCCCGGCACCAAGCTGTCTGGGGGCGAGCAGCAGATGCTGGCCATGGCGCGCATCCTGCGCACCGGCGCGCGCTGCCTGCTCTTGGACGAGCCGACCGAGGGCCTGGCCCCCGTCATCATCCAGCGCATCGGCGAGGTGCTGGTCGAACTGAAGAAGCGCGGCATGACCGTGGTCCTGGTCGAGCAGAACTTCCGCTTCGCCTCCAAGGTGGCCGACCGGTTCTACCTGATGGATCACGGCCAGATGGTCGCGGAATTCCCGGTCGATCAGCTGCCGCAGCGGATGGACATGCTGAACACGGTTCTGGGGGTCTGACATGACAATGATATTCGGCATCCCCGTCCAGGCCCTGATGGGCCAGCTGCTGGTCGGGCTGATCAACGGGTCGTTCTATGCGCTGCTGTCCCTGGGGCTGGCGGTGATCTTCGGCCTGCTGCGCGTCATCAACTTTGCCCATGGGGCGCAATACATGCTGGGCGCGTTCATCGCGCTGCTGCTGGCGGTGCATGGCGGCATCGGCTACTGGCCGGCGCTGATCCTGGCGCCGCTGATCGTCGGGGTGACCGGTGCGCTGATCGAGCGCACGATGCTGTCGCGCCTCTACAAGCTGGACCCGCTCTACGGGCTGCTGTTCACCTTCGGCCTGGCGCTGACCATCGAGGGGACGTTCCGCTACTTCTTCGGCGCGTCGGGCTCGCCCTATGCGGCGCCCGCGGCGCTGACCGGGGGCGTGAACCTGGGCTTCATGTTCCTGCCCATCTATCGGGGCTGGGTGGTGATCGCGTCGCTGGCCGTCTGTATCGGCATCTGGCTGCTGATCGAGAAGACCAAGCTGGGCGCCTATCTGCGCGCCGCGACCGAGAACCCGGTCCTGGTCCAGAGCTTCGGCGTCAACGTGCCGCTGCTGCTGACGCTGACCTATGGTCTGGGCGCGGCGCTGGCGGGGTTCGCGGGGGTCTTGGCCGCGCCGGTCTATCAGGTCAGCCCGCTGATGGGGTCGAACCTGATCATCATCGTCTTCGCGGTCGTGGTCGTGGGCGGCATGGGCTCAATCCTGGGCGCCATCATCACCGGCTATCTGCTAGGCATCGCCGAGGGGCTGACCAAGGTCTTCTACCCCGAGGCCTCCAACATCGTCATCTTCGTCATCATGGCGATCGTCCTGATCCTGCGTCCGGCGGGCCTGTTCGGAAAGGATGCCTGACATGGCACATCACGGCACTGACATCGCGGCACCCGCCGCCCATCCGCGCGCCGCGACCTTCAAGGCGGGGCTGCTGCTGGTCCTGCTGGCGCTGCTGCTGGCGGCCCCGTTCTTCCTCTATCCCATCTTCCTGATGAAGCTTCTGTGCTTCGCGCTGTTCGCGGCGGCCTTCAACCTGCTCTTGGGCTACACGGGCCTTCTGTCCTTCGGGCATGCGGCCTTCTTCGGGGGGGCGGCCTACTTTACCGGCCACGCGGTCAAGGTCTGGGGCCTGTCGCCCGAACTGGGCATCCTGACCGGCATGGCCGGGGCGGCGCTTCTGGGGGTGGTGATGGGCGCCATCGCCATCCGGCGGCAGGGGATCTACTTCGCGATGATCACCCTGGCGCTCAGCCAGATGTTCTTCTTCTTCTGCGTGCAGGCGGCCTTCACCCATGGCGAGGACGGGCTGCAGTCCATCCCGCGCGGGCAGCTGTTCGGGATGCTGGACCTGTCGGACACCACGACGATGTACTTCTTCGTGCTGGCGGTGTTCCTGCTGGGCATCGCGATCATCTGGCGCATCGTGAACTCGCCCTTCGGCATGATCCTGAAATCCATCCGCGAGAACGAGCAGCGGGCCATCTCGCTTGGCTATGCGGTCGGGCGCTACAAGCTGGCGGCCTTCGTGATGTCGGCCACGCTGGCGGGCATGGCGGGCGGGCTGAAGTCGCTGGTCTTCCAGTTCGCCACCCTGACCGATGTCGGCTGGCAGATGTCGGGTGAGGTCATCCTGATGACGCTTCTGGGCGGCATCGGCACGCTGATCGGGCCGGTCTTCGGCGCGGGCATCGTGGTGACGCTGCAGAACTATCTGGCGACCTCGGACTTTCCGGTGACGATCATCACGGGCGTGGTGTTCATGGCCTGCGTCCTGGTCTTCCGCCGGGGCCTGGTGGGCGAGTTCTATGCCTCGCGCATTGGCCGCGCCCTGGGCTTCACGCGAGAGCAATGACGATGGACAGCTTCGACTATGTCGTGATCGGCGCGGGCAGCGCCGGTTGCGTGATGGCCAACCGCCTGTCGGCCGACCCTCGCAACCGCGTCCTGCTGCTGGAGGCGGGGGGCAGCGACAACTATCACTGGGTGCATATCCCGGTCGGCTATCTCTACTGCATCAACAACCCGCGCACCGACTGGTGCTTCACCACCGCGCCGGAACCGGGTCTGAACGGGCGGGTGCTGAACTATCCGCGCGGCAAGGTGCTGGGCGGCTGCTCCTCCATCAACGGCATGATCTACATGCGGGGGCAGGCGCGCGACTATGACATCTGGCGGCAGATGGGCTGTCCGGGCTGGGGCTGGGACGATGTCGTGCCGATCTTCCGCGCCCAGCTGGATCATTACCGGGGCGCCGGAGAGCATCACGGCACGGGCGGCGAATGGCGCGTCGAACGCGCCCGCGTGCGGTGGGCGGTGCTGGACGCATTCTTGGACGCGGCCGAACAGGCGGGCATCCCGCGGGTGGACGACTTCAACACCGGCGACAACGAAGGCGGCGGCTATTTCGACGTGAACCAGCGGTCGGGCCTGCGCTGGAACACGGCCAAGGCCTTCCTGCGGCCCGCCATGCGGCGCCCCAACCTGCGCGTGGAGACCCATGCCCAGGTCCAGACTCTGGTGCTGGAGGAGGGGCGGGTGACCGGCGTCGTCTATCGCCAGAACGGCCAGCGGCACGAGGTGCGCGCCGCGCGCGAGACCGTGCTGTGTGCGGGTGCCATCGGATCGCCGCATGTGCTGGAGCTGTCGGGCATCGGGCGCGGCGACGTGATCGCGGCCGCCGGCATCACCCCGCGCGTGCAGGTCGATGCCGTGGGCGAGAACCTGCAGGACCACCTGCAGCTGCGGCTGGTCTACAAGGTCCATGGCGTGCCGACGCTGAACGAACAGGCCAGCAGCCTGTGGGGCAAGGCGCGGATCGGGGCGCAATACCTGTTATCGCGCTCGGGGCCGATGTCGATGGCGCCCAGCCAGGTGGGGATCTTCACCCGGTCCGGTCCCGACAAGGAGACGGCCGATCTGGAATACCACGTCCAGCCCGTGTCGCTGGACAAGTTCGGCGACCGCGTCCATCCCTTCCCGGCGATGACCGCCAGCGTCTGCAACCTGCGCCCCGACAGCCGCGGCTCCGTCCACCTGACCGGCCCGGACCCGGCGATGCAGCCCGCAATCGCGCCGAACTATCTCTCGACCGAGAGCGACCGCGAGGTGGCGGTGCGCGCGATCCGGCTGACGCGGCGGATCGCGGCCCAGCCCGCCTTCGCCCGCTTCCGCCCCGAGGAGTTCCGCCCCGGCGCCGCCGTCCAGAGCGACGAGGATCTGGCCCGCGCCGCCGGCGACATCGGCACGACGATCTTTCATCCGGTCGGCACCTGCCGGATGGGCGGTGATCCGGGTAGCGTGGTCGATCCGCGCCTGCGGATGCGCGCAGTGGGGGGCTTGCGCATCGCGGATGCCTCGATCATGCCGACGATCACGTCCGGGAACACGAACTCGCCGACGGTGATGATTGCCGAGAAGGCCGCGCGGATGATCCTGGAGGACGCCAAGGCGCTAGCCTGATCGGGGCCACGTTCACACCACGCCCTTTTGCAGGCTGGCCAATCGCACGCCCCCTGCAGGTGCGCTCGGTGGGTGCCCGTCGTGCGCGTGGACACAGGGGTTGTGAAAACGCCACGCGCGGCGTCACCACTGGGTGCCCGTCGCGCGCGTGGGCGCAGGCAGGCCGCACCCTCACGGTCCCGTCCGGCGGCATGGATATGCAGCCGCTGAGCGGTGGACGAAGATTGCGGGCTACGGCGGCGGTCAGGGGCCGAAAAGGCAGGCAAGGAACGACGCTCCAATTGCAACTGCCGGCGCAAATGTCTAACCATTCGACACGTCACCGTTCGGAAGGGCAGCAAACCCGGTGGTTTGGCCGGACTTCAAATCCGGTGGGGGCAGCGAGACTGTCCCGGGTGGGTTCGACTCCCATTCCCTTCCGCCACTTGCCGCCCCGCGAAGTGCTTTCGTCCCGAGGAAGAGCTCACGTCCCCGGGGGGGCTTGGAAAGCGCCTGCTGAGGTCACGCGATGCGGGTCGGCGGATCGAGGCAGATATCTCGGTGCGCCCAATGTTGACCGGGGACCCAAATCGACGCCGGATCGTCGCGGTCAGGCACCGGGCGCCACAAGTAGAACCGGGGCATCCACATGACAGGTATCAAGAGGCCGCACATGGTCGCGTGCTGCAAGAACGGTCTTGCTGCCACGGTGGAGGACGTCGCGGTGGAGCAGACCGACGACGATCTATCGGAATGCCGCCATCAATCGTGACGACCGAACCCACGGACCGGTCTCGTGTCCCACCGCTGCTGTAGTTCGGCATGCCTATGCATGCCTGACTGAGGCGGCCTTATCACATCACGATTCTTGCCTGGGGCAGCGTGCCGGAAGCCAGCCGGACCCGCGTGCTCGCCGGAACCTCGGGCGCGCGGCTGCCTCCGAATGTATCCGGTGACCGCCCGCCAAGTCGATCTCGATGCGGTTCGCGGCGGCGGGTGCTGCCGGGGTATGCAGCGTCTCCGCGACAATCTCCTTGGGCAGGAAGTGCGCCTTCTTCGATAGAGGCAAACCTAAAGCAGGGTCCGGCACATGACGGAGTTCGCGCAGCCCCTTGAAGATCATCTCGCCATTCACAGCGTGGTGCCGCGGATGATGTCCCAGTTGAAGGTATATCCGGCGGCGGGCCTTGGGCTCTGGTGTGGGCCGAGCTGGTCAGTCCCGCTGCGCAGCGGTCAGGCTGTCCATGACATCATCGCAGACAGGTGCGAGCGTTTCCTGCGTCATGGAACGGCCGCGTCGGGCGGCGCGTTCTTCAGTCTGCTCCATCAGGATTGCATCGACCATTCGTCGGATCGAGGCCTTGTGGGGGAAAATGCCGACGAGGTCCGTGCGGCGTCTGCTCTCGCCATTCAGGCGCCTAATTGTATTCGTCGAACGCAAGTTTGCGCGATGTCGGGCGGGGAAGGTCATGTAGGCCGGGACGTCCTCCTCGGCCGTATCCATCTGGGTTGCCAGCTTCGGTATCTTGGGCCACATCTGATCCGCCACCCGCCACCCGCCACCCGCCACCCGCCACCCGCCGCCACTGACCCTCTGCCGTGGCGTGGTCCGGCTGGCTAAAGGCCGTGGGGATCAACGCCGAACCTACACTGCGGCTGCTCTGGTCGGCATGGCCGAAGGCATTGAACTGAAATGAGCCTGACAACGCTGCCAAGTGGTAGACAGCGTACGCCGTGACCGCCTTGATGCTCTTATGGGCATCGGAGATCGCCAACGTCACGCCTGACAGCCCGCGGCGCACTAGATCGCGGAGATACTCGGCGCAGAACGGCTCGGCCTCGGACGCGGCGACGGCCGTGCACAGGACCTCGCGACGCCCATCAGTGTTGACGCCGATCGTGAGGGGTGAGCCTTGGCGAGCGCCACGGACACGATCCGCCCGCCCTGGCGACCAGTGAGGTAGCTGGTGTCGATCCAGGGAGAGGGCCACTCAGCCTCAATCGGCCGCATTAAAAAGGCGTCGACGTGCTCGTCGATCTCGGCACAGGCGGCTGCCCGAACCATCGCGGCCGAAAGCATTTGCCGATCCTGGGACCCGCGCGCAGCCGCAAGCGAATGCTCCTCGACGGCGCGATTTGTGCTCATCTCGACAAGGGTGTGGTCTCCGGATCCGAGTCTGACCTTGAGAGCCTCCATGCGCGAGCGGCGCAGACGCCGGTCGTGCTCGCGCGCGCCCCTCATCAGCTCATAGTCCGTCTGCGCCATGATAGCGCCGATGGGATCCTCGCTGCCGATGATCTCACCGGTGTTGATCATCTCCATGATCCGATCATACTCGGTATGCTGATCTTCGAGGCTGGGCATGCGCTCCAAGTTCGAGTCGTAATCCGAGATGACTTGGCGGTAGTGCTGGTGTGCAAGCTCCTGGATGATTTGCGGGGTCAGGGGAAGGCGGACGCAGGGCGGGCAGGAGGCGGCGTCAGTCGATGACCCTGCAGCCCCGGCCATGCCTGCTTGTGCCCGGGCCAGCGAAATTTGCTGTTGAAGTCTCGCGACGGCGGCGGCGTGATTCTGCGACGCAATGGTGCGGTCCCCTCCCAAGGGTTCCGTCAGCTGTGTCCTTCCGCCGAGGAAGGGTTGCAGCGCCTTGGGAATGGCGATCCGAGCCCAGAAGCGGCCGTTCTTTTCTTTCCAGTGACGTCGTGATCCCGCCATGTCCCAACCTTCATTCTGGCACCTGTTCTGGCACCAGAAATGGCACAAAGGCCCACAAAACAAGGGTCTGTTTTCATATCAAAGGGTTGGGATGGTGCTGTGAGAGAGGATTGAACTCTCGACCTCACCCTTACCAAGACAGTGCTTGTCAGGCGTCTGTCAGGTGAAATCGTAACGTGGCCTGTATTTGCTGGGGTCAGAGATGGCCCGTGTCGGCCATTGTAAGGCGTGTATGACGCCCTATTCGGGCGCTGCGCCCACGCCTGCGCCCCGATTTTGGGGCTCGAACCAAGCATGCGCGAGTGCTGCTTTTGGGCAGTAACGAGGGGCCTGGTCGCCGAAAGATAGGTCTCCGCGCTTATAGCCCCGACCGAGCAACTCTTTCGACCGCTCGACAACCGTCAGGCACTCGTCTTTAGTCATCATGCCCATGTGGCAATCGCCCTCGGGAACTCGAAGCTGAACGGCCAACCACCGATACGCTTCCGTTCGGGTCATGATCCCCTGCTTCCATATCTTGTCGAACCAGTGGTGCGCGATCGCGCGATGACGGTTCGCACGGCCGTCGCGTCGACGTTTCGCCTTCTGGTAGCGCGCTACGTAAACTGCATCGCTTATAGAGGCCCAATCTATCTCACTCATGCGTCACCCCTTTCCGGAAATAAGATCGACTGCGGCCCGGAGGTCGTCAGGCGAGTGCTTTGCGTAAATCCTCTCGATCATCTCGACGCTATTCCCGAGGATTTTCGCGATGTGGTAGAGCGGCACGCCGCGCCTGGCCATCTTCGTTGCCGCCGTGTGGCGGAACACGTTGGGGCTGACGTTCGGCACCCGCGCCAGCTTCGCGATCCGCTTGATCTGCTGGTAGACGTCACCGCCCCGGCCGAGGACGTGTGCACCGCGCCGGGCCGCGTAGGCGGCCTCCAGGTGCGGCAGCAGCGAAGGCGAGATCGGGACGCTGGCGCGCCGCTTCTTCGTCGCCTCGCGCGCCGGGTTGGCCAGGTGGATGACCTTCGTGTCGAAGTCCACCCGGTCCCAGGTCAGCTCCAGGATGGCCGCCTTGCGCCCGGCCGTCTCCAGCGCCAGCCGCATGAACAGGGTGATCCGCTCGTCGTCCGATGCGGCGTAGAGCCGGTCCACCTCCATGTCGGTCAGCCAGCGGTCCCGCGGCGGCCCCTCCTTGGGCATGGGGAAGGCCGGGACGGGGTCGATCAGCGGCGTCCCGCGGCGCGCGTCGGAGGCCCAGTTCAGGATAGCGCGCAGCTGGACGAGATCCCGACGGATCGTGCCCGCCTTGACCTTGGCCGACCGCTTCGCGATGTAGCCCGCCACCGCGCCGGGCACGTCGCGCGGCGACAGGGGGCCGAAGTGCGGCGCCAGGCTCTTCCACGAGTAGACGGCCGTCGCCGGGCTGGCGAGGGTCACGACATGCCCCTTCTCGTAGGCGGTCCACAGATCGGCCACGGTGTATTCGACGGGCGCGGCGCCTTGGTTCTGGCCGTCGATCAGGAGCCACTGCGCGAATACCGCTTTGGCGACATTTTGATCTTTAGTGCCCATGCTCTTGCGCTTGCTGCGTCGATTGTCGGTCCAGTGAGCATACCAGACTCCGTTCGGGGCTTTTGCAAGGTGCGGGATCGACATTTCAGACACTCCAGATACTCGTTTAGGTCGTCTTCGGCCACCAGGACCGGGCGGCCGGGGATGTAGGTCAGAGCCCCCGACAGCCGCAGTCTCTTGATCTTCGAGGTCGAGCAGCGCAGGCGCTGCGCGACTTCAGCTTCCGTCAGAAGCTGCTGCATTGTCTTCCCGCAGGATCGACATGATCTTCATCGCGTTCTCCGTTTCGACGAGGCGGTTCAGCCGCAACCAGGCGACATCGGGGTTCAGAGCGCTGACCTTCAGTTCCATGGCCGGCGGGTCGCGGTCGATGGCCTGCTCGATCAGGTTCGGCAGCAGTTGCTCGACCGTGATCTCGAAGGCGTCGGCCAGCTTCTGCGCATTGCGCGGATCGGGCAGGCTGCGGCCATTGACGTAGGTCGAGACGGCGTCGCGTGTCAGGTTCGCCTGTCGGGCCAGTTCGCTCTGGTGCCAGCCGCGTTCCGTCATCAGCCGATAGATACGGCGCCCGAACTCCTGCTTTGTGAGGTGCGCCGGTCGATTCGCATCGGGCGATATGTTGTCGCCCCCGTATGTCCTGACATTCTTCGCCATGTGGTGCCCGTTCTGTTTGTTGTATGTCAGGATGTATATCATACATTTTGCGCTTGACCAGCACATTTTTATGTTGGATGTATGTCAGGTAAGAGTGTTCGTCCGACAGACACCCTAGGACAGCATATCTCTTTAGGTAGGTGGTCCCACGAGCGGACTTCTGCCCATTATGAACGCTCCATTTCACAGGGAGGCCGCCTGTCATGCAACCCAGACCCTACCGGGAGACCGAAATCTTCAACTACTGGCGGGCATGTCAGCGCGCCAGACACGGTGACGACCGCGCGAGCGGCTATGATGAACTCTATGGCATCGCCGTGAACACCGACTGGCCGAAGCTGGCGAAGATGTCGGCCAACGCGCTTTTGGCGCCTGACGCGATGGCGCTGCCGTGATCGAGATCGCCGTCCTCGGCAAACCGATTCCCAAGGGCAGGCCGCGGTTCAACCGCGAGACGGGCAGGGCTTACACGCCCGCCAAGACGGCCTCCTTCGAGGCCCAGCTGAAATACGCAGCGATGCAGGCTATGGCTGGGCGGCCCCCGCTTGATGGCCCGCTGATGCTGGAGATGGAAGTCGTGGTGCCGATCGCCCCCTCGTGGCCGAAGAAGCGCCAGGACGCCGCCCGCGCCGGGCGGGAGATGCCGGTCAAGAAACCGGACTTCGACAACTACCAGAAGACGGTCGACGCGCTGAACCTGGTGGTCTGGGGCGATGATGGACAGATCGTCCAGTCGGCCTTCCTGAAGCGATACGGCGACAAGCCCGGCATGTGGATCCGGGTCCGCCCTTATGGAGAGGATGTTTTCGGATGAAATCGGCAATTGCTTCACACCTGCTTTGCGCCCTTTGCGGCGAGCCGGACCAAGACGAGGCCACGCAATTCGGAAACGAAAACGGCATCGGCCCTTTGTGTGCTGCTTGCCGTGCGGAAGTTGTGCAGAAGTCCGCGAATGACCCGGTCAACCAGCGCGCCGACGAAGCGGCGCTGCGCTATGACGGGGGCAAGGCCCGCATCGACCTGATCGACCCCGGCTTCCTGCTGCGCCTCGGCGATCACTACGGCGTCGGCGCCAAGAAATACGCTGAGCGGAACTGGCAGAACGGCATGTCCTTCAGCCGTTGCTACGCCGCGGCGATGCGTCACCTGCTGGCCTTCTGGGGCGGCGAGGACAACGACGCCGAGACGGGCAGCCCGCACGTGATCGCGGTGGCCTGGAACATGGCCGCGCTGGACTACTACATGGCCGATCCGGCGCTGCGCGAGAAATTCGACGACAGGCCCAAGAAAGCGGATTGACTTCGTGTCGCCAATGTCTGAAATGGTGACATACAACAGCTTACATGATGCAACGGATGAACAGGATGCAACGGACAGAACTATCGACAGAACTGCGGGAGACGCTCGGCGAAGCACGCTGGGCAGAGTATCAGTCCCATATTGCGGAAGCCTCCGGAATATTCGTTATTTCTGCGCGGGAAGGCCTGCCGTTCCCGGCCGACCGACTGGGGCCCGCCTTCGATACGCCCAAGTATCGCAATGCGTATTGTCGACTGGTCAGCCAGGTGAGCGGCAAATGATGGTCGCGAAGCAACACCAGCTGGACGGAGCGAGGTTCCTGGCCTCCAGAAGAACGGCCCTGCTGGCGGACCTGCCCCGTGTCGGCAAGACCGGAACGGCCATCATGGCGGCTGACATGGTCGGCGCCCGCCGCATCCTGGTCGTCACCACCGCATCGGGCCGTCCGGTCTGGAGGAGAGGTTTTGCTGACTGGTCGATGATCGGCCACAAGACCCAGATCCTGACCGGGGGCGACAAACTGGCCGACGACACGGACGTCGTGATCGTCGGCTGGCCCCAGATGGCCGACCCCGCGCGCATCATGGCGCTGTGGTCGATCAACTGGGACCTGATCATCCTGGACGAGAGCCACTACGCCAAGTCCTTCGAGGCCAAGCGCACGATCGCGGCCTTCGACGACGCCGGCGGCATCGCAAAGCGCGCGGCCCGCGTCTGGTGCCTGACCGGCACGCCCATGCCCAACAGCCCCTTCGACCTGTTCCCGATGCTGAAGGCGCTGGCGCCCGAGCGTCTGCACGCCGAGGGCGGCCGGCCGGACGTCAGCGACATGGAGGCGTTCAAGCGCCGCTACTGCAAGATCAAGCCGAAGAAGATCGGCTTCCACCGCTGGATCGAGGTCATCATCGGCGGGCAGAACCTGGAGGAACTGGCGGCGCGGCTGGACGGGTTCTACCTGCGCCGGACGCAGCAGGACGTCGGCATCACGGCCCCCGTCTACGAGATCATGCCGCTCATGGCGTCTCCGGCCGCCGTGAAGCGCGCCCAAGCCGCCGAGCGCACCAACGTCGACGCGAAGGTTCTGGCGAAGATCGCAGCTGGCGATCTGGACGGGCTGCGCGACGACCATCTGGGACCGGTTCGCCGCATCTGGGGCGAACTGAAGGTAGCGCCGCTGGTCGAGGCCATTAAGGAGGAGTTCGAGAGCGGGCTGGACAAGGTCGTGATCGCGGCCTGGCACAGCGACGTGATCGACGCGCTGGCCGAGGGCCTGTCGAAGTTCGGCGTCGTGACGCTGACCGGCGCGACCGGCGCGCGGGAGCGCGAGGCCAACGTCGCGGCGTTCCAGACCGATCCGGCCGTGCGGGTGTTCATCGGGAACATCCAGGCCGCGGGCGAGGCCATCGACCTGTCCGCCGCGGCGGAACTGATTTTCGCGGAAATGTCCTTCGTCCCTAAAGACGCAGCCCAAATGGCGATGCGTGTGACGAACTTTGGACAGACCCGCCAACCGAGAGTTCGCGTCGCGACGCTGGAGAACAGCATCGACGACGCGATCCAGACGTCACTCTTGCGCAAGTGGTCGTCAATTAACGTCGTTATGCGCTGACCTATCATCAACAGGAGACCAACCATGTCCATGAAGATCGAAGTCAACATCCCGGAAGACGTCATCCGCGAACGCGGGGCGGCGGACTATCTGGCCCTCGCCATGTCGGCCATCGGTTACAGCCGCGGCGTCAGCCTGGCGATGCCCGCGCCGCGCGATCCGGCTAAGGCGGACGTCGCCCCCGATGTCGTGTCGGATGTGTCTGAAAAGGCGACTGACGAAACGGCGCCGGAGATCCATATCGTCCGCGAGCGCGGCAAGCCAGCCCCCGGCAAGGCCCGCAGAACCAAGGCCGAGATCGAGGAAGACGAGGCCGCCGACGCGGCGGACGCCGCCGCAGCGGCCCAGAGCGAGCCCAAGGCGGCCATCTCGACCGGCGAGGAGCGTGTCAGCCCCGAGGACGCGGCGGCAGCCGAGCAGGACGCCGCCGACGAGGCCGCGGACCCGGTCAACGCCCCGGCCGCCGCGGCGACCCGCGACGACGTGCGTGCGGCCATGATGGCCTACGGCAACAAGATGGGCATGGACAAGCTGACCGTCGACCTGCTGGCGATCCTGGGCGACAAGTTCCCCGGCGGCAAGGTGACGAAGCTGTCCGAGATCCCCGAGGACGCGGCCGCGTTCCAGACCGTCATCGACGCGCTGACCGCGAAGATGGATGCCTGACCGATGGTCGCCCATGCTGACCGCGAACACGCGTCCTGGTCGGCCAGCGCCTCGGCCCGCAACTTTGCGTGCCCCGGCGCGCTGGCCCTGACCATCAACGCGCCGGAAAGCACCAGCGAGGCCGCCGACTGGGGCACCGTCTGCCACGAACTCGGCGAGATGTGCCTGCGGGATGGCGGCGACGCGGACCGCTTCATCGGGACGACGCGGAAGGGGAAGAAGTTCTCCTTCGAGGTCGACGAGGAGATGGCCGATACCGCGCAGACCTACATCGACTATGTGCGCAAGCGCATGGCCGATTATCTGTCCGCCACGGGCGAACACGCCCTTCTGATGGTTGAGCAGCGGTTCGATCTGTCGTCACTGGGCACGCCCTTCGACGCAGGCGGCACGGGAGACGCGGTGATCTGGTTCCCGAAATGGGAACTGATCGAGGTCGTCGACCTAAAGGGCGGGCGCGGCGTAGTGGTCGAGGTGGTGAAGATCACCAAGGACGACAATGGCGTAGAGCACCGCGACCGAAACCCGCAGCTGTGCACATATGGGCTAGGCGCGCTGGTGGAAAACAAGGGCCTGACGGTATCCTCCGTCAAGGTCACGATCGTGCAGCCCCGCGCGCCGCACCCCGACGGCCGTATCCGGTCCGAGACGATGGACGTCATGGACCTGGTCGACTGGACCTTCGACATGCTGCAGGCCATGCGGAAGTCGAAGGAAGCGATGGACGCTCGCGCCGATCTGGCGCCGGCGGCCTGGGCTGCGGCCTACCTGAACCCCGGCCCGCATTGCGGCAGCACCTTCTGCAAGGCCGCGGCGACCTGCCCCGCGCTGGAGCAGGCGGCGCTGGACGCGGTCGGCGTCTGGTTCAGCCCCGTCGACGGGACGCCGCAGCTGGCGAATGTGCCCGAACAGACCGACCCCGACGAGCGCGCCAAGCGCCTCGACATGCTCGACATGATCGAGAACTGGGTGAAGCAGGTTCGGGCACATGAGCATCATCTGGCCGAGGGCGGGCAACCCGCCACCGGCTACGGGCTGGTCCGCAAGACCGGCCGCGAGAAGTGGAAGGACGGCGTCGAGGATCAGGTCACGCTCGCTTGCGAGATGGCCGGCGTCAAGACCGACCTGTTCCTGACACCGGGCAAGCTGCGGACGCCCAAGCAGGTCCGCAAGGCGCTGAAGGACAAGGCCGCGCTGGTGGCCGAACTGTCTGAAACGCCGACTGGCGGCACCAACCTGGTGCGCCTCGACAACTCGATGCGGCAGGAGATTGCCGCGCCGATCACCTCTTTCTTTTCCCCTGTCTCAAAGGACTGACATCACATGGCACGCTCGCAAGACATCAAGACCGGCCTCGTCCGCGTTTCCTTCGTCCAGAACCTGTTCGAGGCCCGCGCGGCCGAGGAAGGCCAGACGCCGAAATACGGCTGCACGCTGCTGATCCCGAAGACCGACACGACCACCCTGACGGCGCTGCAGAACGCCATCATCGAGGCCTGCGTCGCCGCCAGCTGGGGCGACGAGGCGAAGATCCGCACCATGATCGAGAACGGCGCGATCAAACTGCCGGTGCTGAACGGCGACGGCCCCCAGGGCGTCAGCAAGAAGACCGGCGAACGGCACCCCGGCTACGAGGGCCATTTCTTCGTCCGCGCGTCGTCGGGCGAGAACTACCCGCCGCAGGTCGTGGACGAGAACGTCCAGAAGATCGCCTCGAACGACCCGTCGAGACTGAAGTCGGGCGACTACGGCTACGCCGTCGTCAACGCCTTCACCTGGGACCACCCGAAGACCGGCAAGGGCGTGACGTTCAACATCGGCGCGTTCCAGAAGATCAAGTCGGGCGACAGCCTGGGCGGCGGTGGCGGCGTCGACACCGACAAGTTCTTCAAGCCCGAGACCGTGGCCGCCGAGAAGGCCCCGGACGAGACGAAGGGCGGCGCGGGCGCCGGCGGCCTTTTCGGCTGACCCGACTGTCTGATATGCCGACTGACAAGGCCGGATCATCGGCCTTGTCCCAACCCACCAACCAGGAGAACGGGCATGCCCGCTTTCAATTTTGGCTTCGGACAGATCGTCTATATTTCACCCGACGGGGACCCCCATCGCTTGACGCCCAAGGGGCGAATTGTCGGCAGGGTCGAATACATTGACGGCTCCGTCGCGTATTTCGTCAGCGTCCGCGAAATGCACGCTGCGACCGTAACGCGCCACCTCTTGACGGAGTTCGAAATCCAACCCGTTCCAGAGGCAGAAGCGTGAGCGGCCCCGGACACAACAGCGGCGACCAGACCTTCAGGGTCGCGGCGGATGAACTGCGCGCCTTCGTGGAGCGCATCGAGCGGCTGCACGACGAGAAGGCCGTCGCCGCCGAAGGTATCAAGGAGGTCCGCGCCGAGGCCAAGGGCCGGGGCTACGACGTCAAGACGATCGACCGGATCGTGGCGCTGCGGCGCCGCGACAAGGACACCGTCGCGGAGGAGAACGCGCTGCTGCGCCTCTACGGCGAAACCCTCGGCATGGAGATTTTCGGATGACCGACCTGTTCAATGTCCGCGCCATCGGCATGACGAAGCCGCTGGTCCTGGACCTGCCGACGCCCGAGGATCTGATCGTCTACCAGGCGCGCGTCAGCGCGCCGGGCAACCAGGCGAAGCAGCTGGCCGGTTCCAAGGTCGTGCCGACCGAGAAGTTCGTCGAAAGCTGCAAGGCCCGCGGAGAATGGTCGGTCTTCCAGATGGTCAACATCAATCTGGAGATCGTCGGCCCGCGCGACATCACCCGCCAGTTCACGCGCCACACCAGCATGGCCGTCGTCGAGATGGACGAGGATCTGGTCTTCCTGCCTGACGGGTTCGACGACCATGCCGGCGGCGTCCAGGAGTTTTCCCAACGATATAGCGCGGCGCCGGGCTTCGTGGAGCGGGAGGGCCGTCTGGCCGACCCCGACAACCGCCAGTCCTCGATCGAGGACTTCGATCTCGATCACATGGCCCAGATCAGCAACACGGACGTCCTGTCGCATATCGCGGCCGAATACCAGTGCCGGCTGGACAACGGCGAGGCCAAGGAGACGGCCCGCGTCATCCTGCCCGAGGGCCTGACCGTCAGCCGCCTCTACGTCAACGCCACCGTCCGGTCCTGGATGCACTTCCTGGACGTGCGCGAGCGCCACGAGACGCAGAAGGAGCATCGCCAGCTGGCGGCGCAGATCCGCGAAGCCCTGCACGGCGTCATGCCGCTGCTGTTCTAGGAGGTCATCATGGGACTGCTGGATGATACCGCGCAGCCGCCCGTTGCCGCACTTGCTGCCGAGCCCTTCACGCTGCTGGAGATCGACGCGCACCCGGACGCGAACCGCATCTGGGCGACGATCCTGGCCCTCCGGGCCGAGGTCCAGACCTTGGTCGCGGAGGCCTATACGGACGGCATGAACGACGGCGTGGCGGGTTGTTACTGACATGGCTACCATGGAGCAACTGATCGACGAGGCCGCCAAGAGCGGCGGCCTCACTGCCCTGACGGTCTGGCCGACCTCCGGGGGCTTTCAATGCAACGTGCGCCGCCGCGCGGCCAACGGGAGCGAGGGCTGGCGGTGCGTCACCGCGGCCGTTCCCTCGCGCGGCATCCGGGACGCGCTGGAGGGACCCGTGCGGGCCTCGGCCGCGCCGCCCGAGACGGGGGAGGACATTTTCGGATGAAATCGTTCTACGTCTACGCGCACTTCAAGGCGTCCAACGGCGAACTTTTCTACATCGGGAAAGGGTCGGGGCGCCGCGCGTGGACGAGAACCGGCCGGAACCGCCGCTGGAAGTTCATCGTCGCTCGGCACGGCCGGACCGTCCGCATCGTTCGCGACAACCTGTCCGAAGACGCGGCGTTCGCGCTCGAGGCGAAGCTGATCGCACACCGCCGCGAGAAGTTGGCGACCTATACGGCTGGCGGGCCCGGCATCTCAGGCTATCGGCACACGGACCAGGCCAAAGCCGCTATGTCCGAGAAGCGAACGGGTCGCGCTGTGACAAATGAAGCCCGAGCCGCGATGAGCGCGGCGATCCGGTCCCGGCCTGATCTGCTGGCGCTTCGACGCGCTGGGTTCTCGGGCGCGTCTAACCCATCACACAAGCCGGGCAACCGCATGGCGTCAAGCATTCGCATGACATTGCGAAACCCGATGGCCGACGAGGCCGCCAAGGAGAAGATGCGCGCGGCCCTTACCGGGCGCCTGAACTCTCCAGAGTGCCGCGCAAAGATCAGCGCCGCGCTGAAGGGGCGAAAGCGCGGCCCGATCCTGCCGCACGTCCGCGAGGCGCTGGCAAAGGCCCGAGAAAAGAGGAAGCGCCCGGTCGAGACGGCCTGCGGGCTGCGCTTTGAAAGCACCTTGGCAGCGGCCGAGGCTACCGGCGCCCGTCAAGGAAACATCGTGAACAATTGCGTCGGTCGCGCGAACAGCGCCGGCGGCTATGTGTGGAGATACGCAGATGAACTTGCATGATGAAAAATGGATGCGCCGCTTCATGGGCGTCGCCAAAGAGGTCGCTACCTGGAGCAAAGACACGACGCAGGTCGGCGCCGTGATCGTGTCGTCCGAGGGCCTGGTCTTGTCGACTGGCTACAACGGAATCGCGCGCAATGTCCGAGACGATCCCGAGCGCATGGACCGGCCCGCCAAATACACCTGGGTCTGCCACGGCGAGGAAGCGGCCATCGCTAACGCTGCGCGGCACGGCGTCCGCACGTCCGGGTCGGTGCTGTTCTGCACACATTCGCCGTGCGGCCGCTGCGCCCGCCAGATCATCAACGCCGGTATCCGGCGGGTCTACGTCGGCCCCGGCCAGACGTCGATGCCGGACGACGAGTTCACGGCGGCGGCCACCATGTTCGCGGAAGCGGGCGTCGAGGTCATCGGTATGGAGATGGGTGATGCCTAAGCACGTGGAATGTGATTTTGAAACCCGGAGCCCCGTCAACCTGCGCGACTGCGGAGCGTTCGTCTATTTCGAGCATCCCGAGGCGCGCGTGCTGCTAGGCTCCTACCAGATCGACGGCGGCGACATCGGCCGGTGGCGCGAAGGCGAACCCATGCCCGCCGACCTGCGCGCCGCGGTCGAGGCGGGGGCGACGGTGTCCGCCCACAACGCCGCTTTCGAGATGCTGTGCTTCCAATGGCTGGCCGCCAATGCGGGGTGGACCATGCCGCGCTGGGAGCAGTTTCGATGCACGGCGGCCACGGCGGCGGCCATGTCCCTGCCGCGCGACCTGAAGACCCTGGGCGATGTCCTGGACCTGGACGTCCAGAAGGACAAGGACGGACATCGGCTGATGCGGATGTTCTCGATCCCGGACAAGAACGGGGGATTCAAGGAGGCCGCCGATCATCCGGCCGAGTTCGAGGCCTATCACCGCTACTGCGACGACGACGTTCTGACCGAGGCCGCCGCAGACGCCAAGCTGGTGCCCCTGTCCGCCGACGAGCAGGACGTCTGGCAGCTGTCCGAGCGGATCAACCGCCGCGGCATCCGCATCGACGTCCGGTCCGCGCGGGCCGCGATCCGGCTGGCGGACAAGGCCGTCCAGGACCTGAACCGGGAGATGGCCGAGCTGACTGGCGGCGCCGTCCGCAAGGTGTCCGAGGTCTCGAAGCTGGTGGCCTGGGCGCGAGAGCAGGGCGCTGACCTGTCCGGCGCGGCGCGCAACGACATCGACGAGGCGCTGCAGCTGGTCGATTTGCCCGCGAAGGTCCGCACGGCGCTGGAACTGCGCCAGGAGGGCGCGAAGACCAGTGTCAAGAAACTGGAGGCCATGCTGAACCGCGCGTCGGCCGACGGGCGCGTGCGGGGCTCGTTCATGTATCACGGGGCCGGCACCGGCCGGTGGACCAGCATGGGCGTCAACTTCGCGAACATGCCGCGCCCGCGCCGCGCCTACGAGGACGCGCACCTGAACACGAAGACCCTGTTCGAGGCGTTCCGCACCGAAGATCCGGCCGTGCTGAAGACGCTCTACGGCGACGATCTGGGCCGGCCGCTGCATCTGATCTCCGACGCGGTGCGGGGCTTCGTATGGGCCGCGCCGGGGCATGAACTGGTCCAGGCCGACTATTCCGGCATCGAGGGCGCCGTGATCGCGTGGCTGGCGCGCGAGGACTGGAAGCTGGCCGCCATGCACGACATCATCGCGGACCCGAAGATCCCCGACATGTATCGCCAGACCGCGGCGCGCATCCTGAACCTGCCACTGGAGGTGGTCGACAAAAAGCACTGGGCCCGCCAGGCAGTCGGCAAGGTGTCGGAACTGGCGCTGGGCTTCCAGGGCGGCGTGTCGGCCTTCGCCTCCATGGCGGCCATCTACAGGGTCGATCTGGACGCGCTCTATGCGCCCGTCTGGGAGAACGCCGACGAGGAGGAACGGGAGAAGGCCGTCAAGCGGCATGCCAGCGTGTCGAAGCGCGCGAAGGAGGCCTCCGACCGGATGTCGCGCGAGGCATGGATCGCCTGCGAGATCATCAAGCGCGGATGGCGCGCGCAGAACAGCGCGATCGCATCGTCCTGGCACGATGCGGAATCGGCCGTGCGCGAGGCCGTCGAATATCCCGGCACGGTGACGGAGGCGATCCGCTGCAGGTTCGTCGTCCGGCTGGGCTACCTGTGGATGCAGCTGCCCTCCGGCCGGTGCCTGGCCTATGCCTCGCCGCGGCTGGCGTCGCAGGTCTGGGCCTGCGTGCGGCTGGACGACGGCCAGTGGTCCGATCCCGAGGTCATGGAGCGCGAGGAAGCCGAGAAGCTGGCCCTGAAGGGGCATTGCAAGATCGAGGGCGACACGTCGCCGGGAATCCGTTTCCTAGGCGTGGACGGCACGACGAAGAAGTGGCGCCGCTCGGCCCTCTACGGGGGCCTGATCGTTCAGAACGCCACCCAGGCCGCGGCGCGGGACATCCTGGTCAACGGGATGCGGAAGGCCGAGGCCGCGGGTTATGGCGTCGTGGCTCATGTGTATGATGAAATCCTAGCCGAAGTGCCAAGAGGGTTCGCTAATATATCTTCATTTGAAAAACTAATCTGCGAATTACCCGCTTGGGCCGAAGGCCTGCCATTAACCGCAGATGGGTGGGTCGGAAAAAGATACAGAAAAACTTAAACGACATGAACCCATTGAACACCATTGACCACGTTGCTGATGGTGCTGTGACCGACGCCAAGTTTTTTAGCCATAGCCCTGCGCGTCATGCGCGGGGCGTTTTCCCGTATCCACCTGACCTCGTCATCTGTAAGCTTAGCGAAATAGTGATTTTCTCCTTTGGCTTGGTTCATCGTTCCGTGCAAATGTCTGTCCATTGCGTTTGAAGAACGAGTTCCGTAGCGGATATTTGAAACCCTGTTGTCTGTCCTGACACCATTATCATGACATACTTCTGTTCCTTCGGGACGCGGCCCTAGAAATGTCTCGGCAACAAGAGAATGAACACTAGCGCATCTGCGCTCACCTCCAGGACGAGTAAGAGAAACCATGGCATAGCCGTTTTTACCAACTGTCGGTTTCAATTTCTTACCTTTGTGCAAACGATTCTCTATATTGCCGAACCGGTTAACAACAGGAGATCGTCTATCCACAGATCGAACGTCTCCGTCGGTGCTTACTTGATATTCTCCTTCCCACCCAGGAACATCACGCCATTGAAAATCTATCATTACTAACCTCCTTGGTCGGGGTTAGTATAGCAAAGACTATTCATTCTATAAACAGTTAAAAGGGCACTTTCTCATGTCAGAAGTTGAAGGCCGCGACCAGTTCGGCGACCGCGATGCTGGTGCCCGCCGATCCGCGGTTCGAGAACAGCGCGCACGGCGTGCCGCCCCATGCCAACGGCGCGCTGCCGACCGGCGTCGAGACCGAGATCAGGGGCGTGTTGCCGGACCAGTCGCCGAAGATGTTGACGATCTGGTCGGTGCCGCTGACGACGCCGCGCGCCCGGATGCGCGCGTTCGTCCAGAAGTCGATCGTGACCGTGCCCGTCCCAAGCGCGCCGCCGATCTCGGCCGCGGTCCCGTCGCCATAGAGCAGGGCGTCGTAGAGGCCCAGGGTCGTGTCGTTGTTCCGGTAGAGCATCAGCCCGCGACGGATGTTGCTTTCGACCGTCGCGCCCGCGCCGAAGGAGCGGGACGACCACAGGAAGAAGCCCGTCTTGTCGGCCAGCGTCGCGCGGTAGAGGGCGTCAAGCGGTGCCCCGCGGCCGAAGCCGATCAGGGTCGGGCAACCGACATTGGCCCACTGGTCGCGGCCCAGCTTCTCCGTTCCCGTGTGGGTCAGGACGCCGACCTGCGAAATCGAGCGAGCGCGGCGCGCGGCGAAATGGCCGAGGTAGACAGGGCTGTCGGCGTTGTCGGTAGGTGCGTTGAATACGACGCGGGACAGGCCGACGGGCAGGGCGCCCAGATAGCCGGGGCTCTCGGCCATCCGGTAGCCGGGCGCGGGGGCTGTCCACCCGGCATGTGGCGAGAACCGGTTCGACGAGGACCGGGCGAGGTAGTCGTAGATCGCGATGACCGGGGCCGACGCCAGCGCGCGCGGGGCGTAGAAGCCGTCCGCGTCGACGCCGCGCCAGAACAGGTCCCGATCGGCGGCCGTGTTCCAGGCCCACATCTTCAGGAGCGCCTGACCGGTCGAGTAGGCGCCGGACGCGATGTTCATGGACCCGCCGAACTTCGTCGCGATCCCGCCGATGCCGAAGGTCAGGGCCGCCGCGTTGCAGAACTTCGACCAGGGCGCGACGTCGATCACCTCGTCATCGTTCATCCACAGCGTATTCGGGAACAGCATCGCCGCGATCAGCGCGCCCTTCAGGCTGTGGAAGTTGTCGTCGCCGTGGATCGTGTCGCTCTGGACGGACGCCCACCGGACCGCGCCGTCGCGCGCCGCCCACATTTCCAGCTGGCGCGCGTGGCCGTCCAGCACGTCGATGCCGAGTTCCGCACCGACGGCGCGGTAGACCTCGATCACGCCGGAGATCTCGGAGCCGTTGGCGTTGTCGTCCGTCAGCGTCGCGTCGGGCGTCAGGAAGATCGGGAAGGCGCCGGTCTGGTCGATGCGGTCGACCAGCGCGATCAGCTGCGACCGGAACGCGCCGGGGCTGTAGGATGCCCGACGGATGTCGTTGATGCCGAAGGAGATGATGACGGCCTGGGGTGTGCCGTATCCGGGGTTGTTGAAGATCGCGGCGTCGATGTTGGCCAGTGCCCAACCGTCGACGAGGGCCTTGCCGCCGTAGCCCGCGTTCCAGACCGAGATCGAGTTGTTCTCGAACATCTGGCGCAGCGCGGTCTGGGCGATCGCGGGCCATGCGTTCGCGGGCGTGTGGGCAGCGGCCCCGATCGCGGCGCCGCCGGCCGTCGTCGGGTTGCCGGTCCATCCGGTCGTGCCGGTCCCGTCGGTCGTGCTGTCGCCATAGGCCGCGAATACCGCGCTGGCGCCGTTCGACATGGCCGCCACCAGGCGCGCCAGACGGCCGGCGAACCGCTGGGGCTTCTTCGCCTCTTCCGCGGATGCGGCCGCCGCCGCGATGCTGGCCAGCAATGCGTCCTGCCGATCACGGCCTGAAGTCGGTCCAATGGCCATGTGTTACCTCACGAGATGCTTGTGATGACGCCGCCCGAGACGGTGATCGTCTTGCCGTCGGTCGTGGTGAAGGTGCCCGACACGGTGCTGGGGGTCGGCACGACGAAGCGGGGCAGGGAGAAGATGTGCAGCAGTTCGGATGCGGCCGGGTCGAAGGACAGCAGCAGGTCGTTGCCGTTCGGCGTGGTGTAGTCGACGCCATGCGTCAGCGGGCCGAAGGGCGAGCCGCCGAACAGGATGTGGTTGTCGTCGTCGAGACGAAGATCGCCGCCGGCGCGATTGACCAGATAGCGGCGCTGGCCGGCGTTCGTCAGGATCTGCTGGCGGCGGAATACCGCGCCCTGGATGTCCCAGTCCTCGGCCTGGCTGGCGACGGCCAGGATCGCGGGCATGTTGTTGGCCACGAAGACGACGCGGTCGATCTCGCCCGCCACGGTCACGACGGACGACAGGTCGGCCTCGATCTCGAACCAGCTGTTGACGGTATCGCTCAACCGCCGCGTGACCTCCGCGATGTTGTCCAGTTCGATGTCCAGCCGCGTGCCCGGCAAGGGCACGTCAGGCAGGTCCGCCTGGTAGTTCGCGAAGCTGTAGGCCCGCACATAGGGGGTCGTTTCGGCCATGTAGCGCCTCAATCGCCTGAAATCGTTGGCGGCATCATACCGGACCTGTCAGGCGATGTCTTGCAGAATGTCAGGTGATTGGTGGAGCGCCTGACAAATGGCTTGCGTGACGGTCAAGTCTGACATACAACCTTACATGACCGACACGAAAAGGAGGCCTCGAATGAGAGTGAAACAGGTCCAGAAGGCCAACAGCAAGGTCAGCACCACCATGCGTCTGCCGCGCGAATTGGTGAAGGCGCTGGACCGGGTTGCGAAGCGCGCGGGCGTGTCCCGGACGAACTACTTCGTCGCGCTGCTGGAGCGTGAACTGAAGCCCCAGCTGCCCACCATGCCTGCCGCGTCTGAAAAGACGACCGACACCAACATTTTCGGATGACACCACCCACCAACGGAGAACGAACATGACCCGAGACGACCGGCGCTCCGGCGCCCCCGACTTCGACGACATCGCGGGCTTCCGCACCGATCACGCCCGCCCGCGCAGCGCGGCGTCCCGCCTGATCGACGGCCTCTGCCTGCTGGCGTTGGCCTGCACGGCCATGGTGATGCTGTGGCTGATGGTCAGCAACGCCTTCGCGGCACCGACGCGCCCGGCGGCCTGCGCTGCCTATGCCGGCGCCGAGGCGGCGGCCTGCGTGCAGGAGGGGCTGTGATGTCCCCGAGACCTGCCCCCGCGGTCCTGCACATCGGCCGCTCGACGATCCAGGGCGACGACCTGGTTGCAGCCTGGAAATCCACCGGACGGATGGTCGCGGTGGCGGAAACGGAGAAAGCGAAATGACCGAACGACTGACCGACGAGGCGCTGTCTGACGACGAATTGGACCTGCTTGCAACTGCCGGGTTGGCTAGGCCATGGGTCTCTCAAATGGCCCGCGAACTTCTGGCCTACCGCCGCGCCACCCCTGCCGACGATCTGCGGGCGGCGCTGGAGGGATTGCTGCACGCTGTCTGCGGAGAAAACGGGTTTGCAGCGGCCGTCCGAAGCGATAGCGGCTACGGCTACCCGTGGCCGGCCTTGGACATCGCAGAAGAACGCGCCCGCGCCGCCCTCGCCAAGATCACACAGGAGGGCAGGAAGTGAGTGCAACTGTTGCCGACAGTGCCTGCGATGTCGTCATCAACATCGTGGAGGACCGTCCTGCCAGTGGCATGTGGCACTGCGGGCCGAACGCTTGCTGGATCACCGTCACTCACCTGCCGACAAGGGCGCAGGTGCGGGTTTATAGCGGCGGGGTCAAGAGTCAGCATCGGGCGCGGCAGAACGCCATGGACCTGCTGGCGATGATGATTGCGGAGCATGGCGACGAGCCGTGCCTGTTCCCCGAACGGATTGCACAGGAGGAATGATGGGATGCTCTTGACCATCGAGCAAGCCGCCACGCAGATGAACATTCCCGCTGCCGCCCTGCGGCGCGAAGCCGACCGCCCCGGCCTGCTGGTGCGCTTCGGGCGCGCCGTCAGGATCGACCCTCAAACGATGCCGGAGCTGATCGAGAAATGCCGCAACGCGCCAAAGGTCCGCGAACTTCTGGCCCACCGCCGCGCCACCCCTGCCGACGATCTGCGGGCGGCGATGTTGCGGTGGTGCGACGCACGTCAACGCGACGTTTTGGGCTGCGCGGAGCTGAACGCTCAAGAAGAGGCTGCTGCGATCATATGGCTTAACAACTTCCGCGCCGCCCTCTCGCAGAACGGGGGTGCTGCATGACCGAGCCGACGCACGAGGAGGTGGAGCGGCTGTTCATCGTGTCGCCGCAGTTCCAAGGATACGCCGTGCGGGAGGCTGATTATCAGGCCCTCGCCGCCGAGAACGCCGCCCTGCGTGAGCGGCTGGAAGCGGCGGAACAGCAGGCGCTGATCGAACGCGAGTATTCGGACGGCCTGTCCGCGCAACTCACCGAAGCCCTGAGCGCCCGGCTGGCTGAGGAGTGGAACGCCGCCATGGACAAGGCCGCCGAGATCGCGCGCGGCAACGGCGCCCATGCGACGGCCAGTGCGATAAGGGCGCATCGGAGGAAGCCATGAGCAGCGACCGCAAGCCGCACAGGAACGGCGTCCCTACGACAATTCGCGGCGTCACCTACCCGTCGCAAGCCGCAGCGGGCCGCGCGCTGGGCGTATCGCAGAAGGCGGTATTCCTAGCGTCCGAACGCGGCACCCTTGACAACGTCGGTCTTGGTAGAAACCACTGGCGCAAGCGGCGCATGTATCTGAACGGCGCACCGTTCGAAACGCAGAAAGACATGGCGGCTCATCTGTCGATCCCAGCCAGAACCATTGCGACCATGGTGTTCAACGCCCGCCGCGCGGGCAAGGCCAGCGTGACCCGCGACTTCGGCACGATCACCTGGGACGATGCTGGGAATGTATGATTTGACGACAGGCTTGCCGACAGACGCCGGCCGGGCGTAAGAACGAAAGAAGGCGGGGAACGACCCCCGCCTTCCTCTCGACGACGAAAAACCCCCACCAACAGGATCGCGGCCAACATACGACACCCGATCATCTACATCAAGTAGCTGTCTGGCGTCTGTCGTGCAGATGTTGCGATCTGACGACACGGCCCGCTCTCCACCGACAAGAGGCCCTGATGAACTTCGCCGATCTCTGGGCGCGCGGCTACACCAGCCTCGTGCCGATCATCCCGCCGACCGCCCCGATCTCGGCCAACTCCACCCTGTTCAAGCGCATCGGCACGCCGCAGGACGGTCGCGGCAAGACGCCCGGCATCAAGGGCCGGGACGGCAACTGGTTCTCCTGGGACTGGGTTCCGCATGTGGCCGACGAGACCGATCTGGAGCGGTGGGAGCGCATGGGCGCGGGCGTCGGCATCAAGACCGGGTCCGGCCTGATCGCGATCGACGCGGATGCCCCGACCGAGGCCAACGCACGCATCATCAAGGACGCCATAGAGCGGCACCTGGGGACCGCCTTGCCGATCCGCGTCGGGCGCTACCCCAAGGCCCTCTACCTGGCCCGTGTGACCGACCCCTACAGCTACACGCGCATCGAGTTCGGCCCGCGCGACGACCGCGGTCAGGCAGAGCGCGTCGAGGTGCTGTCGGATGGCCGAATGTTCGTGGCCCACGGCATCCACCCGGGCACGCGGCAGCCCTACGAGTGGCCCCGCGCCCTAATGGATTACGACGACCTGCCGCTGTTCGAGCCCCAGCAGATCGACGGCCTTCTCCAGGACCTGCTGACGCTCCTGCCGCAGGCCGGGCCGGACCCGAAGCTGATCCGGGAAGGCGCCACCACAGACATCAACCAGGCGTCCCTGCAGGGCGATATCGCCGTGGTCCGGCGGGCGGTCGCGGCCACGCCCAACACCACGCGCCATTTTCCGACGCGGGAGTCCTACCGGGACTTCGGATACGCGATCAAGGCGGCCCTGCCCGACCACCAGGACGAGGCCTTCGAGATCTATGCGTCCTGGTGCGACAGATGGGAGGACGAGCACGGCCGGACGAACGACCCCGACGTCTATGCGGCCGACTGGAGACGCATGAAGGGGCCGTTCCGCGTGGGCGCCTCCTATCTCTACGAGAAGGCCGAAGCCACGTCAGATGGAGCCTTCAGCCGCGCGGATGCGTGGTTCAAGCCCGTCGCGGTGGACACGGCGACCGGCCGGCAGCAAGGCGCCACGATCTTCGACATGATCGCGGAGCAGGAACGCGAGGCGGACCCGGAAGGTCACGGGCAGCGTCCGTTCTTTCCTCTGCTGTCGATCGACGACATCATCAACCGACCGGCGCCGAAGTGGCTGGTCGAGGACAAGATCCCGCAGACCGGTCTGGGTTTCCTCTACAGCGAGCCGGGCGTCGGCAAGTCCTTCGTGGCGCTGGACATGTGCCTGACGATCGCGGCCGGCGCGGGCGATTGGCACGGCGACGCGATCGAGTGCGAGCAGGACGCGCCCATCGTCTACATCGCGGCGGAGGGCGAGAGCGGCTTCCGCAACCGCATCAAGGCTTGGCTGCAGGAACACCCGGAGGCGAACCGGGCGGCCGTCCTGAAGCGGCTGAAGGTCCTGCCGCGCACGGTCAACTTCATGAAGGCCGAGGACATCGCGCTATTCCTGGCGTCGATCGAGGCGGCGGACATCCGGGCGCCGGCCATGGTGGTCGTGGACACCGTGTCGCGCGCCATGCCGGGCGCCGACGAGAACCTGCAGAAGGAGATGACGATGTTCGTCGCGGCCTGCGACCGTATCCGCGACGCCTATCAATGCGTGGTGCTGGGCGTCCACCACGCGGGCAAGAGCGGCGACCTGCGGGGCTCCACGGTGCTGCTGGGCGCGGGCGACTTCGTGATGCGGCTGTCGCGGAAAGACAAGTCGGCCTCCATCGTCAGACTGGCGTGCGAGAAGTCCAAGGACGGGGCGGACGACTGGTCGACCGACTTCCGCATGGCCAAGGTCACGCTGCTGGGCGACGAGCGCCCCAAGGGCGGCTTCGAGACATCCAGGGTCATCGTGCCGCTGGGCGCCGCTGTGGCGGCCGACGTGACGCGCGAGGGCGGCGATCCGAAGGGCGGGGTCATGGGGCTGGCGCCCGGTCTGTTCGAGGCCATCCTGGACAGCGTGGAGGCGGCCTGGGGCTCGGGCGACCCGTGGGCGGGATACCGCGGGCGCGTGGAGGAGGATCGCAAAGGCGTCGTCCGGCTGATGCGCGAGTTCAGGATGGAGCGAGATTTTGCCATTTCGTTTTTGGACGGTCTGGTCGATGCGGGGGTCCTGGCCATCGAAAGGACGCCCGGCAAGGGTGATCGCAGGAAAGGCTATCGGGTTGTGCGACGTGACGTTGGGGGTGGTGGTTGTATGTCTGGAAGTATGTCAGACCCCGGCGGCGTTTTCGGCTAATATGGAGGTGGCACAGTGGTGGCACAGTGGTGGCACAGTCGTCCAAAAGGTGGCACAGTGGCGGCTAAGTCATTGATTTCATTAGTGGCACAGTGGAGGTGGCACAGTGGTGGCACAGTGGCACAGTGGAAGGCTAAGTATTTGTTGCCATTTGCTTTTTGGGTGGCACAGTTAGGTGGCACAGTTGGCACAGTGGACTATACTACGTATACCCGCAGGCGGCCGCCGCCCTTGAGGGGCGCGGCCTTGCCCGGGGTATCCTCGTAGAGGGCCGCGAAGAAATGCGAAAAGTTTCCGGCGGCGTTGTATGTCATTGTAAGGTATGTCTGTTGACAATGGCCGACGCAGCGGGCGGCCAAGTGCATACCGCGCTTGGCCGTTCCGCGTTTCCGGTGTTAGTCGTTACAGGCGCGTTTTGAGGGGGCCATGATGGACGCTGGTGTGATCTTGCTGTTTCTGCTTGGCGCGGTTGCCGCGTCCTTGCTGGTCGTTCCGATCAAGGACCAGAAGCTGTTCTGGTTCGTCGTTGTGCCCCTGGGCACTCTGGCGGTAGCAGGGGCCATTTGACGGGCAAGCAAAAGCCCCGCGCGGCGAACCGGGCGGGGCGTTGTGTGGTTCAGCTGGTGGCGCGTCAGTAAAAATCAGGCGTGACGACAAAGCCCTCTGTTGCGTGATGTTCCGCGACGCTTTGGGAATCGAACCCCCTGCGCTTGTTGAAATGCCCTTTCGCGTGCACATACCATTTAACGCGGTGCCCGGAGAATTGCAGCGAGGACATGGTTTCGATATATTCGGCATCGGTCATCGAGTCAGTCCCTTTCACGGTTGGGGATACATAGCAGGATCAGATAGGCCGCCAGACGCCCCAGGAGGCCGCACAGGGCGGCAAAGAGGGCTGCGGCGGGGGTGAGTAGCGCGACGGCCAGAATCAGGGCCCACAGCACGCTTACAGCGCCTCTAGCACTGCGCGCTTTGCGGCATCGCGCGACATGGCCCGGACATAGGCCACACCTTCGTGCGCGAACCCCTTAACCCATACGGCCCAAACGGGGCCTTCAGACGGGGAAAAGCCCCAATAAGCGCCGCCTGCGTCATATTCCCCGGCGGGGCCCGCTACTGCCAATTCTGCAAGCGTGCAGTTTTCAGGATCAACCATCAGGATGTCGGACGGGCGCCCCATGGGCGCGCCATAGGTGCAGGACACGGCGGGGAAGGGGCGAAAACGTGCGGTCATGGTGTGAGCCTTTCGGGTTTGGGTGACGTTCCAGCGTTGCGCCCCGGTCATGCGGGGCGCCCCACAAGCGCGTCAGTCGCCATTTCAGACAGCTTGGATAGCCTGAAACCCGGCTTTCTCCAGTGCGCGCGTCCAGTCGCCAGCGTCCATGTCATGGCGGGCGGCCATGAAAGCGGCGCAGGCGTCCAGCTGCGCCCCGGTCATATCGAAACATTCCTTACCGCCTTCAGCGTCGGCGAACTTGCCGATTGCCTCGGCGACGGCCGCCGACCGCTTGTCATAGCCATAGCCGCCAGCAAAGCCCCGGACCATCTCGGCGCCGATCCAGTGAACATAGGCGTAAAGGCGGCCCGCACCATCGGCGGGAAACTTCAGCGCGACGGTAGCGACGCGCTCGCCGTCCTTCAGGATGACAAAGGCGGAAACGCTTCTGAAGGCGGCGGCGTGTTGGTCATAGATCTTGGTCATGGGTTCAGGTCCTTGTGCGGGTTGGTGGGTTCAGGAGGGGTTCCGGGCGGGCCGCCCGTTCACGCGGCCTTGCGCATAGAAAATATCAATCTTGCGCTGCAGTTTCCCGGTGCGTTCAAAATCCGATTTCATGGTTATATCCTTTCGATTTGGTGTGACGTTCCAGCGTTGCGCCCCGGTCATGCGGGGCGCCCCACAAGCGCGTCAGTCGCAATTTCAGACAGCTTGGATAACCTGGGACTTGTCTTTCTCGTGAGCAACCCGCGCTGCGTCGCGCGCTTTGTAGGCGGCGCGCAGGTTGTCACCCGGCTGGCCGCGGCCGCGCATCTCATAGCGGGCAATGCGCGCATCGCGGCCGAATGCGGCTCGCAATTGTGCGTCCCAAGCGAGATCGGCTTTAAGGAAATCGGTTAAGGTGCGCATGGACATTGTTGTATCCTTATGAGTGCTGGTGGGATCGGGAGGGGTTTCGGGGCAGGCCGCCCGTTCTAGGCGGCCCTATCGTCTTCTGCGGGTCAGGGGATGCATCGGTTCGCGCTTCTTATGTTGTATGTCATAGTTGTATGTCAGACAAACACGACAGACAAGGGGAAAGTTGCATAGGAATGCAGATTTCTTTGCGAACGGTTCTCAACTGGCGTATGGTGATAAATCGCAGCGTTTCCCGCCCGTATAGTAGCGGGTCGACATAAACGTTAAGCATTTGAGGCGGTTAGCGGAAGGGTTACACTCATGCCGAGGCGCGGCGGGCATCTCACGCCACAAGAAAAGGTCTTTGTTAAGCACATGGCGGAAACAGGAAACGCGCCATTCGCGGGCTATAAGGCGGGCTATGCTGACCCCGATCGGTTGGCGTGCAAAGTGGCCGCCCGGCCCGCTATCGCGGAAGCCGTGCGGGTGCAGCAGGCTAAGCATATCGAAAACAAGCTGTTGCCCAAGGCGGTGATGGCGCTTGAAAAGATCCTTGACGACGCGGTATCGGAAAAGCCGCAGATGACCGCGAAAACCCACGTTGAGGGCATCAAAATCACCATGTCCTACTCGCTAGGCCGCAACGCCGAGGCCCCGGACAAGGCCCCCGAGGATATGACACCGGCCGAATTGGCCGCCCGGATCGTGGAATTGCGTGCCCGCCAGATCCAGGCATTCGAGGCTATGCCCGAGGTGGAAGTGATCGAGCATGAGCCCGCCCAGGACGGCGACGTCTTCGGGTGACTCCCTTACAAAGGGGGCGCAACGAATTGATAACGCAGGCGTTAGGCGCGGTTTGTGGGCGCAGCTTGCGCGCAACCGGCCCGCGCGGGCCGGCCTCGGCCTCGATCGAGGGCCGGGCCGCCCCCTGGGGGACGGTTCGCCGCGATCCCGAAAGCCTGCGCGGGGCCCCGATAGAAATTTGCGGCCCCCAAAAACTTCGGGGTGGCGCCCGACCCGCCTAACAGCCCGCACCGGCGACTCGTCCTTGACGTCAGGCGCGTCTGTCAGGCATCCTGCAACCTCCTGACACAGGCGCCGAGAAGCGCGATAGATTGAAAAGGACGACCCGATGCACTCCGAAGACGAGATCGAGGCCGAAATCCAGGCCAAAGGCAAAACCGCGCCGCGTCTTACGCCGGCAGATATCGACGCGGCCGTGAAGCACGAGCAATTCCACGTTTTTCCGGACACCACGCTTACCGTGTGCGCACTGACGCTGCGAAACGGCTTCATCGTCACCGGGGAAAGCGCCGCTGCGAGCCCCGAGAACTTCGACCGCGAGATCGGTCGGAAAATCGCGCGCGACAACGCGCGCAACAAGATATGGGCGTTCGAAGGGTATCTTCTCCGCGAGAAGCTGCACACTGCCTCGGTCTGAATGTAAGGCTCGACGCCAGACATCGCCTGACGCATCCTGCAAGAACCTGCTCTGTGACCTCGAACTGGCCCGCTGCGCGTCTCCTCCCCGCGCAGCGGGCTTTTCCTTGTGCGGGGGCCGAATGTCTGGCATGTTGGCCGTCAAATCAGACAAGGATCATGCAATGGCCGTCGTCACGCTCAATCAGACCACCTTCGTCCAGGTCGACGCGGCAGCCGCGGCGGTCCTGGTCCAGTTCCGCGGCGTCAGCGCCGTCCAGGTCGCGCAGTCGGCCACGCCGGCGGCGGACGACTGGATCATCTTCGGCGGGAACGACCTCGTCCGGTTCCCGGCCGGGACCGCGATCTTCGCCCGCGCGCTAAATGGCGGGCCGTCCCGCGCCGTGACCCGGCCGTTCGAATGATGCTGCTGCCCGATCTGGCGAACTCGGGGCTGCCCGCGCCCGCCGGCGGCACCACGGCCATGTTCGGAGCCGGGGCAGGCGGCGCCGCGCCAACACCCCCGCCCGCCACGGCCCCCGCGCAGTTCGGCGCGGGCGACTGGGCTGTCGCGACCGGCGCGAACCCGAACGAGGTCACGCTGACTGTGTCGGCGCTGCCGTCGAACGGCGGGTCGGCGATCACGGCGCTGCAGTATTCGATCGGCGCGGGCTGGGTGGCGCTGACCGGCACCGGGACCGGCGCGCGGACGCTGATGATGGCCGCGCCGGGCGCGGCATACACGTTCCAGATCCGCGCGGTGAACGCGATCGGCGCGGGAACGGCCAGCGCGTCGAAGACGGCCACCAGCGGGGCCGCGGCCGCGCCGCCGCAGATCGCGGAGTTCTACGGAACCGGGCCGGGGCAGGTGCCGATGCGCCTGCAATCGTCCACGGCTGTTCTGTCGGGCGGGAACGTCCAGCGCGTCCCGAACGCGGGCGGCGCGGGGTCGGCGTTTGACCTGATTGCCGGAACGGCTGCTATCACGCTGTCTGGAACGGCGATGGACCTGACACAGGACGAATGGCTGCGCTGGTCGAACGTGACGCAAGCCGCTGCGCCAGACCTTATGTCAACGAACGTGTTCATCGTGGCCGATGTGACACTGGGCGCGGTAGATCAGTATTTCTTGGGCAACGGAAGCCCGCAGGCGAACGTCTGGCTGACCTCGAACGGCGCGGTCATGCGGTTCAGCCGGAGGAACCCGACGACCAACACCGTTGAGCAGATCAACGTCAACCTATCGCCTGTCGTATCGACGGGCCTGCGCATCTACGAGATCGAGTTCCTGCCGGGCGCGCCCGCCGCGAACGGGCAGACCTCGGGCGGGTCGATCAACGTCCGCGTCAACGGCGTCCTGCGCGGCACGGCTTCGCACCCCTATCCCGAGTTCAGGACCTGGAACTTCGCGGCGGGGCAGAACCCGGCCAATGGCAACGGCATGGTCGCCAAGGTCTCGGACATCGTCTCGATCATCCAAGGCGGCGACTACGCGGCGCGCGTGCCGATCATCCGGCAGCGGCTGAACGACATCTATTCGGTGGGCCTGTGATGCTGGGCGCGATCATCCGTGAACTGCTGCGGCCCGAGGCGCAGCGCGACCCGCACCACTGGGCCGCCACCTTCGGAGGCCACGCCTGGCTTCTGCTCGGGCCGTGGGGCGTCATCGCGATGGGCTGGTCCATGTGGACCGCTGCCTGGGTGACGCCGATCCTCTACGGCCTTCTTTGGGAACTGCCCCAATACCTCATGGCGGGGCGCCGGACGCGCGCGCTGGCGCGGGACTGCATCCTGGACACAACGGCCGTCGCGTTCGGGTGTTACGCGGCCGCGCTGCTCGGGAACGGCTATCAGATTGAGGCGCTGGCGTGCTGGGGTTCGACGGTCGTCGTGATGGCCGCTGGCTGGAGGACACGGGCATGATCGTCGACTGGTTCACGCACTTCCGCGTGCGGCGTCTGGAGTGGTCCCTGGCCATCTACACACTCGGCTTCGGGCTGTTCCTGATGTTGCCGCCCGTCAGCTTCGCCACGACCGGCTACCACGGCGTCCTCGGCTATCTGTCCGAGTTCAGCTGGGGTGTCGTCTACGCCCTGACCGGCCTGCTGCACAACGTCGCCCTGCACGTCAACGGACGGGCCGCGTGGACGCCCTTCGCGCGCCTGGCGACACTGGTGCTGAACAGCCAGGTATTCATGGCAATGGCTTTGGCTTTCGCTTCTCACAACCCATGGGGCTCCGGGGTATTCACCTACGGGGCCATCGCGTCGCTGTTCTGCATGATCGCGATTGTCGCGGCCGCCGAAGACTGCGGACGGGAGATCAAGATATGGAAGGAGGGTCGCGATGCCCGAGGTTGACTGGAACGCCTTCATGCAGGCTCTCGTCGCGTTCTTCGTCGCCACGCTCGGCGCCTTCGGCATCGCCAAGGGGAAGGCCAAGTCGGACGGGACGGCTCCGCCGGACCGCGCACCTTCGCCGCACGAAGTGAAACAGGCCCTCTACGACATGCAGTCGAAGCTGGAGCGCACCGGCATGGACGAGGCCGCGGCCGCCAGCCTGAAGAAGTCGATCGACCTGCTGGCCGGGGCGCTGGATCGCAACACCGCGGCTTGCGGCGCCATGTCCGATCATCTTGGCAAGATCAAGTCGTCGATCGACGACATGGTGAAGGAACTGGAGTTTTCATCCCGCCAAGGCGGGTTCGGCCGCGGCCGCTGAAAGGATAGACCATGCGTAGCAATTTCGAAGCCTGCCTCGCCCACGTCCTGCGCCACGAAGGGGGCTATGTCGACCACCCGAGCGATCCGGGCGGCGAGACCAATTTCGGGATCAGCAAGCGGTCCTACCCCGGCGAGAACATCAAGGGCATGACCCGCGCCCGCGCGGCGCACCTCTATCGGCGCGACTTCTGGGACGCCATTCGCGGCGACGATCTGCCCGCGGGGCTCGACCTGGTGGCGTTCGACGCCGCGGTAAACTCGGGCGTCTCGCGCGGCGCCAAGTGGCTGCAGCAGGCCGTCGGCGCGCAGGATGACGGGAAGATCGGGCCGGCGACCCTGCTGCGCGTCAGCAAGACCGACCCCCGCGACGCCATCAATGCCGCCTGCGATATCCGTATGCGCTTCCTGCGCTCGCTGTCGACCTTCAACACCTTCGGGAACGGCTGGACCCGGCGCGTGGCCGAGGTCAGGGCCGCCGCGCTCGATATGGCCGCCAAGCACCCGACCGTGCAGGCGCCGAAACCTACGCCTGCGACGTCTGAAAAGGCGACCGGCAACCTGACGATCCCGGCGGTTTTCGCCGCTATCCTGGCCGCTGCGGCGGCCTTCATCTGGAAAGGCTGAACCATGATCGGAACTGCAGCACTCGCGATCCGCATCGCGCTCTACGCGATCGGCGGCGCGCTGACCTGGACGGGGGCCGTCACGATGACGGGCGCCGACAACGCATGTATGAATATCCCTCTGCTGGCTGAGACGCTGGCGACCGGCACGTCCGGCGTCATCGGCGGGCTTGGCACCGTGATCGGCAGCATCGTCTGGTCGCGCTTCGCCAAGAGCAAGGGCGGCGTGACCTGACGTGAAGAAGACGCCCGCCAACAGCCACGGCAGCCGGGCCAAGCGGATCAACCCGCTGACCGGCCGCCGCTATGACTGGGAGACGGAGCAGCTGGAGCGCACCGCCGCGCAGCGCGCCGCCGAGGAAGCCCAGCGCGCCTTGGGCGAGGAACTGGCCCTCCTGGAGCGCCAGCAGATCGCGCTGGCGGCCCGCGACGATCTGCTGCTCTACACCAAGTTCACCATGCCCGACCCGGAGAACTCGTCCGACCCGAAGGCTACGACCTACGACGCGCAGGCGTTCCATGTCGAGGTGGCGAAGGCGATGGAGGCCGTCGAGCGCGGCGAAATCCAACGCATGATCTTCTGCATGCCGCCGCGCCATGGAAAATGTGTTGCAAATCAACAGGTTATTCTTACGCCTGATGGATGGCGGACGCATGGCGATCTCCAACCCGGCGATTATGTGTTCGGCCCGGATGGCAAGCCGACGAAGGTTCTCGCGGTAAGCCCGGAAGTCGCCGAGGTCGTTCCGGTTCACCTATCGAACGGCGAGGTGATCGAGACGCACCTGAACCACGACTGGAAGGTCTACGACCGGATCAACAAGACGTGGCGTGTCATGGAGACCCACGAGATCAAAGCCCGCAAGCTGTGGCATGGCGAAAAGGGCAAGAGAGGGAGCCATTTCAACTTCAAACTGCCGGATGCTGGCGCGGTCGAGTTCCCCGAGGCTAACCTGACGCTGCACCCCTACGCCTTGGGCGCGTGGTTGGGGAACGGCAAGTCCGACGCCGGGCTGATCGCATCGGACGCAGGAGACGGCGTCGTTGCGGAGACCGTCGAAGGCTTGGGCTACAAGATGACCCGGCGCTACACGCAGGAGAATACGGGCGTCCTCTACTGCCGCTTCGGCGTGTCCGACGGATCGTCGCGCATGATGGACGAACTTCGAGCGCTGGACCTGATCGACAACAAGCACATCCCGGAGGTCTATCTGCGGTCCTCGATCGAACAGCGACTGGAACTGCTGGCCGGACTGATCGACACGGACGGGCACGTCGAACGCAAGACCGGGAGGGTGCGCTATTCGACCACGAACGAGGCTATTCGTGACGGCGTGTATGATTTGGCGACCGGCTTGGGGATGCGGCCTTACATCACGAAGGCCGACGCGGCGGTGAGTTCGTCGGGCATCCACGGGCGCAAAGACGTCTATCAGGTCTGCTTCATGCCGAACATGAGGATCCCGACCCGCGTTCCGCGCAAGGCGATAACGCGCATCGCGCCGCGGCGTCTTATCTCGATCACCGACATCGGCCCGGTCACGTTCAAGCGCGCCCGCTCGATTTGCGTGGAGCGGGAGGATGGCCTCTACCTAGTCGGGAAGACCTGCGTCGTGACCAAGAACACCGAACTGGCGACGAAGCGGTTCACGGCATGGCTGTCCGGGCGGCACCCGGAATGGAACATCGCCGTCGGCACCTATGCCGACGACCTGGCCGAAGACATCGGCGCCGACGTCCGCAACATCATGTCAACGCCGCAACACCGGCAGGTTTTCCCCGGCCACGGGCTGCAGAAGGGCGGAACGTCGAAGTCGAACATGCTGACCACCCGGAACGGGCGACTGGTCTTTGTCGGCCGGAAAACGGGCCTTACGGGCAAAGGTGCGCACATCCTGCTGGTCGACGACATCCTGAAGAACCACGAGGAAGCCCGGTCGCAGACAATTCGCGATGAAGCCTGGAACTGGTTCACCAAGGTTGGCCTGACGCGACTGATGGGGCCGAAACTCGTGGTCATCACCATGACACGCTGGCACAGCGACGACATCGTGGGCCGGCTGACCGATCCCGACAACCCGCATTACAACGCGATCGAGGCCGCGAACTGGAAGATCATCCGGCTCCCGGCCATCGCCGAAGACGACGATCCGCTCGGGCGCGAGCCGGGCGAACCGCTGTGGCCGAACGCCTTCGACGAGAAGTTCCTGGCGTCGCAGCAGCGGATCGACCCCCTCGGCTTCGCCGCGCTCTACCAGCAGACCCCCACGGTGGCCGACGGCACGCTGTTCCGGCGCGAGACGATCCAGCGGTATGAGCCGCACGAACTGCCCGAGAACCTGCGCTACTACGCCGCGAGCGACCACGCCGTCGGCACCAAGCAGCGCAACGACCCGTCGTGCTTCGGCAAGGGCGGCGTCGATCCGCAGGGCAACCTGTGGATGACCGATCTGCTGTGGCAGCGGATACCGGCCGACCGCGCCGTCGAACTGATGCTGGAGATGGGCGCCGGCGGCGAGCCCGCCATGCGCCCCCTGCTCTGGTGGGCCGAGCGCGGCCACATTTCCAAGTCGATCGGGCCGTTTCTCGCCAAGCGGATGCAGGAGACGGGGCGCTACATGAACGTCCAGGAGGTGACGCCGGTCGGCGACAAGGAACAACGGGCGCAGTCGATCGCCGCGCGGGTCGCGCTTGGCAAGGTCTACTTCCCCAAAGGCGCGATTTGGGATAAGGCTATTGAGGAAATGCTGGCCTTTCCGAACGGTCTGCATGACGACTTCGTCGACATGCTGTCGCTGTTCGGCCTCGGGCTGACCAGCCAGTTCGGCAAGTCCGAGCGCAAGCAGACGGCAGAGCCCCGGTTTGGATCGTGGCGCTGGCTGAAGGAAGACCAGGCCCGCCGGGAGCAGGCCGAACACGCGAACGCACACGGGGGCTTCTGATGGAAGACGACACCGATCTGAACCAGGCGCCGATCACCGCGGGCGCCGAACCCGACCAGCAGCCCGAGAACGAGACGGCGCTGGTCAAGCGCATCCTGGCCACGATCCAGCAGGATCAGAACCATCACAAGGCCGCCTTCGAACGGATGCGCGAGGACATGCAGCTGGCGACGCATGGCCACAACAAGGACTGGCCGAAGGGGCACTACGTCGCGAACATCGTCGGTCGGCACGTCAAGCAGAAGACCGCGGCGCTCTACGCCAAGAACCCGAAGGTCGTCGCGCGCCGCCGCGAGACGCTGGACTTCGAACTGTGGGACGAGAACCCGCAGAGCCTGATGATGGCTTTCCAGACCGTGCAGATGGCGCAGCAGCCCATGGCCGCCATGTCTGGAATGGCGATCGACCCCCTGACGGGCCAACCGGCGGCGCCGGCGATCCCCGGCCTCGCCGAGGCGCAGGCTCTGATCGGCGACTTCACGCAGGGCCAGCAGCGCCGCGAGATGCTGTCCAAGCTGGGCAAGACGCTGGAAGTGCTGTTCACCCACGCGATGCGCGACCAGAAGCCGCTCGACTTCAAGATGGGCATGAAGAAGCTGGTCCGGCGGACCTGCACGACCGGCGTCGGATATGTGAAGCTGGCCTTCGTCCGCGAATACGGGCCAGCGCCGATCACCCAGGACCGGATGAATGACGTTCGCAACCGGATCGCGCATTTGGAACGCCTGGCGCAGGAGACGGCCGAAGGCGAGATCGAGGAGATCTCGGCCGAGACGCGCGAACTGGAACTGTCCTTGCAGGCGATGCAGCAGGAGGAACTGGTCGTCGTGAAGGAGGGGCTGGTCTTCGACTACCCGCAGGCCACGAAGGTCATCCCCGACAAGAACACGACGTCGCTGGTCGGCTTCGTCAGCGCGCGGCACCTGACCGTCGAATATCTGTTCACGGCCGACGAGGTGAAGGAGCAGTTCCCCGACGCCGATCTGGACGAGGGCTTCGTGCCCTACCGGGCGGACTGGCAGGAGGACGAGAGCACGCCCCGCGCGCAGCCCATGACCGACAGCAAGGGCCAGCGCCGCGAAGGCGACGCGAAGGGCATGGTCCGCGTCTACGAGCATTTCGACAAGACGAGCGGGCTTGTCTATTACGTCGCCGACGGCCACGGCAAGTTCCTGCGGCCGCCGGCGCCGCCCGAGGTCTTCGTCGAGGACTTCTGGCCGGTCTACGCGCTGACCTTCAACGAGGTCGAGAACGAGAAGGAACTGTTCCCGCCGTCCGACGCGCGCCTGATGCTGCACCAGCAGGCCGAACTGAACCGATCCCGTCAGGGGCAGCGCGAGCATCGGCAGGCGGCGCGGCCGCGCTTCGCGATCAAGACCGGGGCCATGGACGAGAAGGACTACGCCCGCCTCGGCTCGGCCGAGCCTTTCGACGTGATCCCGGTGAACCTGGGGCCGGACGGCGACATCAACGAGGTGCTGAAGGCTATCCAGATCCCTGGCGTCGACCCGAACCTCTACGAGACCGGCCCGTTCTTCCAGGACATGCAGCTGGTCGTCGGCTCGCAACAGGCGACCATGGGCGGCATCTCGAAGGCCACGGCCACCGAAGCCGCCATCGCGGAAAGCAGCATGGCGGCCAGCGACGGGTCATCCGTCGACGATCTCGACAACTTCCTGACGATGGTGGCCCGCGCCAGCGGCCAGATCCTGCTGCGCGAGATGTCGCCCGAGCGCGTGACCGCGATCGTCGGCCCCGGCGCGCTGTGGCCGCAGATGACGCTGGACGAGATCGCGGACCAGCTGTTCCTGGAGATCGAGGCCGGATCGACCGGCAAGCCGAACCAGGCCAGCGAGATGCACAACATGCAGACGCTGATGCCGTTCCTGATGCAGATGCCCAACATCGACCCGATGTGGCTGGCGCGCGAGGTCCTGCGCCGGATGGACGACCGTCTGGACCTGACCGAGGCCGTCGTCGCGGGCATCCCGTCGATCGCCGCCGCGAACCAGATGGCGCCGCAGAACGCCGTCGCCACGGGCGATCCGGCGGCCGCGCCCGGCGCCCAAGGCGGGCAGGGGGCCGACAACGCGCCCGCCGGTCCGTCCGAGACCCCGCCGGGCAGTTCGGCGGCGTTTGGGTCCAACCAGGTATAGCGTGTCAGGCGTGTCTGAAATGGATTGCGACAAAGCCTGACATACGTTATGTCTAACAGGGCATAGCATAGGAGCAGTCATGCCCCAGGACGTAGAAGACCAAGGCCTGCAGTCGTCCGAGCAGGCCGCCGACGTTACCGAGGCGCCCGAGGCGAAAGTCGAGGAAGCCGGTGCTGCGGACCCGTCACCCGCGCAAGAGACCGACGAACCCAAGGACCTGCTGTCCGTCGTCCGCGACGTCGTCAGCAAGCCCGAGGAAACGGCCCCGTCAGCCACCGAACCCGCCGAGGAACCCGTCGCCGCAGGTGACGCGGACCCGGAGCCCAAAGAGACGGACGACACGAACTACTCGGACGTGCCGTTCAACAAGCACCCGCGATTTCAGCAGCTGCTTCGCCAGAAGAAAGAGTTCGAGGCCGACGCCCAACAGCATCGGATCGTCCAGGACTTCCTGAAGCAGAACAGCCTCGCTCCCGAGGAAGCCGCCGACGGTCTTCAGATCATGGCGCTGATGAAGTCGAACCCCGTGAAGGCGCTGGAGGCTCTGAAGCCTCACATTCAGCGGCTTCTGGAGCAGACGGGTGAGACGCTGCCGCAAGACCTGCGGGCGCGCGTCCAGGCCGGCGAAATGCCGCTGGAGGCCGCCAAGGAGGTCAGCCGATCGCGAGCGATCCTGCAGCACCAGCAGGAATCGCAGCGGATGGCCGAACAGCGCCGTCTCGAAGAAGCGCGCATCCAGCAGGGCCAGGCCCTGCGCGACACCGCGCTGTCGTGGGCCCAGGAACGCAATGCCCGCGACCCGTCGTTCCAGAGCAAAGAGCCGCTGATGAAGCGGGAAATCGCTCTGCTGCAGCGCGAGGAAGGCATCCCCAACACGCCCGAGGGCGTCCGGGACCAGCTGAACCGCGCCTACCAGAGCGTGAACCAGCAGGCCCGCGTGGTGGCACCCGCCGTCGCGCCGCGCCCCGCGGTTCGTCCCGTCACAGGCGGAACAGCACCGGGAACCCCCGCTGCAGCGCCCAAATCCATGCTCGACGCGATCAAGCAGGGGCTGCAGAAGTAACGAGGACTGAACCATGGCCTTCACGGCTGCACAACTTGCGGACATCAACAACTCGACGATGGCCTTCTGGCTGGATCGTCGGAAGAAGTCCCAGACCCAGAACGTCTCGAACAAGCCCATGATGGCCGCGTTCGAGCAGCGCGCCAAGGAGCGTGTGACCGGCGGCAACGGCGAGATCGTCGTAAAGGTCAAGGCCGGTCAGGGCGGCCTGACGCTGCAGGGCTACACTGGCGACGATCAGGTGTCCTACGGCAACCCGACCGGGCTGCGGACCGCGCGCTACCTGTGGAAAGAACACCACATGGGCATGGTCATCACCCATACCGAACTGAAAATGGACGGTATCGAGGTGATCGAGAGCAACGGCGACGAGACCACTCGCGACGTGCCGGAAGGCGAACTCATCAAACTGGGCGACCTCTACGAGGAAAAGCTGGACATGATGGGCGAGGACTTCGACTTCGCGTTCGATCGTCTCCTGCACGCCGACGGCACCGCCGACCCGAAGTCGCTGGCCGGTATCATGTCGCTGCTGACCGAGGCCCCGGCTTCGGGCACCACTGGCGGCCTGTCCCGCGTCATGAACCCCTGGTGGCGCAACCGCGCCGCGACCGCGGCCAACGGCAGCGCGGGCGGCCAGGGCGCGATCACGTCGAACCCGGCCAACGGCGGGTCGTTGATCACCTTCCTGCAGGGCGAGAAGCGCCGCCGCACCCGCTACGCGGGCACGGGGGCCAACGTGGTCTACTACGCGGGTTCGGACTGGATCGCGGCCTATGAGAACGAGATCCGCGCGAACGGCCAGTATTCGCAGACCGGCTTCCGCGGCACCCAGGACGGCGCCATGGGCGGCCTTAAGTTCGACGGCGACCCGGTCGTGTGGGATCCGACCCTGGACGATCTGGGCCTGACCAAGCGGGCCATCGCGATCGACCACAAGCAGATCACGCTGGAATACATGCGTGGTCAGCGGCTGAAGAAGCATCAGCCGTCGCGGCCCTATGACCGCTACGTCATGTATAACGGCATGACCACGACCTGCGCGCTGATCGCGCGCCAGCTGAACACGTCGGGCATCTACGACATCGCCTGATTTCCCGCCCGGCGCGCCAGCGCCGGGCTTCACCCATTCGGAAATGGAGGCAGTCATGCCCGAACCCTTCAGCGCGCTTGCGAACCTCAAGCACACCTTGGCCGCCCCCGTGGCGAACGCCGGCACCTTCACCACGCCCTATCCGGCAGGCTTCACTCAGGCCATGCTGACCGGCTCGACGCTGGGCCAGCTGGCTCTGAAAAGCGGAGAGACCTTCCCGCAGGCCGCGTCCGGCGCGGGCACGGTGGCATTTGCCTTCGGTGCGTCGACCATCACGGTCACGAACAACACAGGCGGCACGCTTCCCGCTGGCGACATCACGCTGTCCTTTGGCGCGGTCGACATCAACGGCAGCTACAACCTGACCACGCCCCGCAAGGTCCAACTGGCCGCCAACGCGGGCTCGTGGACCTGATCTGAACCTCCCGGCCGCCGCGCGCGGCCGGGCATTCTCTTTTCCAGGAGACTACCATGGATTACGTCAACCTGCAGGTTGCGATCGGCGGCGACGCCAACAACACCGTCCCGAAGTTCTTCGTCCCCGTCTCCGAGATCCCGGTCCTGATGGCGATCCACGGCGCGGACGCGCTGACCGAGTTCGAGGTCGTCGACGCGCCGGAAGACGCCGAGGACCTGACCGACGCCGAGGAGATCGCGCGTCTGGGCAACATCTACGGCCGTGTCCAGGACACCGACGGAAACAGCATCATCCGCCAGGTCTATCCTGGCGCGGGCGCCAAGGTCGTCAGCAGCATCGGCCAGCTGGACATCCCCGAGGGCGCCATGAAGGTCACGGCGCGCGCCAGCGTGAAGAAGACCACGTCGCGCGCGAAGAAGGCCGACACCGAGAGCGTGATGGACTGACCTGAATGGCCCGCAACCAGACCCTGCTCAAGATACTGAACGACACGCGCGGCGAAGCCCGCCTGTCGATGAACCCGGCGCACAACCTGGCGGACCGGGACGCGCAGATCGGCTTGATCCAGCGCGAGCAGGAACGGTTGTGGGCCGATCACGACTGGCCGCACCTGATGGTGTCGCGCTACATCCCGGCCGAGGTCGGCGTTCGCTACTACGACCCGCGCGCCGCGTTCAACGAACGCTGGCAGCCCGCCGGCGACCTGTCCATGGAGCGCATCACCGACGTGTCGATCTTCGACGGCGATCTGTGGCGGCCCCTGTGCTACGGGATCAGCGATCACCAGCGCTTCGCGCATGACAGCCTCGCCGGTGACGTGTCATGGCCGCCGCGCGCTTGGCAGCGGTATGAGGACGACACGATCGAGATTTGGCCGATGCCCGACGAGGGCGCCGTCCGGGCCCTGAACCAGACCGTGCCGCCGGAGATGCAGGCCGTGATCCGCGTGCGCGGCATCCGCGACCTGCGGCCGTTCCGCGATGACGACGACCGCGCCGATCTGGACGACCGGCTGCTGGCGCTCTACGCCGGCGCCGCCATCCTGGCCGAGGTCGGGGCAAAGGACACGAACCTGAAGCTGGAGGCCGCGCAGCGCCACTACCAGCGCCTGAAGGGCGACCAGGACCAGCGCGAACCCTTTTCCCTCTTTGGCGTGAACCGGCCTCGCCAGCCCGAGCGGACCTTCGTCGGTGTTCATGGCACTGCCGGGGGCGCAGAACCGGCCGGCGGAACGCCTTTCGACTTCGCGGCCTTGTATAATCTGAACAGGCAGTAATGGCCAACGCACGGGTTGAAGATTTCGCCGCATACGTCATCACAGCGGCGCAGGACCAGAACGTCCAGGATGACGCCATCGGGGCCGCCGACGCCAAGGCCGTTGTAGCGGACCAGAAGGCCGTTGTAGCGGACCAGAAGGCCGTTGTAGCGGACCAGAAGGCCACAGACGCCGACGCAAAGGCGGAGGCGGCGCAGGAGGAAGCAGACCGCGCCAAGCTGGCGGCCGGCGTGACCCCCTTTGATTTTGGCGCAACGGGGGTTGGCGATGACGGCCCGGCGATCCAGGCCGCAATGGATTTTGTGGCCGCGCAGGGCGGCGGCACGGTCTGGTTCCCGGCGATGGGGTGGTCCTGGAACACCGGCCAGACGCTGCTGCACGACGCGCGCGTATCCCTCAAAGGCCACGCCGGGCGGGCGGTGATCCGCGCCATGGACGGCATGACGGGCAACCTGCTGGAAACCCGAGGCTGGGCTACGCTTTCAGCCGACGGCAACAGCGCATCGGGCGGATCGCAGGGCTTCGTGCTTGATGACGTGGAGTTTGACGCCAACCAAGCGGGCCGTGGTGGGTTTGATGTGAATGGCGGTGACGGTGTCTGCATCTATGGCCGCGATTTCCTGCTGGGCAACTTCTACGTCAAGAACGCGCCTCGGCACGGCCTGCGGGCTTATTACATGAACGTCAGCGGTTCGGGCCTGTCGCCATACAACGCCAACGTGGAAGGCGTCTATGTGGACACCTGCGGGGGGCATGGCATCGACTGGCAGATCAGCGACAGCAACGGCAGCAACATCAACGTGGCATCGCCATCGCAGATCGCGGACAATACATACGACGCGCTGCATGTCGAGAAGCTGGTGCGCTGGACGAACATCGCGATCTGGCGCAAGGGCATCCATACGAACTGCCACCGCTACGGCGTGTTCATGGCGGGCAACGGCGGGTCCATTCTCGGGGTCAACGTCGAGACGGCAAAGACCGCAGGCATCTTCAACAGCGGTGCGCGCAACCGCTTCTCGGCCTATGTTTACAATATTCTGGACGGGGCCTATGTCGAGAATACCGGCGATTATAACCTATTCGATATCGTCGCGCAGCCGGGCGGACTTGGCAGCGCCACAATCCCCGTTGTCAAGAACACAGGTGGCAAGAACGAGTTTACCATCTCCGCGACGGGTAGCCTGACGCCGTTCAACTTCGGTGGCGGGGACCATAACCGCTTCTTTGCGACCTGCTTCATTGGCAATGCCAACCCGGCATATACCGGCACGCCCGGAGCGCAGGACCGCATCGAAATCACCGTGGACCGGACCAGCACCACCCAACAGGTCACGATTATTCCCGGCGAGGTGACGGGCGCTGCGGTAGCCTCCTCGCCCGACGACAACACCTCCGGTCGGCTGATGAAGACCGGCCACGGCGCGATGAGCGGGGCGCAGGTGCCGCCTATAGTGACGGACCTGGACACCATCGCCAACGCCCATCGTCGCGTGCGGACTGCCGTCAGTGCGACCGGCAACCCCATCGCCAACCAAGGATGGGTGGTCGAGAACATCTATACCGGCGCGTCCGTATCCACGCAGATCGCTTACTGCAACACCTTTAATGGACGTAACCGGATTGCCATCCGGCACCGGAACACGACAGGTAACGCCTGGACCCCGTGGATGTTCGTGGCAACGCAGCAGTCCACCACAACTGCGGCCCGACCAACAAATGCTCCCCTCGGGGAAATGGCCTTCGATACCACTCTGGGCAGGCCGATCTGGTCGGACGGCGCAGGCGGATGGGTCGATGCGACGGGGGCGGCGGTCTGATGGGAACGATCCAGATCCGCGAGATGACCGGCGGCCTCGACGCCCGCCGGCTTCCCGAAACGACGCCCGGCGGCGTGCTGATCCGCGCTGACAACGGCCACATCACCCGCGGCGGCGAGTTCGAGGCCCGCGCGGCGTTCGTGAAGGAGTTCGACCTTCCTGCCGGGACGGTCGGCCTGGCGCAGACCGAAAGCGGCCTTCTGGTCTTCGGATCGGACGAGCGGCCGGGCGGGCTGTCGCCATTCATCCGGTATCAGAGGCTGCAGAAGGGAGACAAGGTCCTTGCGCGCATCCGGGATTGGGAACTGTTCAGCGGGAAGATTTACGCGATCGCCGAGTTCACCGACGGCTCCATCGCGCATTTCTATGATGGCGTGGAAGTCGCGACATGGCAGGACGCGCGTGCGACGGTCCGGCTTCGCGTCGACGCTGGCGAGATCACGCCAGCGCAGCAAGCCACGGCGCAATTCACGATCACGGGCGGCGCGGCAGAGGTGATCAACACCGTCACGTCGATCCGCGTGTCCGGGACCGAAATCTTGAGCCGTCCCGTCACCCACACCGGCAACAACGCGACCACGGCCGCCGCCGTGGCGGCGCGGATCAACGCGGACCCCACGACGCCGCGCTATCTGGCCTCCGCCGCCGGACCGGTAGTCACGCTGACGGCCGAGCGGGCCGGGACCGCAGCGAACGGCCGGACCCTGGCCTTCCAGACCACGGGCGTCTTCTCGATCGGCCGGGAGACGGCCTTTTCCGGCGGGGCGAAGGAGGTTGTGCCGCAGCTGCTGACGCTGACGATCGGCAACGTCCGCATCCTGCGTCAGCCCGTGGCGTGGCCGGGCAGCCGCGAAGCCATGGCCGAGGCCATCGCCGAGGGCATCAACGACCTGTCGTCGAACCCCGAATACAGCGCCCTCGCGCGCAACGGGACCGTCTTCATCCACACGAACGAGGCAGGGACCGCGCAGAACGGCCGGCCGCTGCTGTTCACGACGTCCGGCGCCCTGAACCTGTCGACGCCCACGGGCGCGGCGACGTCGCGCGGGGCGGAACTCGGGCCGACCAACTTTCTTCCGGCCGACGTCGTGCTGACGGTCCGCGAAAAGCTGTATGCCGGTTCCGGCACGAACCTGCACTATTCGGCGATCCAAGGCCCGACCTACTGGCAGCCGGACGGCGCCGGCGCTGGGCAGATCGGCGCGGGCTTCACCAACGTGGCCGACAGCAACTCGTCGCCGGACCGCATCACGGCCCTGGCGCGCTACTTCGACAAGCTGGCCGTCTTCACGGGCGACACCGTCCAGACCTGGTTCATCGACCCGGACCCCGATCTGGTCGTGCAATCGCAGGTGCTGGAGAACACCGGAACCGACTGCCCGCGCAGCGTGACGCAGTTCGGCGACGCGGACATCTTCTACCTCGACACGTCCGGCCTGCGTTCGCTGCGCGCGCGGGACAGTTCCAACGCCGCGGCCTCGACCGACATCGGCGTCCCGATCGACGACATCCTGTCGGCGAAGCTGGCCGAGATGACGGCCTCGCAGCGCCAGCGCGTGATCGGCCTCATCAACCCCTCCGACAAGCGGTTCTGGCTGGTCATGGGGCGCGAGATCTTCGTCTACAGCTATTACCCGAACAGCAAGGTGAACGCCTGGACGCGATACGAGGCCGTCTCCACGGTCGGCTCCACGCGCGTCGAGTTCGACATCCAGGACGCGATTGCCTTCGACCGGCGCGTTTTCCTGCGCGCCGGGGACGCCGTCTACTGCTATGGCGGATGGGACAGCGCCGTGGCCTATGACGACACCCCGGCCGTCGCTTGGCTGCCGATGCTGGACGCGGACGCGCCGACCGGGGAGAAGGATTGGCGCGGCGTGGATGCGGCGCTGACCGGCGAGTGGTCCGTCAGCGTCTCGTTCGACCCGACCCGGCCGGACGTTCAGGACACGATCGCGAACCTTACCGAGACCACCTACGGCCTGCGCCGGATCGCGATGAAGGGGCGCAGCACGCATATCGGCTTGCGGTTCACCAGCCGCGGCGGCCCTGGCAAGCTGTCGGCCATGACGATCCATTTCGATGGCAAGGCCGAAGATGACTGACCGGCGCTGGAACGTCAGGCTGGCCGAGCGGTTCGACTACGCGGTGGTCCGCGATCTGACGAAGATGAACCACGCGGAAAGCTGCCCGCATCGCGAGTGGTCGGAGGACCGGGCACTGGCCACCTTCTTCGGCGCTTATCTTGACCGTCAGGAGTGTCTGATCTTCGTGGTCGAGGACGCCGGACAGGTCGTCGGCTTCATGCTGGCGACCTGGGGCCTATACCGCAGTTTTGCTGGCCTTTTCACCTGTCAGGAAGTAATGTTCGTCAGACCCGACAAACGCGGCACTCGGGCGGCCGCACTGCTTGTGAAGAAACTGGTCGAGTGGAGCCGCGACATGGGCGCGATCGAGGTGCTTGGCGGGAATGACAACGACGTCTCGTCGGAGCAGACCGCACGCTTCCTCTCCCGCTTCGGCTTCCGCAAATACGGCTATGCAATGAGGCTCGATCTGGATGGGCAATAGCGCAGGAAAACAGGCCGAACGCGAAGCGCGTCGCGCCCGCGAGGAAGAAGAAGCCCGCCAGGCGCGCGTCGCCGAAGGCACGGCCAACATCAACAAGACGTTTGACGATCAGTTCACGCCAGAGTTCTTCAGCGGCATCGCGGACAGCTACCGGGACTTCGCCAGCCCGCAGCTGGAGCAGCAGCACCAGGACGCGAACAAGCAGCTGGTCTACGATCTGGCCCGCGGCGGGAAGCTGGACAGTTCGACCCGCGCCACGCAGGGCGGCGAACTGCAGGAGATATATTCGCTCGGACAGCAGCAGATCGCGGATCAGGCGCTGGAGCAGCAGAACGCCGCGCGCAACGCCGTCGAGGACGCCCGCGCCGAGCTGATCTCGCAGGTCAACGCGACCGGCGACGCGACCGGCGCGACGAACGCGGCCCGCGCGCGTGCGACGGCCCTGTCCCGCCCGGCAGGCGACTTCAGCCCCCTCGCGGACATGTTCGCGGGCTTCACCGACCAGCTGGGCTCGCGCTACGCGGCTGAGCGCGCCTATGCCGCCAGCGGCGGCGCGAGCCGCGGCTACACGCCCGTCAGCTACGGCGCCCCGACCGGCGCCGTCCGCGTCACCGGATAAGGAGCGAGACCATGATCCCCCTTCCTATGCTCGCCCTTGCGCTGACCGCCGGCGGCTCGCTGGCCCACGCATCGGCCAACAACCAGGCCGCCCGCGCGCGGTCGGCCGCGCTGGAGGCCGAACGGGTCCGCCAGCAGGGCATGGAGCAGCGCCAGCAGAACCTGTCACAGGGCAGCCAAAACGAGATGGCCGACTTCACGCAGGACCAGGGCCAGCGAACGGTCGACCTGACGCAGTTCTACGAGGCGCCACTGGCCGGCGACGCCAACGTCACGGCCGGTATGGTCGCGCCGGAAGGCACGTCCTCGATCACGACGCGCGAACTGCAGACGCAGAGCGGCAACGCCGCGCAGCGCGCCAGCGAGAACGCGGCCAACCTCGCGTCGATGCGGTCCTTCGGGGATCTGCTGGGCGACCGGATGCGGGGCATGGGCCGCGCGTCGGCCGAGATCGACCAACTGACCGGCTTCCGGCGCGGGTCCAGCGACGCCAACGCCTTCGAACTGGACGCCGCGTCGATGCAGGGCGGAGACAAGCGGCTGCTGGGCGACCTGCTGAAAGGCGGCGGGGCGGTGCTGGGCGGCTACGCCAGCATGGCCGGCGCGGGCAACCCGATCGTCACGAACAGCACCGACCGGTGGCTGCCCGGCGGCGACCGCCTCGCGGCGGGCCTGCGCGGCGCCGGCGTGCAAGGCGTCAACAGCGTGCGTGGAGGGCTCCTCGGATGACCATCAAGAGCCGCTACGCGGACCCGGCGATCGGGCAGGCGTTCGAGAACCTGGCCGGACTGTTCGCACCCATGTCGGGGCAGGAACTGGCCGGCTACGCGACGGCCGACGCCAACCGGCAGAAGGCCATGGCCGAGGCGCAGCGCACCGGCCTGATCGACATGTTCGTGTCGGGCGACGGCCCGATCAACGACCGCATCGGCATCGGCGCGGGTCTCTATACGCCCAACCAGTCCTGGGGCGCTGTCGAGAGGGGCGACGCCACGACCCGCCGCGGTCAGGATCTGGTCTATGGCGCCTCGACCGAGAACAACGTCCGGGACAACGCCCGCGCGATGGCCCTCGGCATCATGGGAGACGTCACGACCCGCCGCGGTCAGGACCTCGACCTGCAGGGCACGATGTATGGAGCCGACCGCAGCTACGATGCGTCGACCGAGAACAACGTCCGCGACAACCGGACGGCGCTGCAGACGAACATGACCGACAACCTGATGGCGCCGCTGTCGCCGGGCGAGCAGACCCGCGGCCTGGACAGTGACACGCTGGCCGCGCTCGGCTTCGAGACGATGCCCGAGGTGGCCGAATACAGCAACGACCGCATGACCGGCAGCCCGAACCTGACCAACGCTCGCCTGCCGGACGGGACGCAGACCACGGCCCTCGAAACGCCGCAGGGTCTGGTCGACCCGCAGACCGGCGCGCCGCTGCCGACCGGCACGACCATGTTCTCGACCGCGGCGCAGGGCAGCGCCGATGACGTCGGCCTTGGCAAGACCACGGCAGGCAAGGTCGAGCAGCAGCGCCTGGAACTCGGCGCCGCGATCGGCACCGCGCAGTCGCTGCGCCAGATGATCGCGGACAACGGCGCCTCGCAGGGCCTCGTCGGCTACATCCGAGGCACCGGCCAGAACCTGATCCAGTCGGGCACCGAACTGGGCAATCTGCTGGGCGGGGCGTCGCAAGAGGCCGCGCAAGCGGTCCAGGCGGGGCTGATCGACGGCGGGCTCGCGTCGGAACTGTTCGATCCGTCGCTGCCCGCGATTGACATGCTCGGCAACATGCTCGCGTTCCAGTATGCAAAGGCCATGACGGGGGAGCGACTGTCCAACGAGATGCTGCGGACCGCGCGGCGATCGCTCGGCCTCGACCGGCCCCTGTCGAACCAGGCCGACAGTCTGGCCCGCTTGGACATGGCCATTCAGCAGCTGGAGCAGCAGAGCCGCTTCCTGGGGGCCGCATCGCAGACCGGCCAGATCGGCACCATGGGCACCGTGGGCATCCCAGGCGGCGCGCCCGCCGCGCCTGTCGTGCCGGATGACGGCCTCGTCGTCCCGCCCGCGCCGGGCGGCGCGCAGCGCCTGCGCTTCAACCCCGCAACGGGAGCCTTAGAATGATCGAGGTCGAACTGCCCGACGGGCGCGTGCTGGAGTTCCCCGCCGGGACCGATCAGGACACCATGCGTTCAGCCATCCAAGGCCTGCTGGCGCAGGAACAACGCGCCGTCGCGCCGCCCCCGGCCGAGGCCGCCCCCGAGGAACCCGGCTTCTGGAGCCGCTTCGGAGACGTGGCGACGGACGTGGCCGGATCTGCGGCCGACGGCATCCGCAAGGGCGTCGCCAATGTGGCGGGCCTGCCCGTCGAGGCCGTCAATGCGTCGCCCATGCTTCTGAACCTGCTGCCCGGCGAGCAAGGCATGACGCCCTTCTCGGACCGGCCGGTCGGCGGCGTCGACAGCATCGACGCGCTTCTGCGCGCCGGCGGGATGGTCCCGGACTACGAGCCGCAGACCGGCGCGGGCCGTTTCGCGAACCGGATCGGCGAGGAAATGGGCGCGACCGCTGTCCCGGTTGGCGGCCTCGCGGCCAAGGCAGCCAGCGTTGGCGTCAAGGGTGCGCGGCGCATGAGCCCGATCGCCCGCTCTTTCGTAGAGCCCATGGCTGTCGCCCCCAAACGGGTTGCGCTGCGCGAGATGACTTACGCGGGGGCCGCCGGAACCGGTGCGCAGGCCGCCAATGAGATCGTGACGCCCGACGGCGAGGGAACCTGGTGGTCCGATCTTCTCGGGGCGGGCGGCGGCATGTTGACGCTCGGGACGGTGAACGCGCTCGGCGGCCTCGGCCGGAACATGGTCGGCGCGGCCACGGGCCGGACCGGCGCGTTCGACGACGTGGCCGGGCGCGAGGTCGTGGACCGTATCATCAACAACTCGTCCGACATGCAAGCGCGCTACGCAAATCAGGGGCCCGGCGCGGTTGATGCGTCGCCGCTGGCCCGCGCGCTGTCGCAGCAGTCCGACGCCGAGAGGGCCATCCCCGGCTTCCGCGCCAACATCGCGGATCGGGTTCAAGATCCCGGCCTGTCGACCTTGGCCTACAACACCGACACGCTGACACCGGGCGCGGCGAACCTGCGGCGCACCGGGAACGCGGCCGCCGTGGATGACCGCATCTCCGCGCTGGCGCCGGGCGATAACCCGGCCGCGCTGCGCGAGGCGCTGTCCTTCGGCGCGCAGGGCCGCATCGACCAGGCCAATGACGGCCTGTCGGCTGCCCGGACGCAGTTCGACGACGCGGCCGCCGATCTGGTCGTGCCGGGCGCGGTAGAGCGCGGGGCCGTCATTCGGACCGGGCTGGCCAACCGCCAGGCGCAGGAACTGGAAGGCATCGCCGCCCTCTACGGGCAGATCGACGAAAGCATCCCGGTCGACGCGGGCGCGCTCCGCCAGCGCGTCGAGGGCGTGACGGAAGGGCTGCCCCTCAACGACCGGCAGCGGTTCATGCCGAGCGAGGCCAACGTCCCGGCGCAGCTGGCGCCCGAGGGCGAGGCGCAGGTGCCCGTCCGAGAGGCCCTGTCGATGCGATCCGGCCTGTCCAGCGACATCCAGTCGCCGAACGCCACGAACCAGCAGAAGCGCGTCACCGGTCAGTATCTGGACGAGGTCGACCAGTTCATCAACGACGCGCTTCCCGAAGACCAGCGCGCCCTGATGGCCGAAGCCAAGGCGCGGCGGCTGGACGTCGGCAAGCGGTTCGAGGACCGCGGCGCCGTGCCGGACATCCTGCGGGAGACCGGCCGTGGCCAGCCCCGGATGCCCGACGAGGCCGTGCCGGGACGGGCAATGGCCGGCGAGACCGATTACCGCGCGGTGATGGCCGAGGTCGGCACCGATCCGGCCGCGCGCAAGGCGCTGGGCCAGACCCTACTGGCCGACGCGCAGGCCGCCAAGGCGACCCGCAGCCCGGAGGCGCTGGCCCGGTTCATGCAGGAGCGCAACTTCGCCTTCAGCGACTTCCCCGAGGCGCGGACCGCGCTGGATCGCGCCGGCACCAGCAAGCAGACGCTGGATCAGGCCGAGGCCGTGGCGAAGGCCGCCGAGAAGGCATACCGGCCGGGCGGGACGTCCGCCGCCGGAAAATACCTGCGATACGACGACACCCAGACCCGCGCGGCCATCGGCACGGCCTGGAAGTCGGCGCAGCCGGAGCGCGCGGTCCGCGAACTGCTGGACGTCGCTGGCGACACGCCCGACACCCGCGCGGCGGCCCGCGCCGCCCTGTGGGAGGAAGTCTCGGGCACCGGCAAGCTGGACGCGCCCACGATGACGTCGGCCGACGGCGTGCAGCGGTGGAGCGGCCGGAAGCTGCAGCGCCTGTTCGACGACCCGCGCTTCGCCAAGACGGCCGAGGTGCTGTGGGAGGACAACCCGGAGCATCTGGCCGACATCCGCGGGGTCGTAGACGCCCTGTCCAATGCCGACGCCTCGGTGAACGCCAAGGCCGTCGGCGCCTCCGGCACCGCGCAGTCGCTGTCCGGCAAGTTCGACCCGGCCCTGTCGACGGCCTCGATCGCCTCTCGCGCACGGTCGGTGAACCGCGGGCAGCTGTCGCCGACCATTGCGATCGTGGACGTGCTGTCGACCTTCCTGCGCAACCGCAGCGCCAAGGTGCAGGGCCGCGCGATCGACGAACTGATGTCGCGCGCCGTGAACGATCCCGACCTCGCGGCCTCGCTGCTGCGCCGCTACAACCCCGCGGACGAGGCGGCCGAGAACCGGGCCTTTCTGACCCGCTTCGGGGTGCGCCTGCCGACCGTGGCAAACATCCTGGCCGGCGACCAGAGCGATGATGAAGACCCGTTCGCGGGGATGGCCCAATGACGCCGGATCTGGCGGCGGCCATCCGCGCGTCGGCTTCGCGTCTGGGGGCCAATCCGGTCGATCTGGCGACGGTAATCTCCTACGAGACGGCCGGGACCTTCGACCCGTGGATGGCAGGCCCGACGACGCAATGGGGCCAGCACCGCGGCCTGATCCAGTGGGGCGAGCCGCAGCGTCAGCAATACGGCGTGACGCAGGACATGCCCGTCGCCGCCCAGATGCAGGCCGTCGAGAAGTATCTGACCAATGCGGGCTACCGGCCCGGCATGGGCCTGATGGACATGTATTCGGCCGTCAACGCGGGACGGGTCGGGCGCTACGGCGCCTCGGACGCTGCCAACGGCGGCGCGCCAGGCACCGTGGCCGACAAGGTCAACAACCAGTTCGGCCCACACCGGGCCAAGGCCGCGCAGATGCTGGGCATGGCGGGCGGCACAGGCGGGCTGTCCTATGGGGCGGCGCAGCCGAACACGCCGGCCATGCCGTCCGCGATCAGCTTGGCAGATATGTTCGCCCAGCCCAACGACGGCCCTGCCACGATGCTGCCGGACCCGGAGCCCGTGCAGCAGGCCGCCCCGGCGCGCGGCAGGCCCGCGCCTGAGGTCGAACTGGCGCGGCGTCAGGCGCTATTCGCTGACGTTGGATCGTTCTTCGGCTAGCTTCAGGACACGGGCCAACTCATCGCTGTCTCCAGGAGGCAGAGCGAACACGCCCCCGGATGAGTCGCACACAAGCCACCAACCTGCAGGCGCCTCAACCCGTGTGGCCTCTGATCCGGCCCACGTTATCCGCCAGAAGCGGCCCTCCAGAAAAGCGACGCGGGGTTGCCAGTTTCCGTCGCGGATCTGGCGCCAAGCCGAATAAGGCGTCCCGTCAGGGCCGAGAAACGCGGGGAGTGCGTCCGCGGGAACGTCTTTGAGTTTCGCCTTGGGGCGAATCTCCCAATATCCGGTGTCTTTCAGAACAAGATCGAAGTTCATTTGCTGGCCTTCTGCGCCCAAAATGACGCCCAAAATGTGTATGTAGGTGGCCGACAGACACGCTGCGATTCGGCCAAAGTATCCAGCAAATACAGGGGGTTGGGATGGTGCTGTGAGAGAGGATTGAACTCTCGACCTCACCCTTACCAAGGGTGTGCTCTACCACTGAGCTACCACAGCATCGTGAGGCGGCGTTTAGACAATGCTGCGGGGGCGCGCAAGGGGGTGGATGCGAATTTTCGCGATTTTGGCGAATGACGGCCAAGGTTGCGTGCGTTTGCTGGACGAGAGGCGCGCGCGGCGCTAACAGGTCTGCCATGACCGACCGCAACCGCGACAAGCCAGCATCGTCCGACCGCGAGGAGCGCCTGCGCGAGGCGCTGCGCGCGAATCTGGCACGCCGCAAGGCGCAGGCGCGCGCGCGGGCCGGCCGGACCGACAACGAGACCGCCCCGGACGCGGGCGGCGAGACAGGCAAGGACAGCTGATGGACCAGATCATCGTCACGGGGAATGGCCCGCTTCACGGGGAGATCCCGATCGCGGGTGCAAAGAACGCCTGCCTGACGCTGATGCCCGCGACGCTGCTGACGGACCAGCCGCTGACGCTGACCAATGCGCCGCGCCTGTCCGACATCCGCACCATGACCGCGCTGCTGGGCTCCCTTGGCGCGGAGGTGGCCAGCCTGCAGGAGGGCCAGGTGCTGGCCCTGTCCAGCCATGCGATGACCAGCCATCGGGCGGAATACGACATCGTGCGCAAGATGCGCGCTTCGATCCTGGTGCTGGGACCGATGCTGGCGCGCGACGGCGTGGCCGAGGTGTCGCTGCCGGGCGGCTGCGCGATCGGGGCGCGGCCCGTGGATCTGCACCTGCGCGCGCTGGAGGCGATGGGCGCGACGCTGGACCTGCGGGATGGCTATGTCCACGCCAAGGCGCCGGCGGGCGGGCTGAGGGGTGCGCTCTTCGAGTTTCCGGTCGTGTCCGTGGGCGCGACCGAGAACGCGCTGATGGCGGCGACGCTGGCACGCGGCACGACGGTGCTGAAGAACGCCGCGCGCGAGCCCGAGATCGTCGATCTGGCGCAATGCCTGCGCGCAATGGGCGCCCAGATCGAGGGCGAGGGGACCGGGACCATCACCATCCAGGGCGTGCACGCGCTGCACGGCGCCACGCATCGGGTGGTGACCGATCGGATCGAGCTGGGCACCTATATGCTGGCGCCCGCCATGTGCGGCGGCGAGGTCGAGCTGCTGGGTGGCCGGATCGACCTGCTTGCGGCCTTCTGCGAGAAGCTGGACGAGGCCGGGATCAGCGTCGAGCAGACTGAGCGCGGCCTGAAGGTCGCGCGCCGCAATGGTCGCGTGCGCGCCGTCAATGTCCGGACCGAGCCCTTCCCGGGCTTTCCGACCGACCTGCAGGCGCAGTTCATGGCGCTGATGTGCCTGGCCGAAGGCACCTCGGTGCTGGAGGAGACGATCTTCGAGAACCGCTTCATGCATGCGCCTGAACTGGCCCGCATGGGCGCGCAGATCGAGGTTCATGGCGGTCATGCGACCGTCACCGGGGTCGAGAAGCTGCGCGGGGCGCCGGTGATGGCCACCGACCTGCGCGCCTCGGTCAGCCTGATCCTGGCGGGGATGGCCGCCGAGGGCCAGACCACCGTCAGCCGCGTCTATCACCTGGATCGCGGATACGAGCAGGTCGTGCGCAAGCTGCGCGGCGTGGGTGCCCATATCGAACGCGTCAAGGAGGAGTGATCCATGTCACAGGATGCCCGTTTCGCCGATGCCGACCCCCGGCCGCTGGCCCTGAGGGCCGAGGACGAGGTCGATCTGCGCATCCTGTCGGCGCTGGTGCAGGACGCGGTGCTGACCGGGGCCGACATCACCCATGACGCGCGCGCGCGGCGGCTGGCACTGCTGGTCACGCGCTTCCGGTGGGAGGATGCGGGCGAGGCCCAGGCCCAAGGCCGCGAGTTCGAACGCGTGCGCTCGGTGCTGGTCATCAGCGACGTGATGCGCGTGGTCAGCGACGGCGTCGGCCGCGATGCCGACACGGTCCTGTCGCTGCTGGCGATCCGCTGGCAGGGCGGAGAGGACGGCACCGGCCGCCTGTCGCTGGACTTCGCGGGCGACGGCACGATCCTGGTCGATGTCGAATGCATCAACCTGGACCTGCACGACGTGACGCGCCCGCATCGGGCGGTCTCGGGCAAGGCGCCGGCGCATCCGGACTGAGGCCGGCCCGCAGGCAAACGGACCGCGGCATTCTGTCCGCGCCCCGGCGCTTGAGCCGGCCGGGGGCGCGGGGTAGGGCGCGCGGGAACATGAAGGGAATGAAGATGCCGGTCTTTCTGAACAGCGCCGATGCCGATTTCGAACAGGGCTTTCGTGCCATGCTGGGCGCCAAGCGCGAGGATTCGACCGATGTGAACGACGCGGTCGCGGCGATCATCCGCGACGTGCGCGAGCGGGGCGATGCGGCGCTGTGCGATCTGACCTCGCGCTTCGACCGGCTGGACCTGACGCCCGCGACGCTGCGTTTCTCGCCCGAGGAGATCGCCGAGCAGGTGGCGCGCGTCACGCCAGAGGACCGCGCCGCCCTGGCCCTCGCCGCCGAGCGCATCCGGGCCTATCACGCCCGCCAGATGCCCGAGGATGCCAGCTGGACCGACCCCGAGGGCGCGACCCTGGGCTGGCGGTGGAGTGCCGTGTCGGCGGCGGGCCTCTATGTGCCGGGCGGGCAGGCGGCCTATCCTTCCAGCGTGCTGATGAACGCGATCCCGGCGCGGGTCGCGGGGGTGGAACGCCTGGTCATCTGCGTGCCGACGCCCGGCGGGGTGATCAACCCGCTGGTCCTGCTGGCGGCTCAGCTGTCCGGCGTGGACGAGATCTATCGCATCGGCGGCGCGCAGGCGGTGGCGGCGATGGCCTACGGCACCGACACCATCCAGCCGGTCGACAAGATCACCGGGCCGGGCAACGCCTATGTCGCCGCGGCGAAACGGCAGGTCTTTGGCCGGGTGGGCATCGACATGATCGCGGGCCCCTCCGAGGTCCTGGTCATCGCCGATGGCGAGCAGAATCCCGAATGGCTGGCTTGGGACCTGCTGGCGCAGGCCGAGCATGACGCGGATGCGCAGTCGATCCTGATCACCACCGATCCGGCCATGGCCCGCGCCGTGGCGGCAGAAGTCGAGCGGATCATCCCCACGCTGGAGCGCGCGGCCATCGCGGGCGCCAGTTGGAGCGATTACGGCACGCTGATTGTGGTGGAGGACCTGGACCGGGCCGCCGCCCTGTCGAACCGCATCGCGCCCGAGCATCTGGAGCTCTGCGTGGCTGACCCCGAGGCGCTGGCCGCGCAATGCGTGCATGCCGGCGCGATCTTTCTGGGCGCGCATACGCCCGAGGCGGTGGGGGACTATGTCAGCGGGCCGAATCACGTCCTGCCCACGGCGCGGTCGGCGCGGTTCAGTTCGGGCCTGTCGGTGATGGATTTCCTCAAGCGGACGACCATGGCGCGGCTGACGCCGGGGGCATTGGCCGCGATCGGACCGGCCGCCGTGCGTCTTGCCGCATCGGAGGGCTTGCAGGCGCATGGCGCTTCGGTTCAGGCTCGGCTTGGGACATTGAACGAAAGACCGCATGAATGACGCGCATCATCCGGATCGAGATTGACGACAGCGCCATCCCGCCCGCCACGCCCGAGATGGAGCAGGAGCGGCGCGTCGCGATCTTCGACCTGATCGAAGATAACAGCTTTACCGTGCCCGGCCGGGACGGGGCGGCGGCGCCAGACGGACCCTTCGTGCTGGAGCTGTGCATCCGCGAGGGGCGGCTGGTCTTCGACGTCACCACCGAAGACGACGCCAAGGTTGCCGAGTTCCACCTGTCGCTTGGGCCGTTCCGGCAGGTGGTGAAGGACTATTTCCAGATCTGCCAGAGCTATTTCGAGGCCGTGAAGCGCCTGCCGCCCGCGCAGATCGAGGCCATCGACATGGCCCGGCGCGGCATCCACAACGAAGGCGCGCGCACCCTGCAGGAGCGGCTGGAGGGCAAGGCCGGGCTGGACATCGACACGGCGCGGCGCCTGTTCACCCTGATCTGCGCGCTGATCCCGCAGGCCTGACCCGATGGCGCAGGACAAGATCCCCTCATCGGTTCTGTTCTGCTGCGACCACAATTCCATCCGCTCGCCCATGGCCGAGGGGATGATGAAGAAGTTCTACGGCCGCGCCGCCTATGTGCAGTCGGCGGGCGTGAAGAACGACATGGAGGTCGACGGCTTCGCCATCGCCGTCTGCGACGAGATCGGCGTGCCGCTGGCGAACCATCGCAGCCGCAGCTTCGAGGAGATGCAGGACTGGGGCGACGATCTGAGCCAGTTCGACCTGATTGTCGCCCTGTCGCCCGCCAGCCAGCGCATGGCGCTGGAGATGACGCGGCACGCGCATCTGGAGGTCGAGTACTGGCCCATCATGGACCCGACCGGCCTGGCCGAGGGGCGCGAGGCGCGCTTGGCCGCCTATCGCCAGACCCGCGACCAGATCGAGACGCGGATGCGTACCCGCTTCGGCCCGCCGCGGACCGAAGCCGGCGGCAATCCGGCCTAGCTGTTTGATCCCGCGGTTTGATGGTTCGATCTTTTCTGAGGAATGGAAGGAGGCATGACGAGCCCAGTTCGTCACGGAAGCGTCACGACCACGCACGCCACCGGAGCTGCAAGAGCGAGGGCCGGCGCGCCATCGGTCTGAGGGCTTGGCGCGAGTGATCGCCAGCTTCGCCCGCGACGTTGAGCCAGGATCTTGGGATCGACCCGGAGACTGTTGCCAGATGACGCAGGCGCCAGA
>NZ_JBYLFR010000016.1:0-79268 GCF_057748165.1 Paracoccus sp. NIOT.M2S5SZ12
TGGCCGCCAGAAGTGCCGGGCATGAGACGATCATGATCGACGCAACCTGTCTCAAAGCACGCCGCACGGCATCGAGCCTATGGCTGAAAAAAGGGGGCGCGGGCGTCGGATCGGGCGAACCGCAGGTGGCATGGACACCGTCCGCATCGGGCGCCGCGACGTAGGCAACCCTCAGCGCCGGCGTCACGCATTTCGACAGCGTGGCCAGATGCCATGTCAGCTCCTGCGCCAGGGCCGCCAAGGCCGCGGCCCGGTCGGACCAAAGGGCGCCGTCGGGATCGTCCTCGATCAGGGTCACGCCGAAGCGGCGGGCGATGGCCGCGATACGGATGCGGCGCGCCTTGGACAGGGTCGCAGTCGTCGGATTGTTGATGGAGGGCACCACATACAGCGCCTTCGGGGCCGCCATCCGGCAGGCGCGCTCGAAATCCTCGGGGATCAGCCCGCCATCGCCCATGGCAATGGGCTCGATCCCGAGGGCCTGCTGCGCGGCGACCGCCCGGCGGCCGGGATCGGTCAGCCGACCGGCGGGCAGAACGTCCCCGGCCGCAAGCAGTAGTGCGCAGAGCGCATAGAGCCCCGACTGCGCCCCTGCGGCCAGAACGACCCGCTCGGACCGGCGGCCCCGATCCGCGCCGAGAGCCAAGCGTGCCCCGGCCTGGCGATCCGCCAGCGCCCCGCGCCCTGCCGATACCGCAGGCAGAGCCTGCCGCGCGGCCCCGACAGCACCGCGTTCATCGTTTGCGCGAACAGGCGGCGAAAGTCGATCGCGGCCGGCTGCGGGGGAATGTTCATGGACAAATCTGGCAGGGGCACGGGGCCGCCGCCGGGGCTCCGGGTCCTCGCGGCCGAAGGTCCCCCGCCCGGCATGCGCGGCGACCAGACCGCGCCGCCGCGCCTCGTTGGAGGCCCGCGTCACCGTCGTCAGGTCCACGTCCAGCGCCTCGGCGATGGTGCGCTGCGCAGGCAGGCGGTCTCCGGGCAGATGCTGCCGCGCCGGATGTCGGCCTCGAGCGCCTCGACGATGCCCGGATATTTCAGGGGCGCCTCATCGACGGAACGTGGCTTACACACGTCAGGCCCCCAGAATGTCCGGTCTGTCAGGGATCAGATGCTTGCGATGCATGGCCGCACGGACAAGCGGAGCGTGCTTTATTACGCCTATTTTCAGATTTGACCGAACGATCGTCATTGCAATATTTGGCATAAAGGCCATGCATTGCGCAGGGTGCAAACGGGGCTGGGAAGGCGGATCGGGATGCCGGAAGAACGCAAGGACAAGGCGGCCGTCATGCGCGGCCTGCGCAACCGCTGCCCCAATTGCGGAGAGGGACGCATCCTGAGGGGCTATCTGGACGTCATTCCGGAATGCCAGGGCTGCGGCCTGCCCTTCCGGCGCTATCCGGCGGCGGACGGCCCGGCCTTCTTCACCATGACGATCATGCTGCTGCTGCTGATCCCGCTGCTGGGCTACACCTGGGTCGTGTTCCGGCCCAGCCCGCTGATGCTCCTGCTGATCGTGGGCGCGATCACCGGCGCGCTCACCATGATCCTGCTGCGCGTCATCAAAAGCGCGTTCATCGCCTATCTCTGGGCGCATGACGAGCAGGACCGCGGGGCGTGACCCTGCCGTCCGATCATCGGCAGAATCTGGCCGGCGCGGCCTGGATGACCTTCGCGATGGCCGCCTTTGCGGTCGAGGACGCGCTGGTCAAGGCCGTGGCCGCGGTCCTGCCCGTCGGTCAGGTCATGATCCTGTTCGGCCTGGGCGGCGCGGTCCTGTTCGCCGCCGTCGCCCTGCGGCGGGGCGAGGCGCTGATGACGCGGGACGTGATGTCGCGCGCCATGCGCATCCGGGTCGTCCTCGAGATCACGGGGCGACTGTTCTACGTCCTGGCGCTGGCGCTGATCCCGCTGTCCACCGCGACGGTGATCCTGCAGGCCACGCCGCTGGTCGTGGTGGCCTCGGCCGCGATGATCTTTGGCGAACGGGTCGGCTGGCGGCGTTGGACGGCCATCGGCCTGGGCCTGAGCGGCGTGCTGATCATCCTGCGTCCGGGGACCGAGGGGTTCTCGGCCCTGTCGCTGCTGGCGGTGGTCGGCATGCTGGGCTTTGCGGGCCGCGACCTGGCAAGCCGCGCGGCTCCGAAAAGCCTGGGCACGGCGGTTCTGGGCCTCTACGGCTTTCTGGCGCTGGCGACGGCGGGGCTCATGTTCTCGCTGTGGCGGCAGGAGGCGTTCCGGGTTCCGGACGCGCGGACCGCGCTGCTTCTGACGGCGACCATCGTCGTGGGGACGGCGGCCTATTCCGGCCTGATGAAGGCGATGCGCACGGGCGCGGTCTCGGCGGTCACGCCGTTCCGCTACACCCGGCTGCTGTTCGGGCTGATGCTGGGCATCGCGCTGTTCGGGGAGCGGCTGACGCCCGGCACGCTGCTGGGCTCGGCTCTGGTCGTCCTGTCGGGTCTGTTCATCCTGTGGCGCGGCCGGAGGGTGGTGGCGGCCTGAGCCGCCCTGCCCTCAGCGCGGGCCGCGCTTGGCCAGGATGCGCTGCAGCGTGCGGCGATGCATGTGCAGGCGGCGAGCGGTCTCGCTGACATTGCGTTCGCACTGCTCATAGACGCGCTGGATATGCTCCCACCGGACGCGGTCGGCGGACATCGGGTTCTCGGGCGGGGGCGGCAGCAGCTCGCCGCTGGAGAGCAGGGCCGAGGTCACGTCATTGGCATCCGCGGGCTTGGCCAGATAGTCGGTCGCGCCCATCTTGACGGCGGCCACGGCGGTCGCGATCGCGCCATAGCCGGTCAGCACGATGATGCGCGCGTCCGCCCGCTTGTCGCGCAGCGCCTCGACCACGTCCAGCCCGTTGCCGTCCTCCAGACGCAGGTCCACCACGGCATAGGCCGGGGCGCGCCGCTCGATCATGCGCATGGCGCCGGCGACCGTCAGCGAGGTCTCGGTCTGGAAGCCCCGCTTCTCCATCGCGCGCGCCAGGCGGGTCACGAAGATCTCGTCGTCGTCCACCAGAAGCAGGGAGGCGTCGGGGCCGATCTGTGCGTTCAACTGTTCCATCCGAACCCCTTTCCCGGGAATGTGTGCAGAAGGTGGGCGATGGCGTCGCGGAATGCAAACCCCATGCGACAAACTGCCTTACGCGGCCGCATCCATGTGGCAGGCGACCGTCTCGGCGATGCGTTCGGGCGCGGTGTCGCGCGAGAAGAACTCGACCGTCCGGTTGCCGGGCATCACGAGATAGGTGTTGGTCATGTGATCGACCAGGTAGAACTCCTTGTCCTCCTCGTCGTTCAGCTTGAAGTAGTTGCGCCACCCCTTGTTCACGGCGGCGATCTCCTCGTCCGATCCGGTCAGCCCGACCATGCGGTCCGAGAACATGTCGGTATAGTCCGCAAGGACCTCGGGCGTGTCGCGACGCGGATCGACGGTGACGAACACGGTCTGCACGTCGCGCCCTTCCTCGGTCAACAGGGCCTCGGCCTCGGCGTTGCGGGCGGCGTCCAGCGGGCAGACGTCGGGACAGAAGGTGAAGCCGAAATAGAGCAGCGACGGCTTGTCGAATACCTCGTCCTGGGTCACGCGGACCCCGTCCTCGCGGGTCAGCACGAAATCGGTGCCGAAGGCGTCCATGCCGCCCGCCACGGCGCTGCCGCCGCATTGCGCGACTGCCACGTCGTCGCGGGTCAGCAGGAACAGCGATCCGCCCACCAGCACGCCGACGGCTGCGGCGGCCCCGATCATCAGGATTTTCCGGTCGGTCATGGCGGGCTCCTCTGGCGTGACGAATGTGCGCATTGATCGCGCATCGACCGGCGGGTATCAAGGTCGGGCAATGTCGCAGCAGGGGCGGTTGATGTCGATGTCCTCGGATCCCGCGCCCGATCCGCGCCAGGCCGCCTTCGCCGAGAGGTTCTCCGCGCCCATCGAGACGCCCAAGGCCGAGCCCATCCGCATGCGCACGCTGGTGCTGCTGCGCTGGTTCGCGATCGGCGGGCAGATGGCCGCGGTGATCGTCGCGTGGATGATGGGCATCGGCTTCTGGAAGACGCCGATCATCCTGCTGATCGCGGCGTCCATCACCATGAACCTGTGGCTGTTTCTGCGCCCGCCCAAGCGCACCTCTCCGGGGCGCGCGGTGCGGCAGCTGTCCTTCGACCTGGTCCAGATCTCGACCCTGATGGCGCTGACCGGGGGGATGGCCAATCCCTTCGCGCTCCTGGTGCTGGCACCGGTGACCATCGCGGCCGCCTCGCTGAACGCGCGGCAGGTGCTGGCCCTGGGGCTGGCGACGGTGGCGCTGATCTCGGTCGCGGCGGTCTTCGGGCTGCCGCTGCGCGACCCGGACGGAGAGATCCTGCGGATGGAGCCGATCCTGGCCCTGGGCCACTGGGTCGCGCTGGTCATCGGGGTGGTGTTCTTCGCGGGCTATGCGCATCGCGTCACGGGCGAACTGTCGGACACCTCGGGGGCGCTTTTCGCGACGCAGATGGCCCTTGCGCGCGAACAGCGCCTGCAGCATCTGGGCGGCGTCGTCGCCGCAGCCGCACATGAGATGGGCACCCCCCTGGCCACCATCAAGCTGATCGCGGCCGAGCTGGCCGACGAGCTGGAGGACCGGCCCGACCTGCGCGCCGACGCCATCGCCCTGCGCGACAGCGCCGACCGGTGCGCGGCGATCCTGCGCAGCATGGGTCGCGCGGGCAAGGACGACCTGCACATGCGCGCGGCCCCCCTGCGCGCCGTGCTGGAGGACGCGGCCGAGCCCCATGCCGATCGCGGCCCGCAGATCGAGATCCATGCCGAGGGTCCGGTGATCCACCGCGACCCGGCCATCATCCACGCGCTGCGCAACCTGATCCAGAACGCCGTCGACTTTGCCGAGAGCCGCGTCGTGATCGAGACGCAGGTGACGCAGGGCGCGCTGGTCGTCACGGTGCGCGACGACGGGCCGGGCTTTCCGCCGCATCTGCTGTCGCGGATCGGCGACCCCTACCTGACGCGGCGCGCCGAGGCACAGCGCGGCAGCTATGAGGGGATGGGCTTGGGCCTCTTCATCGCCAAGACCCTGCTGGAGCGGTCGGGCGCGCGGCTGACCTTCGCCAATGGCGGGCCGGGCGCGGTCGTGTCGGTGCGCTGGCCGCTGGAGCGCATCCGCGCGCATGACCGGGTCGCGCTGGCGCACAACCCGACCTTCGATGCGCGCTGAACGCGTCTTAACGGGTTGTTAATCACGACCGCCCTATGATCCGCGGGAACTGAAGGGGGACTTCGACGGTGGATATCCAGGGTGCGGGTTTCGTGGCGGTGGCGGTCCTGTGCGGGACGGTCTCGGTCCTGCTGGCGGTCGCGGCGATCCGGCTGTGGGACGCCCGGCGCGGCGGACGGCGGCGCATCGCGGCGCCCGGCCGGGCGCTGGACGGGCAGGTCCAGCCGATGGTGTTCCTGTTCAACGCCGCGCGGCTGATCGACGCGACCCCGCCGGCGCGCGCGCTTCTGGACCGGATCGGCACGCCCGATGACGACTGGATGCGGCTGATGTGCTGGATCGGACCGCGCTTTCCCGAGGCGCCGGACCGGCTGGCCCATCTGGACCGCGTCGGACGGGTCGAGATGGTGGGCCAGCAGGGCCAGGGCAGCGCCGTGCTGCGCCTGCTGGGCGAGGATCTGGGCCATGGGCTGTGGCGGCTGACGCTGACCGATCCGGGCGCGGAACATGCCGGGATCGTGGTCGATTCGATGTCGCTGCAGGCCATGGAGGAGGAGCTGGAGCTGCTGCGCGGGGCGCTGGACCAGACGCCGATGCTGGTCTGGCGGCTGGATGCCGAGGGTCGGGTGACCTGGGCCAACGCGGCCTATCTGCGCCGGGCCGAGGCGCGGGCCGAAGGCGCGCTCGGCTGGCCGCTGCCGCGGCTGCTGGACGCGCCGCGACCCCGCGTGGGCGCCGAGACCGCCAGCCGCCGCGCCGCGCTGGAGGATCACGGCATCGTCAGCTGGTACGACTGCCACAGCCACCGGATGGGCGATCAGGTGATGATGTTCGCCCTGCCTGCCGACGCGGCGGTGCGGGCCGAACGCAGCCTGCGCGACTTCGTGCAGACCCTGACCAAGACCTTTGCCGACCTGCCGATCGGGCTGGCGATCTTCGATCAGACGCGCAAGCTGCAGCTGTTCAACCCGGCGCTGATCGACCTGACGCATCTGCCCACCGGCTTCCTGACCGCGCGCCCGTCGCTGTTCGATTTCCTGGACCAGCTGCGCGAGCAGCGCATGGTGCCCGAACCCAAGGACTATCGCAGCTGGCGTCAGCACATGGCCAACCTGGAGAGCGCCGCCGCCACCGGCCACCATGTCGAGACCTGGTCGCTGCCCGGCGGGCAGACCTATCGCGTGACCGGCCGCCCCCATCCCGACGGCGCGGTGGCCTTCCTGTTCGAGAACATCACCTCCGAGATGTCGCTGACGCGCAAGTTCCGGGCCGACCTGCTGTTGGGCGCGCATGTGCTGGACGGGCTGGACGACGCGCTGGCGGTCTTTGCCACGAACGGGCAGCTGGTCCTGTCGAACCAGGCCTATCGCGGGCTGTGGGGCGCGTCGCCGGCCAGCCTGGCCGAGGCGGTCGGCGTGTGGGAGGCCGCGTCGCCCCTGGGCCCGGGCTTCGCCGCGCTGCGCGAGGCGCTGGACCAGGGCGAGGATGCGGCGCTCAGCGGCGCGATGGCCGGGCCGCAGGGTCAGCTTCTGGGCTGGACGGTCACGCCGCTGTCGGGCGGGCGGCGGATGCTGCGGTTCCGCATGGCGTCGGGCCAGCCGATGACCGCCGTCGCGGCCGTCGCGCAGGCCGAGGTCATCCCCGCCCTGCGCCCCCTGCCCAACGCGATGGGCGCGGACTGATCCGCCGCCTCAGTAGTCGCGTTCGTAGAACACGCCCAGAGAGCTTCCGCCCCCGCTTCCCACCGAACCCCGCGCCCTGAGCGATTCGGTGATGTCCAGGTTCAGGTTGATCGAGGACCGCCCGTTCTCTCCGACCGAGACGTCGGTATAGACGTTCTCGGACAGATAGCGCCCGGCCCGCAGCTCGATGTTGCCCTCGTCGTCGGTGGTCAGGTCCAGGTCGTCCAGGCCCGCGCTGTCGCGCAGGTTGCTGATGATCCCGTCGCCGCCCCGGCCCGCCAGCACCGCGATGGCATTGGCCAGCTGCGCCGCCTGAAGCGGGCTGATGCTGTCCAGGCCGCGTCCGAACAGCAGCTGCGACAGCACCTCCTCCTGCGGCAGCTCGGGCGAGGATTCGAAGGTGATCTGCGGGTCGCGCACCTCTCCGTCGATGATAATGCGCGTGGTGATCTCGTCGCGCTCGGTCTCGGCCACCAGACGGATCACCGGAATCAGGCTGCCCTGCGGCTCGACCAGGCCCTCGGTCAGGGTGAAGCGGTTGCCCAGCAGATCGACCCGGCCCCGGATCAGCTGCAGGTTGCCGATCGGGATGGCGTTGCGCGCGGTGCCCTGCACGCGGAAGCCGCCGCCCAGTTCGGCGTCCACCCCCCGGCCGCGGATGAAGACGCGGTTCGGCGCGTTGATCTCCAGGTCCAGCCGCGGCGGGCGGCCGGGCGTCGCGGGCGGCCCGGCCAGCCCCGCCTCCAGCGCGGCATCGCTTGGATAGGGCTCCAGCCCGGCGCGCGCACGGGTGGCGCGGACCGGCGGGCGCTGGCTGCCGACATGGCTGATGTCGGGAATGGCGCGGGCGCCGCCCAGGCCCGTGGACGGAATGCGGATCTCGGTCTCGCCCAGGTCGATCCGGCCCGAGATGACCTGACCCGTGGCCCCCGACCCGCTGAAGCGCAGCTGCCCGTCCACCACCGTCTGATAGAGGTTCGGATCGCGCAGCACGACCTGCGCCAGCGCGATCGACAGATCGACCGCCCCGTTCGACAGGTCCACCGGCCCCGACAGCGTCACCCGGCCGCCCGGCGCGACATTGGCCGCGCCGTCGATCTGCAGGCGCCCCGACTGGAACCCCGCGGTGACGTCGATCCCCTCCAGGCGGATGCCCAGGCCCGGATCGGCCAGCCGCCCGTCCGTCAGCCGCACCTGGCCCGACAGCGCCTGCAGCGAGGGCGCACCCTGCAGCCGCAGATCGATGGCCAGCGGCCCCTCCACGCTGCGAGTGCGCAGGGTGGTGTTGGCCAGCGCGGAATCCGCGCGCCCGGTGATCGCCAGGTCCGTGGTCGATCCGTCGCGCGCCGCCCGGCCCGCGACGCGCAGGTCGGTGTTGCCCGGCGCCGTGGCGCGCAGGTCCACGGCATAGTTCGGCCCCTCCTCGCGCAGCGTGCCCGTCACCGCCACCGCGCCCGGGAATTCGCGCAGGATCAGCCCCAGGTCTGACAGCCGCGCATCCAGGTTGATCCCGGTCGCGGGCGCGCCGTCGGCGGTCACGGTCAGCTGCGGGTTGGTCACCGACAGGCGCTGGACCGAGATGCCCTGCGCGCCCTGGCTGGCGGCCAGGTCGAACCGCGTCTGGCCCGCCAGGACCGGATCGATGCGCGGCTGCCCCAGGGCCAGCCCCGAAGCGCTGCCGGTGGTCTCGATCCGCCGCGTGGTGCCGTCATCGGTGATCCGCGCCTGCGCCTGCAGCGCGCCGCGGATGCCGTTGCCCAGAAAGCGCAGATCGCCCGCATCCAGCTGGGCCTGAAGGTCGGTCGCGCCCGCGCCGACCTGTCCGATGGCGCTGGCCTGCAGGCGGGGGTTGGTGATCCGGGCCTCCTGCAGGGTCAGGACGCCGCCCCGTTCGGTGCCGCTGACCGACAGGCGGGTCTCTCCGGCCAAGGCGCCGTCCACCTGCGCCTGCCCCAGGGACAGGTCGCGCGCCAGGCCCGTCAGGCTCAGGCGGCGGATGCCGTCGCCGGCCTCGGCGAAGCTGCCCTGCGCGTCAAGGCTGCCGCGCCAGCCCGGCCCGAAGGGCGCCAGGCTGGCCACCTGCACGTCGCCGGTCAGGTTGGTGACGCCGGGACCATAGGTGCCCTGCACGCGGGCCTGCATCTGGTCGTTGGTCAGGCGTCCCTGGTCGATGGTCACCACGCCGTCGCGTTCGCTGGCGCTCAGCGCCAGCTGCGTCGTGCCGGTCAGCGCGCCGTCGGCGCCGGTCGCGCCCAAGGACAGGTCCTGGCCGGTGCCGGTCACATCGATCCGGCGTGCGCCGTCCTCCTCGCGCAGGACCGCATCGGCCTGAAAGCCGCCGCGCCAGTCCGCGCGGATGGACGACAGGTCCACCACCGCCAGCCGCGCCGTCGCATCCAGCGCGCCCTCGGCGAAATTGCCCTGCGCCTCGGCGCTCAGCTGCGGGTTCTCCAGCCGGAACTCCTCCAGCTGGAACCCCGCGCGGGTCTGCACCGCATCGGCGCTCAGACGGGTGCTGCCGCGCAGCGAATTGTCCAGCGCCTCGATCCCGATGCGCAGATCCTCGGCCATGCCGGTCACCGTCAGGCGGCGCTGGTCGCGCGGACCGCCCAGCACGGCCTCGGCCTCCAGCGATCCGCCCAATGCGCCCCCGGCCTCGGCCAGCGACGGCATGGAGATCTGCGCCCGCACATCGCTGGTCAGGGTGCTGACCAGGCCCTGCGCGGTCGCGGTCAGGCGGTTCGCGTCGATGCGGAAATCCTCGACCTCCAGGCCGCGCTCGTCGCGGCGGGCTTGCAGCATGATGGTCGACCGGCCGTCCAGCAGCTGGTCCAGCTGCGGCTGGTCCAGCGCGATGTCGCGGCCGTTCACCTCAGCGTCGATGGCAAATTCGCGGCTGAGCAGCACGTAATAGCCCTGCAGCGCCGCATCCGCCGCCCCGGTCAGCGGCCGCCCCGCCAGTTCGGAGAGCCGGGCCAGATCGGTATAGCGCGCATCCGTATCGACCGAGAGCGTGATGCCGCTGCCCAGACCCGACACCAGGAAGTTGCCGTCCAGCCCGTAATCCGCGCCGCGCAGGCGAAAGTTCGTCACGTCCAGCGCGTTGCCGGGGGTGAAGTTGAACCCGGTGCGCCCCTCGATCCCCGTGCCGACGGCCTGCGCCAGCCCCGGATCGTCCAGCGCCAGGTCCCGCACCGCGAAGTCGATCGCCCCGATCACCTCCGAGAGCGCGCCCCCGTCCAGGAAGATCTGCCCGCGCCCGGCCAGATCGACCGCCCCCAGGGTCGCGCCGTTCAGGACCAGCGCCCCGACGCCCCCGTCCAGCCGCCAGCCGTCGCTGCGCGCCGCGTCATAGGCGAAGGTCAGGCGGCCCGAATCGACCGTGGCGCCCTCGCCCGCGAAGGGCAGGGGAACCGGCACGACCGGCGCGCCGGCATCGCGGCCCAGCATGATCTCCAGCCGGGCCTCGCGCGGGGCGGAGCGGTCGTTGGTCGAGAAGGAGCCGGACACGCGCAGCGCGTCGGTGGTGATGTCCAGTTCCGGGATCTCCAGACGCCCGGTCTCGGCCCGCCAGCCGCGGGCGGTGACATTCGTCTCCTGCCCGAAGAAGGCGCGGTCCTGCGGGCGCAGCAGGGATGCCACGTCGCCGCCCAGCTGAAAGTCGAAGCCCGTGCCCGGCGTGCCGTCGGGACCGGTCCGGCCGGTGGCGCTGACCCGGCCGGTGATGCGCGGCTGGCCGTTGGTGGCCAGGCGGATGTCGGCGGCAAAGTCGCGGATCTGACCCTCGCCGCTGATCTGGGCGGTCAGGGCGGGCTTGTCATAGAGATTGACCAGGTTGGCCAGAAGGCCGTCCGCGGCCTCGTCCAGGCCCAGGTTCAGGCGCAGCACCTGGGTTTCGTTGCTGTAGCCCGCGTCCAGCACGAACTGTCCGCGCGGGCCGTCCAGACGGTCGATGGTCAGCTGGGCATTGCCCTCGCCGCCCTCCAGGCTGAGGCCGCCGGCGACCGACAGCGCGGCCTCGACCCCGATCACCGGCTCTCCCAGGACCACGCGTCCGGCGCGGATCTGCTCGATGTTCAGCGCGACGGGCAGTTCGGGCAGGGCGAAGACGCGCGCCTCGGTGCGCACGGCGGGCTGTTCGGATTGCGGCAGGCGGGGCAGCAGGATCTCGGCGGCGGACAGCTCGGCGATCTCGATCCGGCGGCGCAGCAGGGCGCTGCGGTTCCACTGGATCGCGCCGTCGCGCAGCGTCAGCCACGCGCCCTGACCGTCCGAGATGCGCATCTCGGTGAAGGTCGCGCGCGAGGAGAGCGCGCCCTGGAACCCCTCGATCACCACCTCGCGGTCGGTGCCAGACAGGTTGCGTTCCAGAAGCCCGGTCAGAAAGCCGCGGTCGTCGTCCACCGCGGCGCTGAGATCGGCCACGGTCTGTGCCAGGACGCCGAGGGGAAACAGGACGGCGAAGGCGATGATCCAGAATCTGCGCATCAGAATGCCTGCCCCAAGCCAAGATACAGTTGCACACCGCTGCCGGTGTCGCCCGAGACCGGCCCCGCCACGTCGAAGCGCAGCGGCCCGATGGGCGTGTCATAGCGCAAGCCCAGCCCCGCGCCCGCATGATCGCCGCTTTCGCCGCCGAACCCGTCCTGGGTCCAGACCTGGCCGTAATCGGCAAAGGCCACCAGGCCGATCTTCTCGCGGACCTGGAAGCGCAGCTCGGCCGTGGCGCTGGCGACCGACAGGCCGCCCGTCTTGATCGGGGTGCCGTCGGGGCCGGTGATCTCCTCGACGCCCAGCGACTGATAGGGATGACCGCGCACCGTGCCGCCCCCGCCCGAGAAGAACAGATAGTTGCGCGGCGTCCTGGCCAGTTCGGCCCCGAAGACCGACCCGGCCCGCGCCCGCCCCGCCAGCGTGAAGCGGTCCTCCGCCCCGAAGGAGCGGTAGATGCGCCCCTCGCCCAGCGCCCTGAGGCCGGAGCTGGTGTCGCCCATGCCCGCGAAGGGCGTGACCTCTCCGCTGAGATAGAAGCCGCGCTTGGCGTTGTTCTGGTCGTCGCGGCGGTCCCAGATCGTCTCGACCGGCAGGGCCAGCACCTTGAAGTCGGTGCGCCCGCTGGCGTCGAAGGCGCGCGAGAACTGATATTCCAGCTCTCCATCCACGCTGAGGCGGTCGCTGAACAGATGCGTCAGGCCCAGGCCCAGGGTGGCCAGATCCTCGTCGTAATCCTCCTCGCGCATCTGCGCGATCTCGGCATCCAGATAGGCGGTGGTGTCGGGGGTGATCGTGGCGGGGCGGTCCAGGCGGATGGTCAGCTCGTCGTCGCGATCGCTGGTCTTGGAGCCGATGTCCTTGACCTGCGCGTCGATGCGCAGCCGCTCGCCGCCACCCAGGAGGTTGCGATGCATCCAGTAGGCCGACAGCAGCGCCCCGTCCTCGGTCGAGATCTCGGCCCCCGCGCCGATCCGCCGGGGGGCCTGCTCGACCACCGTCAGGTCCACGTCCAGCCGGTCGCCGGGCGACAGTGTCTCGGCCTCCTGCAGGGTGATCGCGGAAAAGACGCCGCTGCGGCGCAGGCGCTGGCGCACGGTCTCCAGCTCCTCGGGGTCGAAGCGCTCGCCCTCGGGGAAACCGGCGATCTTGCGCAGGCGGCGCTCGTTCAGGCGCTGGTTGCCGCTGACCGACATGCGCCCGAAGGTGACGGCGGGGCCGGGGCTCAGCGCGATGCGGCTGTCCACGCGGCCGGCATCGTGATCGGCCACGATCTGCTGGTCGGCGACATCGGCCTTGGCATGGCCGAAGGCGCGCCAGCCGTCCACCCCGGCCAGCGCCGCGGCCCGCATCGTGCCGGTGCCCGCGGTCCGGCCCACCGCGTAGTCGTCGGATATCTCCGTCCCCGGGGCGACCGGGGCGATCTGGGCGCGCGAGAACTGGAAGACCGGGCCGGGTTCCACGCCGACGACGACGCGGGCCACCTGCGCGGGCGCGTCCAGGGGGGCGATCTCGGCGGCCTCGGTGCCGTCCAGGGTGATGGTGACCACCGCGTCGTAATGGCCCCGGTCATAGAGCAGGCCCAGCACGCGGGCATAGTCGCCCCGCGCGGCGGCCAGCACATCCTGTCCGGTGGTGCGATCCTCGCGCAGCGCGCCGGTCAGCAGCAGGGACTGCCGGATGGCGCGGGTCAGGTCCTCGTCCCCGCCCGCGACCCGCACGTCCAGGGCCACCGGCCCGTCCGCCTCGCTGCCGCGCCCGAACAGCCCCGAGAAGGGCGACGAGCTTTGCGCCACGGCCCCCGATGCCGCGAGGGCACCCGACAGCGCCGTTCCGGCCACCAGAAGCGCCTTGAGATATGCCCGCATCAACCCTGCCCCGTTCTTTTTGCTTGAGGCAATTGAAGCAGGATCGGCCTCGCGAATCCAGCCATGTTTGCGGCCGCGGGGTCAGACGCCGCCGCGCCGGCGAAACCTAGCCCAGTGCGGCGAGACAGCCCTGCAGGGCCGCCATGTCGTCGCGGATCAGGAAAACCGGCGTGTTTGCAGGGATGTGGCGCATATGCGCCTCGGCCAGGAAGGCCGGCTCGAACAGGGACATGCGGTCGGCGATGCTGCGGCCCACGCTGCCCGCCAGGAACAGCCCCTCCAGCGGCATGAAGCGCAGCGACAGCTCGCGGCACAGAAGGCCGACCAGCTCCGCGAACAGGTCGTAGGTCGCGGTGGCCGCCGGATCGCCCGCCTCCATGGCGGCGGCGATGGCCTCGCCGCGCAGGGGGGCGGTGCCGGTCATCGCGGCATGCAGGCGCGACAGGCCGCGCCCCGCAAAGGTCTCCTCGGTCGAGAAGAAGCCCGCCGCGGCCTCCACGCCCACGCGGTCCTGCAGGCGGGCCATGATGTTGGCGGGCAGGTGAGTGTGCCCCTCCTCGGCCTCCAGCACGGTGATCGCGCCGCCGGGCAGCACGCGCACCGCGCAGACGTTGAAGCCTGTGCCCAGCCCCACGACCAAGGCCTGGCCGTTGCGCGCGCGACCCTGGGGTGCTGCGCGCAGCGTGGTCAGCTGATCGCCCGACAACGCGGGCGTGGAATAGCCCAGGGCCGACAGGTCGTTGATCAGCCGCACATGGTCGGCGTCGGTCAGCCGCGCCAGGTGATCCTCGTCGAAGGACCAGTCGCGGTTGGTCAGGCTGGCCCGCCCGCCGCTGACCGGACCCGCCACGGCGATGCACATGGACGAGATGTTGGGCTGATGCTGCTGGGCCATGAACTCGCGCACCACGTCGTCGAAGCTGGCGAAGTCGTCGCCCTTGAAGCGCGTGACCGTGGCCGCGTCGATCGAGCCGTTGCGCGCGATCGCCAGACGCGCATTGGTGCCGCCCACATCGCCCAGAAGCATCGCCATCCGTTCATCCCCTCAGTTCAGCCGTTCTCCGTCCTTAGGCGAGAAGTAGGACACTTTCGAGAGGTCGAATGCCAGCGGGAACATCGACCGCGCCCTGACGGCGCTCTCGGCGCGCAGCCGCGCGGTCACCGCCTTGCCGCCCAGCTGCGTCACCGCGAAGGTGTCCGCGCCCGCCGGTTCGACGATGTCGATCATGACCTCGCCGCCCGCGCCCTGCGCCGTGCCGGGCAGATGCGCGTTGCCGGTCGCCTCGTGGATGTCCTCGGGGCGCACGCCCAAGACGATCTCGGCGGGCAGGTCGCGCGACACGGGGTCGGTGATGACCAAGGGCGCGCCGTCCGCGCGGTCGATCTCGATCCGGGTCCGGCCGCCATCGGCGCGCACGCGGGCCGGGATCAGGTTCATCGCCGGGCTGCCCATGAAATCGGCCACGAACATGTTGGCGGGCTTGTTGTAGATCTCGGCCGGGGTGCCGATCTGCTGGATCACGCCGCCCTTCATCACGACGATCTTGGTGGCCAGCGTCATCGCCTAGATCTGGTCATGGGTGACATAGACGATGGAGGCGTTCAGGTCCTGATGCAGCTTCTTGATCTCGGTGCGCATGCTGACGCGCAGCTTCGCGTCCAGGTTGGACAGCGGCTCGTCGAACAGGAACAGCGCCGGATCGCGGACCAGGGCGCGGCCCATGGCGACGCGCTGGCGCTGGCCGCCCGACAGCTGGCCGGGCTTGCGGTGCAGAAGCTGCTCGATCTGCAGCTGGCGCGCGACCTCGGCCAGCTTACGCTCCTGCGTGGGCTCGTCCACGCCGCGCACCTGCATGCCGAAGGTGATGTTCCTCGCCACCGACATGGTCGGATAGAGGGCATAGGACTGGAACACCATGGCGATGTCGCGGTCCTTGGGGCTGACGCCCGTCACGTCGCGGTCGGCGATGCGGATGGTGCCGCCGGTGATCGGCTCCAGCCCCGCGATGCAGTTCAGCAGCGTCGATTTCCCGCAGCCCGAGGGGCCCACCAGCACCAGGAAGTCGCCCGGTTCGATGGCGATGTTGATGTCGTGCAGAATGTGGGTGTCCCCATAGGCCTTCTGCAGGTGGTCGATTTCGAGGATCGGCATGGGATCACCCTTTCACGGAGCCGGCGGTCAGGCCGCGGATGAAGTATTTGCCGGCGACGACATAGACCAGCAGCGTGGGCAGGGCCGCGATGATCGCAGCCGCCATGTCCACGTTGTAGGCCTTCACGCCGGTGGTGGAGTTGACGATGTTGTTCAGCGCGACGGTCACCGGCTGGCTGCCCGGTCCGCTGAAGCTGACGCCGAACAGGAAGTCGTTCCAGATCTGCGTGAACTGCCAGATGACCGAGACGGTGATGATCGGCAGCGAGATCGGCAGGAAGATCGACCAGAAGATGCGGAAGAACCCCGCCCCGTCGACCTTGGCCGCGCGCACCAGCTCCTGCGGGATGGTGACGTAGTAGTTGCGGAAGAACAGCGTGGTGAAACCCAGGCCATAGATCACGTGGACGAAGATCAGCCCCGGGATGGTCCCCGCCAGGCCCATCAGGCCCAGCATCTGCGCCATGGGCAGCAGCACCACCTGGAACGGGATGAAGCAGCCGAACAGGATCGCGGCAAAGAACAGGTTCGCGCCGCGGAACCGCCACTGGGCGAAGACATAGCCGTTGAGCGCGCCCACGACGGTCGAGATCAGGACCGCCGGCACCGCCATCAGCACGCTGTTCCAGAAGAAGGGGCGCAGCCCCTCGCATTGGGTGCCGGCGCAGGCGGTGGACCAGGCCTCGGCCCAGGGGGCGAAGGTGATCTCGCGCGGCAGGGCCAGCAGGCTGCCGGTGCGGATCTCCTCCAGGCTCTTCAGCGAGGTCGTCAGCATGACGAACAGCGGCATCAGGTAGAACAGGGCGAACAGGATCAGGATCCCGTAAAGGCCCCAGCGCAGCAGGGTGTTACTGGTCACGGCGCGGCCTCAATTCGCTGTAGAGATAGGGAACCACGATGGCGAAGATCACGCCCATCATGATCATGGCGCTGGACGCCGCCTGACCCAGATCGCCGCGCGAGAAGGCCATGGCGTACATGTAGGTCGCGGGCAGGTCGGTGGCATAGCCGGGGCCGCCGCCGGTCAGTGCGATGACCAGGTCGAACGCCTTGATGGCCAGATGCGCCAGCACGATGAAGGCCGACAGGAAGATCGGGGCCATGGTCGGGATGATGATGGCGGAATAGATGCGGTGCGTGGGGATGCCGTCGACTTGGGCCGCGCGGATGATCTCGGTGTCGACCGAGCGCAGGCCCGCCAGGAACAGCGCCATGACGAAGCCCGAGGCCTGCCAGACGGCGGCCAGCACGATGGTGTAGATCGCCATCTCAGGACGGGTCAGCCAGTCGAAGGTGAAGGTCTCGAACCCCCAGCCGCGGACGGCCTGCTGGATGCCCAGGCCCGGGTTCAGGATCCATTTCCAGGCGGTGCCGGTCACGATCAGCGACAGCGCCATGGGATAGAGATAGATGGTGCGCAGGACGCCCTCGGCCCGGATCTTCTGGTCCAGGAAGATGGCCAGCATCAGCCCGATCACCATCGAGATCACGATGAACAGGGCACCGAAGATGAACAGGTTGTTCATCGCCACGTCCCAGCGGGGGGCGGCGAACAGGCGCTCGTACTGGGTGATGCCGTCCAGTTCGTAACGCGGCATCAGGCGCGAGCGGGTGAAGCTGATCCAGGCCGTCCAGGCGATGAAGCCGTAGACGAAGACCATGATCGCGGCGAAGGACGGCGCCAAGACCAGCTTGGGCACGTTGCGTTCAAGCCATTCCATTTCGGTAAACCCCCAAAGAAAGACCCCGCGCCCGCCATTCCGGGCGCGGGGTCGTCAGGCCGTCGTCACATCGCGTTGGCGACCGCGTCGGCCAGCTGCTGCACGGCGTCCTCGGACGACATGTCGCTGTTGAAATGCGCGGTCACCACGTCAGTGATCGCACCGGCCGGCGCGCCGCGCAGCGCCATGCCATGGGCATAGCTGGGCAGCAGCGAGCCGTTCTGGGCATCGGCGGTCATGTCAACGTTCGATTGCTTGGCGCAATCGTCGAACTCGTCCAGGGCCACGTCGGTGCGGGCCGGGATCGAACCCTTGTTCAGGTTGAACGTCTTCTGGAAGTCCGGGCCCATGATCAGGCTGGCCAGAAGGGCCTGGCCCTGCTGCTTGTCCTCGCCTTCAAGCTCGAAGAAGGCGAAGCTGTCGACGTTGTAGAGGAAGCCCTCGCCCGGGGTCGGCGCGCAGACGAAATCGGTGCCCGGCACCTTGCCTGCGGCCAGGAACTCGCCCTTGGCCCAGTCGCCCATGATCTGTAAGGCGGCCTCGTTGTTCATGACCATGGCGGTGGCCAGGTTCCAGTCGCGTCCCGAGAAGTTCGGATCGACGAAACCGCGGATCGTGCGCATCTGGTCGAAGACCTGCTTCATCGTGTCCGAGGTCAGCGCCTCGGGGTCCAGATCGACCAGCGCCTGCTGATAGAACTCGGGGCCGCCCAGGCCCAGCACGACCGTCTCGAAGATGGTCGCGTCCTGCCAGTTCTGGCCGCCATGGGCCAGGGGCGTGATGCCCGCGGCCTGCAGCTTCTCGGCGGCGGCGTTGAACTCGTCCCAGGTGGTCGGCATGGTGATGCCGTTCTCGTCCAGGATCTGCTTGTTGCCCCAGATCCAGTTGACGCGGTGCACGTTCACGGGCGCGGCGCACCACTGGTCCTCGCACTTCATGTGCGCAGCGATCTGCTCGGGCAGCACGTCCGCCCAGCCGTTCTCCTCGGCCACGGTGCCGATGTCGGCCAGGCCCGTCTCCTCGTACCATTCCTGGATCGCCGGGCCCTTCAGCTGCACGGCGGTGGGGGCGTTGCCGGCCAGGACCCGGGCGCGCAGCGCGGTCATCGCGGCATCGCCGCCGCCGCCGGCCACGGGCATGTCGGTCCAAGTGCCGCCCTCGGCCGCGAACTGCTCCTGCAGGACGGCGACGGATTTCGCCTCGCCGCCCGAGGTCCACCAGTGCAGCACCTCGGCGGTGGGTTCGGCCATCGCGGGCGCAGCCAGCATCACGGCGGTGGAAGCCGCCAGCACGGATTTCATGTTCATGGATCCTCCCAGATCGTTCCCGCGCGGATTCGACGATCCGCGTGTGGCCCGATGATGCCCGAGGGCCAGTCATGTCCGCAACGCAGTCCAGCCATGCATCCCGCAGATTTCGCAGCGTTATGTTACAAACTGTTACGAAACCCCGCCGGGCGGTGCTAAAGGCGGAACCCGGAGGGACCGCGATGAGCCTGCACCGTCTTCTGCTGGTCGAGGATGACGCCGACATGGCCGCCATGCTGGCCTCCTATCTTCAGCGCCACGGCTTTCACGTGACGCGCGCCGACAGCCGCGCCACCGCCCTGGCCGCGCTGCGCGGGGGGCGGGTGGACCTGATCCTGCTGGACGTGTCCCTGGGCGAGGATGACGGCGTGGCCATCTGCGCCGAGATCCGCGAGGCGCAGGACGTGCCCATCATCATGGTCAGCGCCCTGTCCGCGGACCATCAGCGCATGGCCGGATACGAGGTCGGCGCGGACGACTACATCGCCAAGCCCTTCAACCCGGACCTGGCGCTGGCGCGCATCCGCGCGGTGCTGCGCCGGGCCGGGCGCGCGCCCAGCCTGAGCCATCGCAGGCGCGACAGCGTGCTGCGCTTCGGCGGCTGGCGCTATGACGCGCGGCGCGACGAGATCACCGCCCCCGGCGGCTGGCAGGTGTCGCTGTCCTCGCGCGAGACGGCGCTGCTGCGGGTGTTCCTGGCCAACCCCCTGATCCCCCTGACGCGCGAGGAGATCGCCGCGGCGCTGGACGATGACGACGGGGGGGGCGAATCGGGCGGCGGGCGGGCCATCGACATGCTGGTCGGGCGGCTGCGGCAGAAGACCGACCCGGCGCTGATCCGTACCGAACGCGGGCTGGGCTATGTGCTGACCACGGACGTGGCGCGCGATGACGCCTAGCCTGCGGGTGCTGGCCAGCCTGTGGGTGGTTCTGGCGATGCTGGCGGGGGGCGGGTCGGTCTGGCTGTGGATGTCCAGCACCGCCGCGTGGAACGCGCATCTGGACCGCGCCTACATCGCCGGGCTGGCCTTGGCCGACAGCCTGGAGGCGGGCAGCGCGCTGCCGCCCGGCCTGTCACTCTCGCAGTTGCGCCGCGAACCGGAGCTGCCGCCGGGCTGGCGGCAGACGGTCATCACCCTGACCGGCGGCGGGCGGCCCGACCTGGCGCAGGGGGCGCGGCTGTCGGTGCGCATCCAATCGCCGGACCTGACCTATCCCGTGGCCGAGGTGCAGTCGGTCGGCGGCGGCAGCCAGGCCGCCGGGCTGGCCTCGGTCACGCGGTCGCTGGCGCGGTTCTGCAGCGATCCGCGCCTGTTCGTGCAGCAGGATACCGGCCCTTGGCTGCGCATCGACGGGGCGCCGGTCTGGGGCTGCACCGCCGCGCCCGCGGACCGACGGCTCTGGGCGGCGGCGCTGGCGGCGGGGGCGCTGGCGGTCCTGCTGGGCTGGGTGGCCGAGGTCTCGGGCGCTTTCGCGGCCTTTGCGGCGGCGCTGCGCGACCACCGGGCGCGCAATGCCGCCCTGCCGGTGGGCGGCGCGCTGGAGCTGCGCCAGACCGCCGAGGCGGTGAACGCCTATGTCGCCCAGGACCGCGCCGCGCTGGAGAACCGGGCGCTGGTGTTGTCGGGGGTCAGCCACGACCTGGGCACGCCCGCAACCCGCCTGCGCCTGCGCAGCGCCATGATCGAGGATGACGCCCTGCGCGAGCGGCTGGAGCGCGACATCGACGAGATGACCACCATGATCGACGGCGTGCTGACCTATACCCGCGCCGAGATCGGGGCCGAGCCGTTCCGCCGCCTGTCGCTGACATCCCTGGCCGAGGCGGTGGTGGCGGACTATCAGGACGTGGGCCTGCCGGTGACGCTGCGCCAGGCCTCGCCCCCGCCGGCGCGGGCGGGCACGCTGTTCTCGCGCAGCGCCTCGCGGCCCACGGTGGACAGCCACGCCCTGCTGATGCGCGGCCAGCCCACCGCCCTGCGCCGCGCCCTGTCGAACCTGATCGACAATGCGCTGAAATACGGCCGCGAGGCGCAGGTCCTGACCGGGGGCAGCGCCGACGAGGCCTGGATCGGCGTCACCGACCGCGGATCGGTGCTGACCGAAAGCGACCTGGAGCGGCTGACCGGCGCCTTTCAGCGCGGCGAGAATGCGGGCACGGCGGGGGGCGTGGGGCTGGGCTTGGCGATCGTCTCGACCATCGCAGCGCAGCATGGCGGACGGCTGGAGTTCCAGCGCGCGGCGGAGGGGCTGGAGGCCCGGCTGGTCCTGGCTCGCAGCTGGACCTGAGTCCCGCAGAGGGGTGCGACGTTCGGTCGATATCGGGAACCCGAGACGCAAAACAGGCGTTTTTTCCGGGAATATGCAAGGAAAGGCCCGATCATGACCCGCACAGACCGCATCGTTCGCCTTGGCCTGGCCGGCGCCGTCGCGGCACTGGCCGGACTGCCGGCCATCGCCGCCCCCCGTGCCGATCAGCCCGTCCAGGGCTGGAGCGCGATGGAGGGCACCAGCCCCGCCGCACTGGTCCATGACATCCGCGACCTGCCCCTGTCCGAGGTGGCGCTGGACGATCAGCCCTATTGCGCCACGGACACCGAGATCGCCGCGACGCTGAGCCATGATTTCGGCGAGGCTCCGGTCGATTCCGACGGCGCCCACGGCACCGAGCTGTGGGGGTCGGACCTGATGGGAACCTGGACGCTGGTCGCGCCGCGCGACGATGCCACCAGCTGCATCATCGCCAGCGGCGTGGGCTTCGACGACCAGCAGGCCGTGGACACCTATTACACCGTCGCGGGGCTCTGATCAGCCCACGCGGCGCAGGAAGGCCCGCGTCCGGTCATCCTGCGGATTGCCGAAGATCTGCGCGGGTGGCCCTTGCTCGACAATGCGGCCGCCTTCCATGAAGACCACGCGATCCGCGATCTCGCGCGCGAACTGCATCTCGTGCGTCACGATCAGCATGGTCTGACGGCCGTCGGCGATGCGCCGGATCAGGTCCAGCACTTCGCCCACCCATTCCGGGTCCAGCGCACTGGTGGGTTCGTCAAACAGCAGCAGATCGGCATCCAGCGCCATCGCGCGACCGATGCCAACGCGCTGCTGCTGTCCACCCGACAGGGCCGCCGGATAGCTGTCGCCCCGATCGGCAAGGCCGATCTGATGCAGGATGTCGTCGGCGCGCGCGCGGGCCTTCGCGCCCGACCAGCCGCGCACCGTGGTCAGGGCCTCTGTGATGTTGCCCCGGGCGGTCCGGTTGGCGAAGAGCGCATAGTTCTGGAACACGAAACCGGTGCGGCGGCGCAGGGCCAGAACATCGGCCCGGCTGGCACGGGCCGCGTCCACGCGCAGGTCGCCCATGCGGATCACGCCCTGATCGGGCCGGTCCAGAAAGTTCAGACAGCGCAGCAGCGTCGATTTCCCGGTCCCCGACGGGCCGATGATCGCCACCCGCTCTCCGGCCTCCAGGCACAGGTCGATGCCGTCCAGCACGGTGTTCGCGCCGAAGCGCTTGACCAGACCCGTGATCTCGATCCGACAGCTCATCGCGCCACCGCCTTTCCAAGCCTGCGTTCCAGCCAGCGCTGGCCGACCGACAGGGTTTCGACGATGACCCAGTAGATCACCGCGACCACCAGGAACGCCTCCAGATAGAGGAAGCTGCCGGCCGCCTCCTTCTGGGCGGCGCCCATCATCTCGGTCACGCCCAGGGTGAAGGCCAGCGAGGTGCTTTTGATCATGTCGATGAAATAGTTCATCAGTGTCGGCGCCGCCGTCCGCGCGGCCTGGGGCAGGATGATGCGGCGCAGCAGCTGGCCTTGGGTCATGCCGATGGACTGCGCGGCCTCCCACTGGCTGCGGTCGACGCCCAGGATGGCGCCGCGGATGCTCTCTGCCATGTAGGCCGAGAAATGCAGCGTCAGGCCGATGATCGCGGCGGTCACCCCGTCGATGCCGGTCATCGCGGGCACGACCTGCGGCAGGCCGAAATAGAACAGGAACAGCTGCACCAGAAGCGGCGTGCCGCGGAAGAAGCTGATGAACACCGCCACGATCCGGTCCAGCACCGGCACGCGGATCACCCGCACGATGGCCAGGATCGCACCAAGCGCCAGAGCCCCGATCATGGCGATCACCGCCATGAACAGGGTCAACGGCACATAGCCCAGGATCACGGGGACCAGATCCCCCATATAGGCGGTGTCCAGCGGGCGCATGTTACTGCGACACGGGCTGCGTCACGTCGGCGTCCAGCCATTTCTGCGAGATCTCGGCCAGGGTGCCGTTCTCCTTCAGGGTGGTGATGGCGGCGTCCACGCGGTCGCGCAACGCCTGTCCGGCCTCGTCGTTGCGGAAGGGCAGGGCGTTTCGGATCTCGGAGAAGGGCTCTCCGGCCAGTTCCAGCGGCAGCGGGCTCTGCGCGATGACCTGCGCCGAGGAGACGCGGTCCATCACGAAGGCATCGACGCGGCCCAGGGCGGTGTCCTGCTCGATGTTGCTCTCGTAGGTGCGGATGTCGATCTGGTCGGCATTGGGCAGTTCGCGCAGCAGCTGCTCGAAGTTGGAGCCGAGGTTCACCGCGACCGACTTGCCGTCCAGGCTGTCGGGTCCGGTGATGCCGGCGGGGTTGCCCTCGCGCGTCACGATCTGGGCGCCGTCATAGACATAGGGCTGGGTGAAGGCGAAGGCCGCCTCGCGTTCGGGGGTCATGGTGATCTGGTTCGCGATGGTGTCGATGCGGTTCGATTCCAGCGCGCCGACCAGCCCCGAGAAGGACATGGTCACGAACTCGACCTCGTCGCCGGTCTCCTCGGCGATGGCGCGCAGGAAATCGACCTCGAAGCCCTGCAGCTCGTCGGCGCGGGTGAAGGTGAAGGGGAAGTAGCCGCCCGACATGCCGACGCGGATCGTCTCGGCTGCGGCGGGCAGGGCGGTGGTCAAGGCAAGGGCGGCGGTCAGGACAAGCGTGCGCACGGGAAATCTCCTTCGGTTCTTGGACGTTACCTGCGTTCTGGCGACACGATCCGCAAGCGGCCCGATCCAGAAAAGGACAAAGATGCGGCCGCCCGCGGCCCCGCGGAACAAGCCCCGCTGGCGCAACGGCGGGCAGGGAACTTCGTTCCATGCCCGCCGCGCGGCTTGCCAGACGGCCCGGACGGGGTCATCCTTCGCGATGACGTCTTCGTGAGGAGGAGTTCATGGGAAAGCGTGACGACCTGATCGCCAAATACGCCGCCGACATCCGCACCACCCTGTCCGAGGAGCCGGACATGGCCCTTCTGGAGAAGGTCACCATCGGATGCGGCCCGTCGATCTACGACGCCGATGCCGCGACGGTCGCGGCCAGCGACAAGGCCGAGCTGGCGCGCATCCGCGACAACTTCCTGCGTCGCAAGCTGGGCCTGCCCGACGGGCCGGAGCTGGATGCCGGGATCGCCGCGGTGATGGACCGCTATGGCCGCGCGAACCGGAGCAAGTATCGGGCGGTGGTCTATTACCTGCTGTGCCGTCATTTCGGGCGCGAGGACGCCTATTCCTGACGCGTCGCCGCCTTGATCGCCGCGACATGCGCCGGATCGGCGGCCAGCGCGTCCGCCGTCAGCGCGCGGGCCGCGTCCATCAGCGCGTCGGCGGGCAGGATGCGGTCCACCAGGCCCCAGGCCAGCGCCTCGGCCGCGTCGATCCTGGCGCCCGCCATCAGGATCATGCGCGCCCGCGCCGGTCCCACCAGCGCCGCCAGCCGCGCCGGGTCGCCCGGCTGCGGCAGAAAGCCAAGCCGCATCACCGGATAGAAGAACCGCGCCCCCGGGACGGTCAGGCGGATGTCGCAAGCCAGCGCCATGCCGAAGGCGCCCCCGGCCAGCGTGCCGTTCAGCGCCGCGACGGTCAGGCAGGGCAGATCGGCCAGGGCCTGCGACAGCGCCGCCCATTCCGGGGCTGTGGCCAGGCCCGCGCGGGCCTGATCGAGGTCGGCCCCGGCCGAGAAGACCGTGCCCGTCCCGGTCAGGATCAGCGCGCGCGACCGGGCCCGGCGCGCCTGCGCCACCGCGTCGTGCAGATCGCGCAGCATCGCCGCGGTCAGGGCGTTGGCCCGGTCGGGGCGGTCGATGGTCAGCAGGGACAGGCCCCCGTCATGCAGGCTGCGGATCACGACTTGTTCCCTTTCCCTTTCGGCGGCACTGTGTCAGGAATCCCGGGTAAATTCAGGTTTGCGAAAGGTATCCGCCATGAACCGCCCCCTTGCAACCTCGGCGCTGGCCCTGATTCTGGGCGCCGGACCGGCCTTGGCCGACATCACCCCCGCCCAAGTCTGGGACAGCCTGCGCACCAGCTATGAGAAGGCGGGCTATGCCATCGCCATCGGCGCCGAGGAGGCGACGGACGAGCGTATCGCCCTGAGCGACGTGGTCCTGACCGTGGAGGGCGAGGCCGAGGCCCCCGACATGGTGCTGACCATGCCCTCGGTCGTGCTGGAGGCCGTCGGCGACGGCACCGTCCGTTCGGTCGTCGAAGGAACGATGACCATCGAATCCACCGGTACCGCGCCCGAGGGCGAGGGGCAGGTCGGCTTCACCATGAACCTGGACATGCCCGGCAACGAGACGATCAGCTCGGGCACGCCCGAGGCGCTGACCCATGACATGACCATTCCGACGATCACCATGGACGGGCGCGCCCTGGATGAGCGCAACGAGGTCCCGCTGACCGCCAGCTTGACGAATGTCACCGGCCGTCAGACCGTGACCACCGCCGCCGACGGCGCCAGCAGCCAGACCTTCGAGGGCCGCGCCGACAGCATGGAGATGCGGATCAGCGCCAGCGGCCCGTCCTTGGCCGCCGAGGAGACCCCCGACACTGCACCTGACGCCGCGCCCGCCGCGCCCACGGAGGGTGCAACCGATCAGACCGACCGCTTCGAGGCCGTCGTGACCGTGGCCGACCTGACGCTGCAGGGCGACGGCACCAGCCCGGCGGGTCAGGTGAACTTTGGCACCGCCCCGACCGCGGCGCTGGAGGCCGGGTTCGGCGGCAAGGGCAGCATCGGCATGGGCGCGACCAGCATCAGCTTTACCGCCAGCACGCTGACCGCCGACGGCACCCGCAACGACACCGAGGGCGGCGTCGAGGCCGCAGGCGGCACGCTGGCCGTGGGGATGTCGGGCGAGGGCCTGTCCTATGAGGGCAGCCTGACCGACATGCAGACCCGCCTGTCGGGCACGGACCTGCCCTTCCCGATCGCCTATGGCGCGACCGAGAACCGCTTCCGCCTGGCGATGCCGGTCCTGGCCTCGGAGGAGGAGCAGCCCTTCGCACTGACCTATGTGCTGGACGGGCTGACGCTGGATGACGCGATCTGGCAGGCGCTGGACCCCGAGGCCGCGCTGCCGCGCGATCCGGCCAGCCTGACCATCGACCTGGAGGGCCAGGCGGTGCTGTCGCAGAACTTCATGGACCCCGAGGCAGCCCAGACCGCCGAGCCTGGTCCCGACGGCACGGCACCCATGCCGCTGACCCCGCGCAGCCTGGCCATCAAGGCGCTGTCGCTGGACGCGGTCGGGGCCACGGTCGATCTGAGCGGCGCGCTGACCTTCGGCGAGGACCCGACCCAGCCCGTCGGCACGATCGAGGGGACCTTCGGCGGCGTCAACGGCCTGTTGGACAAGCTGGTGGCGATGGGCGTCGTCCCCGCCGAACAGCTGATGGGCCCGCGCATGATGATGGCCATGTTCGCCCGCCCCGTCGATGGCGCCGAGGACCAGATGCAGACCGAGATCGAGTTCCGCAAGGGCGGCTCGATCTTTGCCAACGGTCAGCAGATCCAGTGATCCGCACCCTCTGACCTGCGGACCGGGTGACGCCCCCGGTCCGCTTCTCGATTCCGATGAGGCCCCCATGAGCACCGCTGCCGATCCCGACCGCCTCCAGCGCCTGTCCGAGGCGATGGTCGACGCCGCGCGCCGCGCCGGGGCCGATCAGGCCGACGCCATGGCGGTGGACGGCACTGCCCTGGGCATCGATCACCGCGCCGGGACGCTGGAGCAGGCCGAACGATCGGAAGGGCTGCAGATCGGTCTGCGCGTGCTGGTCGGCGGGCGTCAGGCGGCGGTGTCCTCCTCGGATCACGGGCCGGACACCATCGCTGAGATGGCGGCGCGCGCCGTGGCCCTGGCCCGCGAGGCGCCGGTGGACGACACCCTGGGTCTGGCCGATCCCGACCAGCTGGCGCGGGTCCGCGACGCAGCCGGGCTGGAGCTGGCCGAGGACGCGCCCGAGCCGGACCCCGCCCATCTGCAGGAGCTGGCCCGCCGGGCCGAGGCCGCCGCCCTGTCCGTGCCCGGCATCGCCCAGGTGGAGGCCGCCAATGCCGGCTATTCGCAGCGGCGCATGTGGCTGGCCGCGTCGAACGGGTTTTCGGGCGGTTACGGCCGGACCGGACATTCCCTGTCCGTCGTCGCCATCACCGGCGAGGGCCTGAGAATGGAGCGCGACTATGCCGGCGAATCGCGCGTCTTCGCCGCCGACCTGCCCAGCCCCGAGGAGATCGGCCTGCTGGCCGCCGAACGCACGCTGGACCGGGCCGGCGCGCGCAAGCCCCCGACCGGGGCCTTTCCGATCCTTTACGACCGCCGCGTCTCGGCCTCGCTGATCGGGCACCTGCTGTCGGCGGTGAACGGTTCGGCCGTGGCGCGGGGCGCCAGCTGGCTGCGCCGCGACCTGGGCCAGCCGGTCCTGCCCCCCGGGATGGACCTGATCGAGGACCCGCTGCGGCCCCGCCATCCCTCATCGCGCCCCTTCGACGCAGAGGGCCTGCCGACCCGTCGCCGCGCCATCGTGCGCGACGGCGTGCTGCAGGGCTGGACGCTGGACCTGGCGACGGCGCGCAAGCTGGGCATGGACAGCACCGGGTCGGCCGCGCGCGGGCTGGCCTCCAGCCCCGGGCCCAGCCACAGCAACGTGGTGCTGACCCCCGGCGCGGCCAGCCGGGACGACCTGATCGCCCGGATGGGGCGCGGGCTGATCGTGACATCGATGCTGGGCGCGTCGGTGAACGGCACCACGGGCGACTATTCGCGCGGCGCGGCGGGCTTCTGGGTCGAGAGCGGCCGCATCGCCTGGCCGGTCAACGAATGCACCATCGCGGGCAACCTGCGCGAGATGCTGATGACGCTGGAGGCCGCCGACGACGCGCTGCCCTGGCGTGCGACCGAGGTGCCCAGCCTGCTGGTCCAAGGCATGACCGTTGCCGGGGGCTGAGGACGATCTGGCCCTGCTGCTGGCGGCGGCCGAGGAGGCCGGGCGCATCGCCCTGCGGTTCTGGCGGCGCGATCCGCAGGCCTGGGACAAGGGTGGCGGCGCCGGGCCGGTGACCGAGGCCGATCTGGCCGTCAACGACGCGCTGCAGGCGATGCTGACGGCCGCGCGCCCCGATTACGGCTGGCTGTCCGAGGAATCCGAGGCCGATCCGGCCCGTCTGGACGCGGCGCGCTGCTTCATCATCGACCCGATCGACGGCACCCGCGCCTTCATCGACGGGCAGGAGGGGTTCTCGCATTCGCTGGCCGTGGCGCAGGGCGACCGCATCCTGGCGGCGGTAGTGCACCTGCCGGTCACCGGGCTGACCTATGCCGCCCATGCCGACGGACCGGCCACGCTGAACGGCGCGCCCATCGCGCCGACCGACAGCGGAATCGAGGATGCGCGCGTGCTGACCTATCGCGCGGTGGCCGATGCGCCCGACTGGCGCGCCGGCATGCCGCCCTTCCGGCGCGAGTTCCGCTCATCCTTGGCTTGGCGGCTGTGCCTTGCGGCCGAGGGGCGCTTCGACGCGGCGCTGTCGCTGCGGGCGGCCTGGGAATGGGACATCGCGGCGGGCGCGCTGATCGCCGAACGGGCCGGGGCGCGGGTCACCGACCGGCGCGGCCAGCCGATGCGCTTCAACAGCCCGCGCGCGCAGGTGGACGGGCTGATCGTCGCGGGGCCGCGCCTGCACGCGGCCCTGCGGGCGGCGCTGCGCTAGAACAGCGGCGGCAGGTCGAAGGCCTCGTCCGCGGCGGGGCGGGTCGTGGCGATGGTCGCGCCGGGACCGGAGAGGGTCGCGATCTGCTGGGCCAGGATCGCGATGGCCTGGCTGGCCGCCGCCGCCGTGCTGGCCGGGCCCTGGGACGCCATCGGCACACGGATGTCGAAGCTGCGCGCGTGGTTCGCGCCACCCCCCGACAGTCCGTCATCCGAGACGAAATACCGCCCCGACAGGCGATAGCTGTTGTCGGCCTGGGCCAGCGCGCGTTCGACGCGCACCTCCAGCACGCGGGCCGGGGGCTGGGCCAGGGGCCAAGGCTCGCTGATCACGGTGGCGCCGGACACGTCGCTGATCGCGCGGGCCAGCGTCGTGGTGAAGGCGCGCCCCGGATTGTCCGCCCAGAGATTGTCGGGGGTCGAGCGCACGGCCCCGTCCTCGGTCTGGTACGCGACCTCCTGATCGGAGGCGTATTCCGGCAGGGACACGTCCTTCAGCTCGGCCGTGCCGAGGCGGTTGGGCACCTGCACCCCCGCCACCGGCGGGTCGATCAGGTATCGCCCGGTCTTTTCCGGGTTCGAGCAGGCGCCCAGCAGGGCGGCCCCCGACAGGGCGATCACGGCAAGGGGCAGGCGGCGATGGGGCAGCGTCATGTCTATCGTCCCAGGATGAAGGCGCGGGGGTTGCGTTCGATCAGCCGGGCGACCGAGCCGATCGATTGGGTGGCACGGCGCAGCTCGCGCAGCGCGCCGATCAGTTCGTTGTTGAAGGCCGACCGGTCGCCATAGCTGGCGAACAGCGTGTCGGCCCGCGCCGCCGTCACCTGCAGGCGCTGGATCAGGTCGGGCAGCTGCTGGACCGACAGGGCGATCTGGTCGGCGGCGGTGCTGGCGCTGTCCAAGGCGTTGTTCAGGCTGCCCACGGCATTGCCGTCGCGCAGGTCGTCCAGCAGGCCCGTGGCCGATTCCAAGACGTTCGAGAGGTTGCGCGGCAGCTGTTCGGCATCCTCGCTGCCCAGCATGGCACGCAGGTCGGCAAGGATCCCCTCGGCCTGGGCGCTGATCTCGGCAAAGCCGAACTCCTCCACCGCGGCCGCGGCGGCGTCGATCTGATCGACCATCGCCGGCACGTCGGTGGCCGCCTCGGAGACGGCGGTGAAGGCGGCCGAGGCCTCATCCAGCATGCGCGCAAGGGTCTGGCCGCTTTCAGCCTGACGCAGATCTCCGGTGATCGCGGTGATGTCGGACAGCGCGCTTCCGCCATCCTCCAACGCCTGACGCAACGCGCCGGGAATCGCGCGGGTGTCCTGCGATGTGGCCAGCGCGGTGATGCTGTCCAGCGTGTCGCGGGCCGAATTCAGCACCTCCTCGATGGGCAGGGCGCCGATGCGGTTCACCAGGCCCTGGGCGCTGGCGGTGAAATCCTCCAGATCGCCCTCGACCGAGGGGATCAGTGGGTTTGGCTCGGCCTCGGCGTCGATGGCGGCGGGCGCCGCATCGGGCAGCGTGACCAGCTCGACCATCAGGGTCGTGCCCAGAAAGCCCGTGCTGGCGACGCGGGCGCGCAGTCCGGCGGCGACCTCCTCGGTCAGCAGCGCCAGCGCATCGTCGGCGTCCGACCCCTCGGGCAGGCCGAGGCGGCGGGGCGACAGCAGCATGGTGACCAGCTGGCGGGGCTGGGTGTTGCCCTCAGCATCCTCGGTCAGGCTGACGGCCAGATCGGTGACGCGGCCCACGCGCAGGCCCTGGTACTGGACGTCCGCGCCCTGCTCCAGCCCCTCCAGGCTGTCGTCGATCAGCATGCCGACGCGCAGCAGGCGGGTGTCATCATCCTCGAAGCGCGAGGTGCGGGCGGTGTCCTCGTCCGGCTGGACGGTGAAGCGGGCGCCCGGTTCGACCGGATCGCCGCCGCTGACGAAGGTCTCGAAGGCCACGCCGCCCTGCAGCAGCGAGGACAGCGAATTGACGTTCAGCGCCACGCCCTGCGCCCCGAGCGAGACTGAGAAGCCCGACGTGTCCCAGAAGACCGTGGCGCTGGTCAGGCGGGCGTCATGGGGCGCCTCGACGAAGGCGTCGACGACCACGCGGTCGGTCTCGGGGTCCAGGCGGATGTTCTCCAGCCGGCCGACCTGCACGCCGCGGAACAGGACCGGCGCGCCTTCGGACAGACCGCCCGCGGTGTCCATCGACAGCGTGACCCAGGTGCCGGGCTGGTCGGCCCGCACCAGGGGCGGGCGGTCGAGACCCACGAAACGCTGCGCCTCGGCCCCGGTCTCGGCGTCCCAGTAGCCCTCGATGAAGGCACCGCTGAGGACCGTGTCCAGACGCGAGACACCTTGGGCGCTGACCTGCGGCCGCACGATCCAGAACGAGGCGTCGGCATCGATGAACTGGGCCACGTCCGTGTCGACCCGGACCGAGACGACCACGCGGGACAGGTCGCTGGTGAACTTGACCCCCTCGACCTGGCCCACGGTGATCTCGCGGAACCGCAGGCCGGTCTCTCCGGGGGTGATGCCGGTGGCGTCGGCGAACTCGATCTCGATCACGCTGCCCCGGTCGCGGAAGGCGTTCCACGCGATGCCGAGCGTCACGATCAGCGCCACGATCGGCACGATCCAGATGACGTTGATGCCGGCCTGGGCCGCGCGGGCAGCCGTCTTGCGCACCGGGCTGGCCGGCGTCAGGGGCGGGGGCGTGTCGGTCATGGGGTCGGAATCCTCGGGCGCGGGCAACAATGGTCGGTGTCGGGCGGATCAGTCCCGGCGGGTCCGCAGGGGAAGTCCGCGCCAGATCAATCGTGCGTCGAAGCTTTGCGCGGAAAGCATGGTGAAGGCAACAGAGAGCGCGAAGGACACCGCCGCAGGCCCCGGATGGACCGACGCCACAAAGCCCAGCTGCACCAGCGCCGACAGGATCGCCACCACGAAGACGTCGATCATCGACCAGCGGCCGATGAATTCGACGATCTCGTAGACCTTCAGCCGGGTATGGGCCTGATCCACGTTGGCGGGGCGCCCGGCCACGATCGCCAGCCAGGCGATGGCCAGGAACTTGCCGATGGGCACGATGACCGAGGCGACGAAGACGATGATCGCGATGTCGTAATTGCCGTAATGGATCAGCTCGACCACGCCGCCCAGGATGGTGGCCTCGGAATTGCCGGCCAGACCGGCAAAGGTCTGGGTGCTCATCATCGGGAAGAGGTTGGCGGGGATGTAGGCGATCAGGCCGGCGAACCACCAGGCCCAGACCTTCTGCAGGCCCTGTCGGTTCGGTGGGACCAGATGCGTGCCGCAGCGGCCGCAGCGTGCCTGATCCTGCGGCCAGACCCGGCCGCAGCGGTGACAGCCCGACAGGCCTGCGCGATGCGCGGTCAGGACGGGTCCGGCAGGCTGATCGGCGGGCGCGCTCATGCGTCACCGGCGGCGGGGCGGGGCATGCCGGTGGACAGGCCCGCATCCTCGATCGCGTCCCAGATGGAGGTCTGGCACATGAAGGCCCGGCTGGCCAGGTTCACCACGATCAGCGCCGAGAAGGCCCAGAAGGCAGGCCCCAGATGCACCGTGGCCAGTCCCGCGACCTTGACCAGCGCGACCGCGGTGCCGATCACGAAGATCTCGGCCATGGACCAGGGGCGCAGCAGTTCGGACCAGCGGAAGGCCCGCGCGGCATGCCTGTGCGGCGGCCGCCCCTGCGCCAGCGGCACGAGCGTGTAGAGGAGCAGGAAGGACCGCAGAATGGGCAGGCCGATGATCATGGCCAGCACGGCCAGCACCAGCGGCAGCAGCACCCCGTCGGCAAAGGCCAGCGCCACGTCGAAGAGCGAGCTGGCATTGCCGAAGCCCATCGTCGAGACCTCGAGGAACGGAAAGAACACCGCCCCCACCAGCAGCACCATCGAGGTGAAGGCCAGCGCGATCAGTTGCGCGAAGGCCCCGTCGCGCGGTTTCGCCAGGACCGTGCCGCAGCGGATGCAGGCGGCGGTCTCACCGGCGGCGAGGTCCTCCTCCACATGCAGGGCATCGCAATTGGGGCAGGCGATCAGCCCGCGTCCCGTCGCCATGTCGAAGCTGTATCCGTTGTCCATCCCGCGAAAATAGAGCAGCCCCGCCCCGGCGCAAGCACCCGCCGCGGGGCGCACGCGGATTTGCGCGCGCCCCGCGGCGCTAATGCCGCGATCCGGCGCGCGCGGCCGAGGTCAGCACCACCTGCCGCGGGTTGTGCGCGCTCGATCCGCCGCCATGGCCCAGCTTGAACAGCAGCGCCAGCCGATAGCAGCCGTCCAGCGTCTCGGTGACGACATCGCCCTCCAGCTGCATGGAGAAGGCCTCGATCAGCTGGCTGCCCAGACCGGTGCCGCCCGCCTCGGCATCGTCGCCGGTCGAGTTCACGACCTCCAGGAGGCCCTGACCCGGCGCGGGCGAGGACAGCGACACGCGCACCCAGGGCTCGTCCCCGGCGGCGTATTTCACCGCGTTGGTGAAGGCCTCGGTCGTCAGCAGGGTCAGCGGCACGGCCTGGTCGGGCAGCATCGACAGGGGCTGGATGTCGCTTTCGACGCGAAGCTGACGCCCCGCCCCGACGGCGGCCGCGGAAAGCTGCGTGATGATGTCGGCAATCAGCCGGTCGGCATTCACCTGGTCCAGCTGTTCGGCCTGATAGAGGTTGCGATAGATCGTGGCCAGCGCCGCGACCCGGTCCTGGACCGAACGAAGGACGCGCTTGGCGTCCCGGTCGTCAATCAGACGGCTCTGCATGTTGATGATCGAGGCGATCAGCTGAAGGTTGTTCTTGACCCGATGGTGCACCTCCTTGAGGAGGACCGTCTTTTCGGTGACCGCCTGCTCCATCGCCTCCTCGTCGCGGATCAGGATGCGGGCCATGTTGTGGAAGGTCTGGCTGACATCGGCGATCTCGGTCGGGGCATCGGCCAGGACCGGGGGCGGGGTGTCGCGGCTGCCGATGGCAAAGCGGCGCATCTGGCCGCGCAGCACGGTGATGTGGCGCAGGACCAGCCGGAACACCGCGAAATAGGCGACCGACAGCGACACGACCCACAGCGCGACGGGCAGCATCACCGCGCCCCATCGCGACAGCTGGAACAGGCCCACGCCCGCGGTGCTGGGGCTCCAGCTGCCCAAGGCATAGACCAGGCCCGGCACGACGGGAACGACGGTGAAGACGCGGTTCTCTCCGTTGTTGGCCTGGGCGCGGAAGGTGGCCTCGCCCTGACCGGGCAGGCTGACCAGCGGCACGTCGCGGGGCAGAAGCAGCATCGGCTGATCCTCGGGGCCGACATCGGCGATGAGGACCTGGCCGGAATTGTTGAAGGTCAGGATGCGCGCGCCTTCGGTGCCGAAATCCATCGCATGGGTGGATTGCAGCAGTTCCTGCGTCAGGGACAGGGCGGTCAGGCCCAGGAAAGTGTCGTCGCGATAGAGCGGCTGAAGCACGACGATGATCGGCTCCGCGCTCAGCGGGCCGCGCTGCAGGGCGGTGACGGAGGTGGTCGGGTTCCTCATGAACTCCTGGACCATGGGGCTGTCCGAGAGGTTCAGAGTCGGATCATCGGGACCGGCCGAGGTGCAGGTCGCCGGGCCGTCGGCCGGAATGAAGGCCGCGTGACGATAGGTCCCGCTGCGCTGGACGAAGTTGCGCAGCAGTTCGGAGCAGAGCTGCGGCTGTCCCTGGCTCTCCAGGATGGCCGGCCCCAGGGCGTCGGCCGATCCGAGCGCGCTTTGCAGGAGCGCCCGCTCGCCCGCGGCGGCGGAGGCGGTGCGGCCCAGAAGCGCGATCTCGGCGCTGCGCTCGGCCTCGCGCGACAGGTGCAGGTTCTGCACCAGCGAGATCAGCCCGATGGGAAGGATCGCAATGGAGAGAAGCGCCCCAAGTCGAAACCCGAGGCGCCGCGTGAAGTCCATCCTCTGGCTGATCCGTCTCAACACACGAGCGGCCTCAACGCGAACTGTAGTTGTTCTGCGCCATCACGGCGAGGGTGGCCTGATCGGTCATGCTCAGCTCCTCGCCCTGCTCCAGATGCAGCAGCTCGGCCAGCTTGCGGCGACCACGGTTGGCCCGCGACTTGACCGTGCCGACGGCGACCTTGGTCATGTCCGCGGCCTCCTCGTAGGAGAAGCCCGAGGCGCCGACCAGGATCAGCGCCTCGCGCTGTTCGTCGGGAAGCTTCTCGAAGGCGGCGCGGAAGTCGCGCAGGGCCAGCCGGCCATCATGATCGGGGCGGGTGGACTGGCGGGCGGCATGGATGCCGTCGCTGTCGCTGACCTCGCGCTTGGTCTTGCGGCGGGACGAATAGAAGGTGTTGCGCAGGATGGTGAACAGCCAGGCGCGCAGGTTCGTGCCGGCTTGGAACTTGTCCATGTTGGTCCAGGCCTTGACGATCGTGTCCTGGACCAGGTCGTCGGCGGCCGCACCCTCGCGGGTCAGCGACAGCGCGAAGGCCCGCAGCGCCGGAAGGTGGTCGACAAGCTGGTCGCGCGGATGGACCGAGGGGGATTGCGTCATGAGGTCTGATCACCAAGGCGTTGTCGGGAAGGGGGCGTCATTGAGAAAGGGTGTCACCCCTGCTCCTTGAGCTTTTTCAGCAGATCGAGGAAGCGGTCCGGGATCTGGTCGGTGGTGTCCTGCTCGTAGACCCGTTTGAGGTTCTCATCGATCTGTTTTTCCACTGCCGCTCTCCGACGGTCGTCTCGCTTTGGTGTCATATTGGTGTCAGTCCCGACAAACTTGTGCGCACAGCATGCAACCGATAGGGGGTTCTGATGGTTCCCTGCAATACGCGATTTAAGAGGACTGTGTAATGACTGTTGCCGATCTGGCCCAAAACATCGGGCGCGAGCTTCCGTATCTGCGTCGCTATGCCCGCGCCCTGACCGGCAGCCAACGCGCCGGCGACAATTACGCGGCCGCCACGCTGGAGGCGATCCTGACCGACCGCAGCGTTCTGGACGGTGAGGATGACCTGCGAATCGCGCTGTTCAAGACCTTCCACGTGATCTGGCAGAGCTCGGGCCAGCCGGTCGAGGATGCCGACATGACGGCGCGCGAGCGCAAGGCCCAGTCCCACCTGCGCGGCCTGACGCCCAATTCGCGCGAGGCGCTGCTGCTGCGTACCATCGAGGAGCTGCGCAGCGACCAGATCGCCCGCGTCATGCAGATCGAGACCGCCGAGGCCGACGAGCTGGTCCAGATCGCCCTGAACGAGATGGGCCAGGCCCTGCGCGGCAAGGTCATGGTCATCGAGGACGAGATGATCATCGCCATGGACCTGAAGGGCATCGTGCAGGCCATGGGCCATGACGTCACCGGCGTCGCCCGCACCCATACCGCGGCGATCGAGCTGGCGGGCAAGCACCGTCCCGACCTGATTCTGGCCGACATCCAGCTGGCCGACGGATCGTCGGGCGTGGACGCGGTGAACGAGCTGCTGGCCAGCATGGGCGACATCCCGGTGATCTTCATCACCGCCTTCCCCGAGCGTCTGCTGACCGGGGACCGCCCCGAGCCGGCCTTCCTGATCTCCAAGCCCTACAGCGAGGAGCAGGTGCGTTCGGCGGTCAGCCAGGCGATGTTCTTTGCCTCGACCGAGGGCCTGACGGCCTGATCCCGCGGGGGGCGCCCGGTGCGCCCCCTCAGCCGTTCTTCTCGGCCAGAAGCTCGGTGAAGCCGCGCCGGGCCTCGCGCACGGCGCGCATCCGGCGGCGGCGGGCCAGCTCGACATTGATCAGCGCGCCCAGAAGCACCGAGAACCCGGCCAGATAGAACCACATCAGCAGCGCCACCACCGTGCCGATGGAGCCGTAGATGCGGTTGTAGCTGTTGAAGCTGCCCAGATAGGCCGAGAAGGCGATGGAGCCCGCCGACCACAGCACCGCCGCGAACAACGCGCCCCAGGTGAAGATCGGCGTGCGCGGCGTCTTGACGTTGGGCCCGTAGCGGTAGAGCACGCCGATGGTCACGATCACCAGCAGGAACATCCCCGCCCAGGGCAGCACCGTGAGCAGCGTGGAGCGCACCGGCGCGAAGACCATGAAGTTCAGCAGCACCGGCACCACGACGATGGTCGCAAGCCCCGCCAGCGAGATGCCCACGATGACCAGCGTCAGCCCATAGGCCAGCAGAAAGCCGAAGATCGTCGAATGCGCCCGCACCCCGTAGGCGGCGTTCAGCCCGCGGATCAGCGCATCCACCCCCGCCCGCGCCGCGATGGTGGCGATCATGAAGGAGATGAATGAGGTCCAGCCGACCGAGGTGCGCCCGTTCTGGGTCAGGGTCGTGACCTGGTCGTCGACGATGTCCGAGGCCCCGTCGGGCAGGAATTCATGCGCGACGTCCAGATAGGTCAGCACCACCAGCGGGTCGAACCACAGGCTCCATAGCGCGATGATGGCAGCCAGGCCCGGAAAGACCGCGAACATGGCATAGAAGGCGACGCCCGCCGCGATCAGCGTCATGTGCGTCTTGTCCATCCGCTCGAAGACGGCGCCCCAGAACGAGCCGATCTCCCGCAACCATTCCACCATCGCGCCCCACAGACTTTTGACCAGCATGGGGTGCTGCGGGGCTTGGCGCAAGCCTGCCGTCAGGTCGCGCCCTGCGGCGCGGCGAAGCGGGCCCAGACCGCGGCCTCGCCCAGCTTGGCCACGAACTCGGCATGGGCCTGCGCCTCCGCCTCGGTCAGGCGCGGGGGCAGGGGGCGGGGCCGGGCCGCACGCGGGCGCATCGGGCCGCCCTCGGGGCCGGGCCGGTCCGCGTCGGTCGAAGGGCGGTCCAAGACCAGATCGGGCTGGCGGCCGCCGATCAGCTCCAGATAGACCTCGGCCAAGAGCTCGCTGTCCAGAAGCGCGCCGTGCAGCTCGCGCCCGGAATTGTCCACGCCGAAGCGACGGCACAGCGCGTCCAGCGTGGCCGGGCTGCCCGGAAAGCGTTCGCGCGCCAGGGCCAGCGTGTCCAGCGCCCGCGCCCAGGGCAGGGTCTTGTGGCCCGCGCGCTTCAGTTCAGCATTTAGGAACTTCATGTCGAAGCTGGCATTGTGGATCACCAGCCGCGCGTCATCGGCGATGAAGTCGATGAAGTCCTGCGCGATCTGCGCGAATTTCGGCTTGTCGCGCAGGAAGTCGTCGCCCAGCCCGTGGACGTCGAAGGCCTCCTTTGGCATCGACCGCTCGGGGTTGATGTAGACGTGAAAGGTCCGCCCGGTGGGCAGGTGGTTCATCAGCTCCAGGGCGCCGATCTCGACGATGCGGTCGGCCCCTTCGGCGTCGAAGCCGGTGGTTTCGGTATCGAGAACGATCTCACGCATGGGGGGCAATCTCCTGCACGATGCGGGCCACGGTGGCGCGGGCGCCGTCGAGGCTGTCGGTCGGGATGATCCAGTCGGCGCGGGCACGCTTTTCCGCGTCGGGCATCTGCCGCGCCAGGATCATCGCCAGCGTATCGCGCGTCATGCCGGGACGCGCAAGCACCCGCGCGGCCTGGATCTGCGGATCGGTGCTGACCACGGCCACGCCGTCCAGATCGGGGGGGCTTGTGCCCTCGAACAGGAGGGGGATATCTAGCACCACCAGCGGCGCGTCCGCATGCCGGTCGAGGAAATCCTGCCGGTCGCGCGCGACCAGCGGGTGGACGATCCCCTCCAGCCGGGCCAGCGCGTCAGGGTCGGCGGCCAGCGCCTGCCGCAGGGCCGCGCGGTCGATCGCGCCGTCGCGCAATGCACCGGGAAAGGCCGCGGCCACAGGGCCCACCGCGGCCCCGCCCGCGGCATAGAGCCCGTGCACCGCCGCATCGGCATCCCAGACCGGATGCCCCAGATCGCGGAACATGGCGGCGGTCGTCGACTTGCCCATGCCGATGCTGCCGGTGAGGCCCAGCCTGTAGGTCATCCGAGGGCGATCCGCCGGGCCTCATCATCGACATCGGGCCTGTGGCCGAACCACCGCTCGAAGCCAGGCGCGGCCTGGTGCAGCAGCATGCCCAGACCGTCCACGACCCGACAGCCCCGCGCCTGCGCCTCGATCAGCAGGGGGGTCATGAGGGGGGTGTAGACCAAATCCGTCACCAGCGCGGACGGTGACAGCGCGTCCAGCGGCACGCGCAGCGGCTGCTTGCCCTCCATGCCAAGGGAGGTGGCGTTGACGACCGTCATTGCCCCTTCCAGCATGTGACCGACCTGAGCCCAGTCATAGACCACGAGGCGGGCGCCGAATTCGGCCTTGATCTGTTCCGCGCGCAGCCGGGTGCGGTTGGTGATCCTGAGCTCGCGCACGCCCGCATCCAGCAGCGACGCCACCACGGCCCGCGCGGCACCGCCCGCGCCGATGACGGCCGCCGGTCCGGCATCCGCCTGCCAGTCGGGCGCGTTCTGCCGCAGATTGGCGATGAAGCCGTAGCCGTCGGTGTTGTCGGCATGGATCTTGCCGTCGGGGCGGAAGATCAGCGTGTTCGCGGCCCCGATCAGCGCCGCCCGGTCGGTGACCGTGTCCGCCAGGGTCAGGACGGCCTCCTTGTGCGGAATCGTGACATTCGCGCCGACGAAGCCCGCACGCGGCAGGATGCGCAGCACCTCGGCCAGGTGTTCGGGCATGACCGGGATGGGCACGTAATGGCCCAGCAGGCCATAGCGCTGCAGCCAGTGCCCGTGCAGCCGGGGGGAGCGCGAATGCGCGATGGGCATGCCGATGACCCCGGCAAGCGGGGCGTGGCTGATCTGGCTAGCGGGCAGGTCGTCTGGCATGGGCTGGATCATCGCGTTGGGGGTTCCTGCCCAAGCCTAAGGGCTGGGTCACCGGCGCGAAAGCCCCGGGCGCATCGCGGATACCGACCTGTGGCACACAGCCCGCAGCACCCCTGTGGACAAAGGGCCGGAGGAATCGGTCCGGGCCTTTGGGGCAAGGCGAGTCAAGCCCTGAACCATGTGGATTCTTCCGTGAAACGAACCGGGAACGGCGACGGGTTCTCCACAGGTGGACAGCCAAGAGGCGCATCCCAGGCGGGATGTGGACAAATCGGCACCCCGACCATTATCCTCAAAGTTATCCACATATCATCGCTTTGTTTACAAATACGTTTTCCGGCATGGAGCGGATTTTTCACATGCTTGTCCACATCGGATGATTCTGGGGAAAATGGCGTGAGCAGAGTCCAGGTTCGACTGTCCACAGGGCCTACTTCAACAACATTCCTTTTCTTATCTTTCTTATTTAAGGGGGGAAGGCAGAGAGAGGTGTGACCATGTTCGACGCGCTGGCGACGATCTATCCCTATGCCAAGGCCTTTCACGTGATGGCGGTGATCGCCTGGATGGCGGGCCTGTTCTATCTGCCGAGGCTGTTCGTCTATCACGCCGAACGCGGCGCAGGATTCGCCGAGCCTGTCAGCAGCTTCGTCATCATGGAAGAGAAGCTGCTGCGGGTGATCATGAACCCGGCGATGATCGCGACCTGGATCAGCGGGCTGACGCTGGTGCTGACGCCGGGGATCGTCGGCTGGTCGATGACCTGGCCCTGGGTCAAGGGCGCGGCGGTGATCGCGATGACCGCGTTTCACATGTGGTGCGCGCGCGAGCGTCGCGCGCTCAAGGCGGGACGGGCGCGCAGCGGACGCCATTACCGCATGGTGAACGAGGTTCCGACCCTGCTGATGATCGCCATCGTCAGCGCCGTGATCGTCAAGTTCTGAGCGAAAAGATTGACTCCGGGGGGACGGGCGCGTATCTGCCGCTGCAACCCCGGCCGTCCGGCGCGGGATTCCCATGACACATGTCTGATCCGCCCGATTCGTCGCGCGGTCGAAAGTTTGCATCAGAATGACCGAAGAACGCCTCAACCTGTCCGATCTCAAGGCCAAGAGCCCGGCCGACCTGCTGTCGATGGCGGAGGAGTGGGAGATCGAGAACGCCTCGACCATGCGCAAGGGCGAGATGATGTTCTCGATCCTGAAGGAGCATGCCGAGGAGGGATGGGAGATCGGGGGCGGCGGCGTTCTGGAGGTGGTTCAGGACGGGTTCGGCTTCCTGCGTTCGACCGAGGCGAACTATCTTCCGGGTCCGGACGACATCTATGTCAGCCCGGACATGATCCGGCAGCATTCGCTGCGCACGGGCGACACGGTCGATGGCGTGATCCGCGCGCCGGGTGACAACGAACGCTATTTCGCGCTGACCAAGGTGGAGAAGATCAACTTCGAGGAGCCGGAGAAGGCCCGCCACAAGGTCGCCTTCGACAACCTGACGCCGCTTTATCCCGATGAGCGGCTGAAGATGGAGATCGAGGATCCGACCATTAAGGATCGCAGCGCCCGGATCATCGACCTGGTCGCGCCGATCGGCAAGGGCCAGCGCTCGCTGATCGTGGCGCCGCCGCGGACCGGCAAGACGGTGCTGCTGCAGAACATCGCGCATTCGATCGAGAAGAATCATCCCGAATGCTATCTGATCGTCCTGCTGATCGACGAACGGCCCGAGGAGGTTACCGACATGCAGCGCAGCGTGCGCGGCGAGGTGGTGTCGTCGACCTTCGACGAGCCGGCCAGCCGACACGTCGCCGTGTCGGAGATGGTGATCGAGAAGGCCAAGCGCCTGGTCGAGCATAAGCGAGATGTTGTGATCTTGCTGGATTCGATCACAAGACTTGGTAGGGCGTTCAACACCGTCGTGCCGAGCTCTGGCAAGGTGCTGACCGGTGGTGTCGATGCGAACGCCCTGCAGCGGCCCAAGCGGTTCTTCGGCGCGGCCCGGAACATCGAGGAGGGCGGCAGCCTGACCATCATCGCGACCGCGCTGATCGACACCGGATCGCGGATGGACGAGGTGATCTTCGAGGAGTTCAAGGGCACCGGCAACAGCGAGATCGTGCTGGACCGGAAGGTCGCCGACAAGCGCGTGTTCCCGGCCATGGACATCCTGAAATCGGGCACCCGGAAGGAGGAACTGCTGGTCGACAGCAAGGACCTGCAGAAGACTTATCTGCTGCGCCGTATCCTGAACCCGATGGGAACGACCGACGCGGTCGAGTTCCTGATCTCCAAGATGAAGCAGACCAAGAGCAACTCCGAGTTCTTCGACTCGATGAACGCCTGACGAGGCAGCGATGGACCTGATCTTTGCGGAAGCCACCCCGCCCGGGCGGGGGGGCGTTTCTGTCATCAGACTGAGCGGATCGGGCGCGCGCGCCGTAGCCGAACGGCTGGTCGGTGCCATGCCGGTTCCGCGGCACGCCTATTTCCGGGATCTTCGGGATGGTGACGAACTGCTGGATCAGGTCTTGGCGATGTGGTTCGCGGAAAGATCCAGCTTCACGGGCGAGGAGGTGGCCGAACTGCATCTGCACGGCGCTCCGATCGTCGCGAGGCGCGTCGGCATGGCGTTGTTGAGCTTGGGCGCGCGGACTGCGGAGGCAGGGGAGTTCACGCGCCGCGCCTTTCTGAACGGGCGCCTTGATCTGGCGGAGATCGAGGGTTTGGGGGATCTTCTTGCGGCGGAGACCGAAACGCAGCGCAAGTTGGCCTTGCGGACGGCGTCCGGGGAGCTGGCCCGCAAGGCCGAGCGGTGGCGCAGTCTTCTGGTCGAGGCCGGTGCTCTAGTCGAGGTTAGTGTGGACTTCGCCGATGAGGACGTGCCAGACGAAGTGCCGGATCGGGTGTTTCAGGCTGTCGAAGAACTGAAGGCGGAGCTGTCGCTCGAATTGGGCGGTTTTCAGGCCGCGGAACGGGTGAGGACCGGTTTTGAGGTTGCGATCATCGGTCCGCCGAATGCGGGAAAATCGAGTCTTCTAAATTGGTTGGCGCAGAGGGATGTGGCGATTGTCTCATCTCGCGCGGGCACGACGCGGGATGTGATCGAACTACGCTATGATCTCAGGGGGCTTGCGGTCACGTTCCTTGATACGGCCGGCCTCAGGGAAACATCGGACGACATCGAAATGATCGGTATCGACCGGGCGCGACAACGCGCGGAGGCAGCAGATCTTCGGATTCACCTTTCATCTGACGGGTCCGCTGTCGATCGACTGTTCGTCGATGGCGACATTGTCGTTCGAGGCCATGCTGATGAGAGCGATCGCGGGGGCAGGATGGCGATTTCGGCGGTGACCGGTGTAGGTGTAAGCGACGTCCTAGATGCGCTGTTCACAGAATTGAGTGGCCGTGTGGCTGAGGCTGGCCTAGTCAGTCACTTGAGGCAGGTCGTTGAATTGCAGTCCGCCATGTTGGCATTGGACAGCATTGACGAGCAGCCTGTCGAGCTCATCGCAGAGTCGCTTCGCGCGGCGAGCCATTCCCTTGACAGGTTGATTGGCAGAATCGGCGTGGATGACTATCTTGACCTAATATTTTCATCCTTCTGCATCGGAAAGTAGAGGAGTGTTTCACGTGAAACATTATGACGTGTTGGTGATCGGTGCGGGCCATGCCGGATTGGAGGCTGCGACCGCGGCTGCAAGGATCGGTGCGCAGGTGGCTCTGATCACAATGCGGCGAGACGATATTGGTACACTTTCCTGCAACCCTGCGATCGGCGGATTGGGTAAGGGGCATCTAGTTAGAGAGGTCGACGCCTTGGATGGCGTCATGGGACGCCTTGCCGATGCAGCCGGGATACAGTTTCGGCTCCTCAACCGGCGGAAGGGTCCTGCAGTTCAAGGACCTCGTGCGCAGATGGATCGCGATCTTTATCGAACGGCTGCTAATAAGCTGATCTTTTCCTATGAAAATCTGACAACGGTCTTTGCGGAGGTTATCGAATTCCTGGGGGATGAGACCTGCGTTGAGGGCGTGCGGCTTGTGGACGGGACTGAGCTGAATGCATCTGCCACCATTCTTACGACGGGGACATTCCTGAACGGTTTGATCCATATCGGCGAGGTGTCGCGGCCTGCTGGGCGATGGGGTGACCGTTCGGCACGTCGCTTGGCGACCAGCCTATCTCGATTTGGGCTGCCTATGGGTCGATTGAAAACCGGGACCCCGCCCCGGCTCGAGCGGTCTTCGATCAACTGGGGCGTCCTCGACATGCAGCCGGGGGACGAAAGCCCAGTTCTGTTTTCCTATCTCAGTTCTCAGGTCGAGGCCGAGCAGATCTCTTGTGGGATCACGCATACCAATACACAGACCCACAAGATCATTCAGGACAACCTGACACGTTCCGCGATGTATGGTGGCCAAATTAGCGGTCGGGGACCGCGCTACTGTCCGTCCATAGAGGACAAGGTCGTTCGGTTCGCCGACAAGGATTCGCATCAAGTCTTTTTGGAACCGGAAGGGCTGAACAGCAACCTAGTCTATCCGAACGGCATTTCGACCTCTCTGCCGGAGGACGTGCAGCTGCAGTATGTCCAATCGATGGTGGGACTTGAGAACGCCGTCATCCGCCAGCCTGGATACGCGGTGGAGTACGACTACGTTGATCCGACGACACTTGACGCTTCATTGTCGGTAAAATCGGTGTCTGGTCTTTATCTTGCAGGACAAATTAACGGGACGACCGGGTATGAGGAGGCGGCAGCACAGGGACTTGTCGCCGGGGTCAACGCTGCGCTGGCCGCAAAAGGCGCTCCTGCAGTGTCGTTCAGCCGCGCCGACAGTTATATCGGCGTCATGATTGATGACCTGATCTCCAAGGGTGTGACCGAACCCTATCGAATGTTCACATCACGCGCGGAATTTCGACTGTCCCTGCGAGCAGACAACGCTGATCAGAGACTGACGCCCGTTGGTATCAACTTGGGCTGCGTGAGAGGTGATCGCGCCAGGGCATTTCATGAGCGACGGTCCAAGTACGATTGTGCGCGCGGGATGTTGGAGTCAGTCACGCTTTCGCCAAGCCAACTCGCACAGGGAGGCATAGTCGTCCGGCAGGATGGTGTGCGGAGATCGGCATTCGCATTATTGGGTCAAACAGATGTTGACATCTCGATTTTGGCCAAGATTGTTCCGCAGATCGGGTTGATTGAACCTCCGACCTTGCAGCAGTTGAAGAACGACGCGCTTTACAGTCATTACTCTGAGCGACAGTCTCGGGACGCCGATGCATTGAGGGCAAATGAGCAGACTGTCCTTGATCCGGATATGAATTTCGCAAGGCTCGGCGGGCTATCCGCCGAGTTGAGCAGGAAGCTCGCCGACGCGCGTCCGCGAACCATGGCCGATGCCGCACGCATCGAGGGTATGACGCCCGCAGCGTTGACGCTTCTCTTGGCGGCAAGCAAGATCAAGAAAGTGAGTATCGCGCGATGAATGTTTCACGTGAAACAGAGGAGCTGTTCAGCGATTACGAGCAGCTCCTCATCAAGTGGAACAATGCGATCAATCTCGTCTCGCCGTCAACACTGCCCGACCTGCGCGTCCGGCATATCAACGACAGCGCACAACTCTGGGACTTGTGCATGCCACTTGCCGGTCGGTGGGTCGATCTTGGAAGCGGCGGCGGTCTGCCAGGGATCGTCATATCGATTATGGCACAGAACCAAGACGTCTACGTCACACTTGTCGAAAGCGATCAGCGTAAGGCGACCTTTCTACGGACGGTGGTTCGCGAGCTCGAGCTCAGACGCGTGACGATCCTCTCCCGGCGGATCGAGGATATCGAGCCGCTATCCGCCGACTTCCTCTCGGCGCGCGCCCTTGCGCCGATGACTATTCTCCTTCCGATGATCTCCCGTCATTTGGATCCGGACGGGCAGGCGTGGCTGCTGAAGGGGGCCCAATGGCGCGAAGAATGTCGTGTCGCGCAGCAGTCATGGCGGTTCAATCTTCGCCATTTCCCCAGTAGAACCAATCCCGACGCAGCCATTCTCAATATTTCGGGAGTCTCCCATGCCTGAACAGCATATCGTGGCGATCGCCAATCAGAAGGGTGGGGTCGGTAAGACCACGACGGCCGTCAACCTGGGGGCCGCACTGGCGCAGGCCGGGCACCAGACGATCCTTGTCGACCTCGACCCGCAGGGCAATGCCTCAACGGGTCTCGGCTTAACCGCCGATCAGCGGACGCATACCGTGTATGAACTCCTGATCGGAGATGTCGATCTTCATACCGCGGCTGTCGAAACCGACATACACAATCTCAGACTCGTTCCGTCGACCTCCGATCTTGCGTCGGCCGACGTCCAACTGGCGCAGACACCGGATCGGACCCGGCTTCTGGCGAAGCAGCTTGCCGATGCGCCTGATGGTTCGATCATCCTGATCGACTGCCCACCGGCACTCGGCCTCCTGACCGTCAATGCGATGGTTGCCTCCAGCAGCGTCCTCGTCCCCCTGCAGGCTGAATTCTACGCTCTCGAAGGCCTGTCGCAGCTTTTGGGCACCGTCCGCCAGGTGCGGCAAGGCCCCAACCCCCGTCTTCGGATCAACGGCATTCTGCTGACCATGTCTGACTATCGGAACAACCTGTCCCAACAGGTCGAGGCGGATGCGCGCGAAACCCTGGGCGATCTCGTCTATCCCACAGTCATTCCGCGCAATGTAAGGGTCTCCGAAGCCCCCTCGCACGCGCAACCTGTTCTGGTCTATGATCCCCTGTCGAAGGGCAGCACGGCCTATCGGCAGTTCGCCACCGAATTCACCGCCCGCCTGAGGCTCGTACCGGAGATTGCGTGATGTCTGACAGCAAGATTGCGAAACGGGGTCTGGGACGCGGTCTGTCCGCCTTGATGGCCGATATGGATCTGGGGGAAGAGCCGTCGACGACTGCGCGCGACCGCACCATGCTTCCGATCGAACAGATCACCGCGAACCCGGATCAGCCGCGCCGGAGCTTCGACCCTGATGCCCTGCAGGAATTGGCCGCGTCGCTCAAGCAGCGTGGCGTCCTGCAACCGCTGATCGTTCGTCCGCACCCTGCCGACAAGGGCCTGTACCAGATCGTCGCCGGAGAGCGTCGCTGGCGCGCGGCTCAGATGGCACAGCTGCACGAGATGCCAGTGATCATCCGCGAGATGTCGGATACCGAGGTGCTGGAAGTCGCGATCATCGAGAACATTCAGCGTGCAGATCTGAACGCGATCGAGGAAGCAGCATCATTCCGGCAACTGATGGATCGCTTCGGTCATACCCAGGAGCGTCTTGCCGAAGCGCTCAACAAAAGCCGCAGCCATATCGCGAACCTGCTTCGCCTGCTGAGCCTGCCAGATTCGGTTCAGGACATGGTCAAGGACGGCAAACTGAGCGCCGGACATGCGCGGGCGCTGATCACCGCCCCGAACGCGGCTCAACTGGCTCGAAAGGTCGCCGAAAAGGGTCTGTCGGTGCGCGATACCGAGGAGATGGTCCGAAACCTGACCAAATCGGACGACGCGAAGCCTCGCAGTCGCCAGCGCTCGACTGAAAAAGATGCCGACACGCGTGCGCTGGAAGCCGACCTGACGGCGCATATCAAGATGAAGGTGCAGATCGATCACGTAGGCGGGGAAGGAGGGTACCTGACGATCACCTACCGTGATCTGGACCAGCTTGATCAGCTGTGTCAACTTCTGGGCGGCAACGGCTGACGCCTACCACATCTTGATTAGTTCTCGGGGCGCGTCACAAGATAAGCCCCGACCGACAGACAGACCGCCCCCTGCACCGCAACGACCCATAGCGGCATGCCCACATACCAGGACAGTGCCACACCCGAGGCCATGGCCGTCACGGCCCAGATCTTGGCCAGACGCCCGACCGCGCCGCGCTCCTGCCAGGCGCGGACCGGCGGGCCATAGGTCGGATGATTGATGATCCGCTGCTCCAAGGCGGGCGACGACCGCGCAAAGGCCCAGGCCGCGACCAGCAGGAACGGCACCGTCGGCATGACGGGCAGGGCGACGCCGATGATCGCCACGATCAGGAACAGCCATCCCGTGACCAGCCAGATCCGCCTGCGCATCGTCAGGGCGCCAGTTCGCGCAGGATCGCGTTCAGCACCGGACGCCCCTCGGGCGTCGCCGACAGGCGCTCGCCCTCGACCTGCACCATGCCCAGATCCTGCAGGGACCGGACGGCCGCCGCATCCAGGGGCTGCCCCGCCAGGCTGCGGAACCGCTCCATGTCCATCCCCTCGGTCAGCCGCATGGACATCAGCAGATACTCCGTCGCCTGTTCGGATGCGGGAATGATCTCGCGCAGGACCTCTCCCGTTCCCGCCCGCTCCACGGCGTCCAGCCACGTGCCCGGCTGTCGATGCGCTTCCGTGGCGCAGCGCCCGGCGGGCAGCGTGATCCGCCCATGGGCGCCCGGTCCCACGGCGGTCCAGTCCCCCTGACGCCAATAGACAAGGTTGTGACGGCTCTCGGCCCCCCGCCGCGCGTGGTTCGAGATCTCGTAGCAACCCATGCCATGCGCCTCGCAGATCTCCTGCGTGTCGGCATACATGTCGGCCGACAGATCGTCGTCCGGCAGATCACGCAGCTTGCCCGCATCCGCGCGCGCGCCGAAGACGGTGCCGGGTTCGATCGTTAGCTGATACAGCGACAGATGATCCACCGCCATGGACAAAGCCTCGCGCAGCTCCGCGCGCCAGGCATCGCGCCCCTGCCCCTGCCGCGCATAGATCAGATCAAAGCTGACCCGCCCGAAGACCGCCCGCGCCACGTCGAAGGCGGCGCGCGCCTCGGCCACCGAATGCATCCGGCCAAGCCGGCGCAGGTCGGCATCGTTCAGCGCCTGGATGCCCATGGACAGCCGGTTCACACCCGCATCGGCAAAGCCCTGGAATCGGCCCTTCTCGACGCTGGTCGGATTGGCCTCCAGCGAGATCTCGATGTCGTTGGCAAAGCCCCAGGCCGCGCGGGCGGCCGTGATTACCGCATCCACCGTCTCGGGCAGCATCAGCGACGGGGTGCCGCCCCCGAAAAAGATGCTGCGCAGGTGCCGGCCGGGCAACTCGACCGCCAGCCGCGCGATCTCGGCCGACAGGGCGCGCGCCCATCGGGCCTGATCGACCTGCGCCACGACATGGCTGTTAAAATCGCAATAGGGGCATTTGGCCGCGCAGAACGGCCAATGGACATAGAGCCCAAAGCCCCCGGCGCGCCAATCCTCCTGCGGCAGGGTCATCCGCGGAACGCCGTCACTTCGATCTCGACCGCCATCTCGGGGCGGATCAGCCCGGCCACCACCATTGTCGCCGCCGGCCGGATTGCATCCAGCGCCTCGGACAGGGCAGGGGCGATCACCTCGACCAGCCCGGCATCGGTGATCGTGTACTGAACCCGCACGATGTCGTCCGGTGCGAATCCCGCCTCGGCCAGTACCGCAAAGATCGTCCGGAAACAGTTCCGCGCCTGCGCGCAGGCATCGTCGGGCATGGTCATGGTCGCATAGTCATAGCCCGTGACACCCGACACAAAGCACCAGTCGCCGCGCACGACCGCCCGGCTGTAGGCCAGGCGGGCCTCGAAGGGTGATCCCGTGGACAACCTACGCAAAGCTGGCCTCGATCATCTGCGCGACGGCGCGGGCGCGGTGGCTCAGGCTGTTCTTCATCTCCGCCGACATCTCGCCCAGGGTCTGCCCATGCCCGTCCGGCTGGAAGATCGGGTCATAGCCATGACCCTCGGCCCCGCGCGGCGGCCAGACGACCTGACCCGGCAGCACGCCCTCGAACACCTCGTCATGCCCGTCCGGCCACATCAGCACCAGCGTGCAGCGGAACTGCGCCCGGCGCGGGGCGGGGGCACGGGCCTCCTCCAGCGCGCGCCAGGTCCGCTCCATCGCCATGGCGAAGTCCCGGCCCTCACCGGTCTCGGCCCAATCGGCGGTATAGACGCCCGGTGCGCCGTCCAGTGCATCGACACAGATCCCACTGTCATCGGCCAGGACCGGAAGGCCTGTGGCCTGCATCGCGGCGCGGGCCTTGATGCGGGCGTTGCCGATGAAGCTGTCCTCGGTCTCGGCCGGCTCAGCCAGGCCCAGATCGCCCGCGCCCGTCACCTCGACGCCGTAAGGCGCCAGCAGGGCGCGCATCTCGGCCAGCTTGCCCGCATTATGCGTGGCGACCACCAGCCGCTTTTCCGTGAACGCCCTCATCCGATGGCGGCCTTCTGCGCCGCGACCAGATCGGCCATGCCGATCTCGGCCAGATCCAGCAGGCGTCCCATCTCGTCGCGCGAGAAGGTGGCGCCCTCGGCCGACATCTGCACCTCGATCAGCCGACCGCGGCCGGTCAGAACGAAGTTGCCGTCAGTGCCCGCCTCGCTGTCCTCGGCATAGTCCAGGTCCAGCAGCGGCTGCCCGGCATAGATCCCGCAGCTGACCGCCGCGACATGATCGATGATCGGATCGCTGGTGATCGCGCCCGCCTTCAAGAGCCTGTTCACCGCCAGCCGCAGCGCGACCCAGCCCCCGGTGATCGAGGCGCAGCGCGTGCCGCCATCCGCCTGGATCACGTCGCAGTCGATGCTGATCTGCCGCTCGCCCAGGGCGCTGCGGTCGACGCCCGCACGCAGGCTGCGCCCGATCAGGCGCTGAATCTCCTGCGTGCGGCCCGACTGCTTGCCCTGCGCGGCCTCGCGGCGGTTGCGGGTGTTGGTCGCGCGCGGCAGCATGCCGTATTCGGCGGTCACCCAGCCCAGCCCCGTGCCCTTCAGGAAGCGCGGCGGGCTGTCCTCGATCGTGGCGGTGCACAGGACGTGCGTGTCGCCGCATTTGATCAGGCACGATCCCTCGGCATGGCGCATCACCCCGGTTTCAATTGAAATCGGACGCATTTGGGCTAGATTCCGGCCTGACGGGCGCATGACTTTTCCTTTTCATGAAGATACGTTGCCCATACCGCCCGGGGGGCCCGTCACGCAACCCCGCGCAGGGTCACAATGCAGGCGCCATGAGCCAGGAATCGCTGCTGCACGAGATGAACGACCGCTCCCGCGAGGTGTTTCGCCGGGTGGTCGAATCCTATCTGGAGACCGGAGAGCCGGTGGGCTCGCGCACGCTGACCCGCGCCCTGTCCGAAAAGGTCAGCGCGGCCACCATCCGCAACGTGATGCAGGACCTGGAGCTGATGGGGCTTCTGGACAGCCCGCATGTCTCCGCCGGGCGGCTGCCCTCGCAGATGGGGCTGCGGCTGTTCGTCGACGGCATGATGGAGGTCGATCCGGTGGCGCCCACCGACCGCGCCGCCATCGACCAGACCCTGGGCAATGACGACCCCGAGACCGGGGTCCTGCTGGACCGGGTCAGCACGGCCCTCTCCACGATCACGCGGGGCGCCTCGCTGGTGCTGATGCCCAAGCACGAGGCCCCCATCCGGCATATCGAGTTCGTGAGCCTGGGGACGGACCGCGCGCTGGTGGTCCTGGTTTTCGCCGACGGCCATGTGGAGAACCGCATCTTCACCCCGCCGCCCGGCCAGACGCCGTCCTCCATGCGCGAGGCCGGAAACTTCCTCAACGCCATGGCCGAGGGCAAGACCTTGGCCGAGCTGCGGGGCCATCTGTCGCATCAGATCGCCGCGCGGCGGCGCGAGCTGGACGTGCTGGCGGCCGAGCTGGTGGAATCGGGGATCGCGCTCTGGGGGGCCGAGGCGGCCGATCCGCGGCTGATCGTGCGCGGCCGGGCGAACCTTCTGGACCGCGAGGCGGCCGATCTGGACCGCATCCGCGTCCTCTTCGACGATCTGGAGCGCAAGCGCGACATCGTCGAATTCCTGGAGCTGACCGAGAAGGGCGACGGGGTGCGCATCTTCATCGGCTCCGAGAACAAGCTTTTTTCACTTTCGGGTTCCGCTCTGGTCGTTTCCCCCTATATGAATGCCGACCGGAAAATTGTAGGCGCGGTGGGTGTCATCGGGCCGACCCGGCTGAACTACGGCCGGATCGTCCCGATCGTCGACTATACCGCGCAGCTGGTCGGGCGGGTGCTGTCCGGCCGGAAAGGATGAAGTGAGATGACCGAGCAGAACGAACAGCCCATGGACGACTTCATGGACGACCCGCTGGCCGATCCCCAGGAGGCGCTGGATCGGCTGACCGCCGAGCGCGACGAGCTGCGCGACAAGTGGATGCGCGCCCTGGCCGATGCCGAGAACGCCCGCAAGCGCGCCGACAAGGACCGCCGCGACGCCGAGAACTATGGCGGCTCGCGCCTGGCGCGCGACCTGCTGCCGGTGCATGACGCACTGACCCGCGCGCTGGACGCCGCGGGCGACGAACAGCGCCAGGCTGCCGCCGCCCTGATCGAGGGTGTCGAGCTGACCCTGCGCGAGCTGTCCAACGTCTTCACCAAGCACGGCATCACCATCATCCGCCCCGAGGTCGGCGACCGCTTCGACCCCACCCATCACGAGGCGATGTTCGAGGCCCCGGTCCCCGGCACCGTCGCCGGCCACATCATCCAGGTGATGGATAACGGCTTCATGCTGCACGACCGCCTGCTGCGCCCGGCCAAGGTCGGCGTCTCCTCGATGCCCGCCAGCTGAGGGCACGCGCTACAACCTTCCTCCGACTTGCCGAACGTGTCCGATGGCGCGACGCTTGGTCACACCGGTCAGTCAGAGGAGGGGACGATGACCAGCACTCAGGGGGTGCATATCCACCCTGCCGTCGATCACGGCGTCGCAAAAGGCAGTCCCGGTTTCTCCGGGGGGGTCCTGACCTGCCATTGCGCCACGAACCCGGTCAAGGTCCGGGTCGGCGCCCAGACCGCCCACAACCATGTCTGCGGCTGCACGAAATGCTGGAAGCCGGATGACGCGGTCTTCAGCCAGATCGCCGTCGTCTCCCGCGATGCGGTCGAGGTTCTGGAGAACGGCAACAAGCTGGAGGTGGTCAACCCCGACGCCCCCATCCAGCGCCATCGCTGCCGCGACTGCGGCGTGCACATGTATGGCCGGATCGAGAACAAGGACCACCCGTTCTACGGTCTGGATTTCGTGCATACGGAACTTTCGCCCGACGCGGGTTGGTCGCCGCCGGAATTCGCGGCCTTCGTCAGCTCGGTCATCGAATCGGGCGTCGAGCCGTCGCGGATGGACGGCATCCGGTCGCGCCTGCGCGAGCTGGGGCTGGAACCCTATGATGCGCTGTCCCCACCGCTGATGGACGCGATCGCGACCCATGTCGCCAAGCGCGCGGGCACCCTGCCGGCTTGACGCCGCACGCGCCCGGCTGGATGACTTTGCCAAGGGGCCGCCAGTCGGCCCCTTCGCCCTGACCGACAAGCCCATGAGGCAACAGGAGAATATGCATGAGAACACGTGCCGCCGTGGCCCTTGAGGCCGGCAAGCCGCTGGAAGTGATGGAGGTCAACCTGGAAGGCCCCAAGGCCGGAGAGGTCCTGATCGAGATCAAGGCCACCGGCCTCTGCCACACCGACGAATTCACCCGTTCGGGCGACGATCCGGAAGGCATCTTCCCCGCCATCCTGGGCCATGAGGGCGCGGGCATCGTGCTGGAGGTGGGCGAGGGCGTGACCTCTGTCAAGCCGGGCGACCACGTGATCCCGCTCTATACCCCCGAATGCCGCGAATGCGCGTCCTGCCTGTCGGGCAAGACGAACCTCTGCACCAAGATCCGCGCGACCCAAGGCAAGGGCCTGATGCCCGACGGCACGACCCGGTTCAGCATGCTGGACGGCACGCCGATCTACCACTACATGGGCTGCTCGACCTTCGCCAACCACACCGTGCTGCCGGAAATCGCGGTCGCCAAGGTCCGCGAGGACGCACCCTTCGACAAGATCTGCTACATCGGCTGCGGCGTCACGACGGGCATCGGCGCGGTCATCAACACCGCCAAGGTCGAGATCGGCGCCAAGGCCGTCGTCTTCGGCCTGGGGGGAATCGGGCTGAACGTGATCCAAGGCCTGCGCCTGGCGGGGGCCGACATGATCATCGGCGTCGATCTGAACAACGACAAGAAGGAGATGGCCGAACGCTTCGGCATGACCCATTTCGTCAATCCCAAGGAGATCGAGGGCAGCATCGTCCAGCACATCGTCGAGATGACCAAGACGCCCTTCGACCAGATCGGCGGCGCGGATTACAGCTTCGACGCGACGGGCAGCACCAAGGTCATGCGCGACGCGCTGGAATGCACGCACCGGGGCTGGGGCGTGTCGGTCATCATCGGCGTGGCCGCGGCGGGGGCCGAGATCAGCACCCGCCCGTTCCAGCTGGTCACCGGCCGCGTCTGGAAGGGCACGGCCTTCGGCGGCGCGCGGGGGCGGACCGACGTCCCCAAGATCGTCGACTGGTACATGGACGGCAAGATCGAGATCGACCCGATGATCACCCACACCATGCCGCTGGACGATATCAACAAGGGCTTCGACCTGATGCATCACGGCGAATCCATCCGCTCGGTCGTCCTTTACTGATCCTTCATCGCTGCTTAGGTAAAAGAACGGCGGGGCACGCGTGTCCCGCCGTCGCCGTGAAAGAACAAGGAGCAGGCCCATGCGCCATCAGTGGCTGGACGATGACGACGATCACGAGGAAGACGACGACCGCCAGCCCAAGGGCGACAAGGATGGCGGGCTGGGCCTTCCCGAGGGCGACAAGATCGGCAAGCTGTACTTCAAGTCGCGCACGGTGATCGTCGCGGGCGGCATCAACGACAAGCTGGCGCAGCGCACCGTGGCCCATCTGCTGGCCCTGGCCGAGGACAGCGACAAGCCCATCAACATGCTGATCTCCTCCCCCGGCGGTCATGTGGAATCGGGCGACATGATCCATGATGTGATCAAGTTCATCCGTCCGACCGTGCGCACCATCGGTTCGGGCTGGGTGGCGTCGGCGGGCGCGCTGATCTTCGTCGCGGCGAAGAAGGAGAACCGCTACTGCCTGCCCAACACGCGCTTCCTGATCCACCAGCCCTCGGGCGGGATCGGCGGCACGTCGTCCGACATGATGATCCAGGCCGAGCAGGTCCGCCAGATGCGCGACCGCCTGAACCAGATCTTCTCGGACGCGACCGGCCAGACCGTCGAGCGGATCGAGAAGGACACGCAGCGCGACTTCTGGCTGAACACCCAGGAGGCGCTGGACTATGGCCTGCTGGGCAAGGTGATCCGCAGCGTGGACGAATTGGCATGACCGCGGCTGGCGGGGCGCATGTCCGCCCCGCCGGACCCGAGGATCACGAGGCGATCTGGACCATCCTGCGCCCCGTCTATCGCGCCGGCGAAACCTACTGCATGCCCCGCGACATCGAGCGGGACGAGGCGCTGGCCGACTGGTTCGCGCCGCCCTTCACCGCCTTCGTGGCCGAGATCGACGGCCGCGTCCTGGGCACCAGCCATGTCGGCGCGAACCGTCAGGGCGGCGGCTCGCATGTGGCGAACGCCTCCTTCGCGACCCATCCCGATTCCCGCGGTCGGGGCGTGGCCCGCAGCCTGGCGGAACACGCGAAATCTTGGGCGACGGCGCAGGGCTTTCGGGCGATGCAGTTCAACTTCGTGGTCTCGACCAACACGGATGCCGTCCATTTGTGGCAGAAGGTCGGATTCTCCATTGTCGGACGCCTGCCGGGCGCGTTTCTTCACCCTCGTCACGGGCCGGTGGATGCGCTGGTCATGTTCCAGACCCTCGAAGGGAGACCCGAATGAGCCTTGAGACCCTCTCCGAAACCCGCAGCTTCGGCGGCACGCAGGGCGTCTATCGCCACAAGTCGCAGGCCACCGGCACCGACATGACCTTTGCCGTCTATCTGCCCGAGATGGCGCTGCACGGTCCCGTCCCGGTCCTGTGGTATCTCTCCGGCCTGACCTGCACGCATGAGAATGCGATGACCAAGGCCGCCGCCCAGCAATGGTGCGACGAGGCGGGCATCGCCATCGTCTTTCCCGACACCTCGCCCCGCGGCGAGGGCGTGGCCAATGACGAGGCCTATGACCTGGGGCAGGGCGCGGGCTTTTACGTCAATGCCACGCAGGACCCGTGGAAGCCGCATTTCCGCATGTGGGACTATGTGGTGAACGAGCTGCCCGACCTGGTCTGCGACAATTTCGCGGTGGATCAGGACGCCATGGGCATCACCGGCCATTCGATGGGCGGACATGGTGCGCTGACCATCGCGATGACCCATCCCGACCGCTTCCGGTCGGTCTCGGCCTTCGCGCCCATCGCGAATCCCACGGAATCGGACTGGGGCCGCAAGCAGTTCACCGCCTATCTGGGCGAGGATCGTGCCGCGTGGCGCGCGCATGACGCGACCATCCTGATGACCGAGAAGGGCTATCCCGGCGAGGTGCTGATCGACCAGGGCGCCCACGATCAGTTCTTGGACCTGCTGCGCCCCGAATCGCTGGCCCATGCGATGATGGCGCGCCGGCAGCCCGGCCAGTTCCGCATGCATCCGGGCCACGATCACAGCTACTTCTTCGTCCAGAGCTTCATGGCCGACCATGTCTTCTGGCATGCCGAACGGCTGGTCTGACGCGATTGCCAAATGTTCCCGGCGAACCTGCCGTTGGCCTGTAAGACTTTAGGGGCAAACGGCAGGCGCGGCGATTGACGCAACGGGGTGCCCGTCGAACACTCGCTCATGGACGGCCGCAGGGAGGAGGAACCCCGCGGCACGGCATCCAGGGAGCGGAGGAGCACTCGATGAAACATCTCTTGAACAGCGCGGCTGTCGCGCTGCTTTTGACAGGCGCGTCGGCATACGCGAACGAAAGCGTTCTGACCGAGACCGCCGAGCCGGGCCAATGGGCCATCCAGACCGGAAACTATGCCAACACGCGCTATTCCGAACTGGACCAGATCACGCGCGAGAATGTGGGCGACCTGCGCGTCGCCTGGAGCTTCTCCACCGGCGTGCTGCGCGGCCATGAGGGCGGCCCGCTGGTGGTGGACAACATCATGTATGTCCATACCCCGTTCCCCAACAACATCTTCGCGCTGGACCTGAACGACAACGGCAAGATCCTGTGGCGCCACACGCCCCAGCAGGACCCCGAGGTCATCGCGGTCATGTGCTGCGACACCGTCTATCGCGGCCCGGCCTATGCCGACGGGCTGATCCTGTCGCACCAGGCCGACACCACGCTGGTGGCGCTGGACGCCAAGACCGGCGAGGTCAAGTGGTCGGTCAAGACCGGCGATCCGGCCATCGGCGAGACCAACACCGCGACCGTGCTGCCCGTGGGCGACAAGGTGATCGTGGGCGTGTCGGGCGGCGAGTACGGCGTCCGCGGCCGCGTGACCGCCTACAGCCTGGCCGACGGGTCGGAGGTCTGGAAGGCCTATTCGACCGGTCCCGACGAGGAGATGCTGGTCGACCCCGAGACCACCATGCACCTGGGCAAGCCGATCGGCGCGGACAGCTCGCTGAACAGCTGGGAGGGCGATCAGTGGAAGATCGGCGGCGGCTCCACCTGGGGCTGGTACTCCTATGACCCCGATCTGAACCTGATCTATTACGGCACCGGCAACCCCTCGACCTGGAACCCCAGCCAGCGGCCGGGCGACAACCGCTGGTCCATGACCATCATGGCCCGCGACGCCGATACCGGCATGGCCAAGTGGTTCTACCAGAAGACGCCCCATGACGAATGGGACTATGACGGCGTGAACGAGAACATCCTGGTCGACAAGGAGATCGACGGCCAGATGCGCAAGCTGCTGGTCAACTTCGACCGCAACGGCTTCGGCTACACGCTGGACCGCGAGACCGGAGAGCTGCTGGTCGCCGAGAAGTTCGACCCGGCCGTCAACTGGGCGACCGAGATCGACATGAACAAGGACTCCGAGACCTACGGCCGTCCGATGGTCGTGTCGGAATACTCGACCGCCCAGAACGGCGAGGACACCAACACCACCGGCGTCTGCCCGGCGGCTCTGGGTTCCAAGGACCAGCAGCCCGCGTCCTATTCGCCGAAAACCGGCTTGTTCTACGTGCCGACCAACCACGTCTGCATGGACTATGAGCCGTTCCGCGTCGCCTACACCGCGGGCCAGCCCTATGTGGGCGCGACCCTGTCCATGTATCCGGCCCCCGACAGCCATGGCGGCATGGGCAACTTTATCGCTTGGGACGCCGTCGCGGGCGAGATCAAGTGGTCGCTGCCCGAGCAGTTCTCGGTCTGGTCGGGCGCGCTGGCGACGGCGGGCGACGTGGTCTTCTACGGCACGCTGGAGGGCTATCTGAAGGCCGTGGACGCCGAGACCGGCGAGGAGCTCTACAGCTTCAAGACGCCCTCGGGCATCATCGGCAACGTCATGTCCTACGAGAACAACGGCAAGCAGTACATCGCCGTCCTCTCGGGCGTGGGCGGCTGGGCCGGTATCGGTCTGGCGGCGGGCCTGACCAACCCCAATGACGGTCTGGGTGCCGTGGGCGGCTATGCCGCGCTCAGCGACTACACCGAACTGGGCGGCCAGCTGACCGTGTTCGAACTGCCGGGCTGACCGGCCCTGCGCGAGACGTCTCATACTTTCGTTTCGCAAACGCAAGCGTGACCTGTGACGGCGCCGCCCCAGCCCTAGACTGGGGCGGAACCGTCTGAGGAGAGCAGACGACTTTGGGAGGACTTCCGATATGAAAGCCATCACCAGCCTGACGGCGCTGGTCCTGGGCGCGTCCCTGGCCGGTGCGGCCTTGGCGCAGAGCGAGACCCCGCCGGCCCAGGCCGGGGCGGGGGCCGCCGCCGCCGTGTCCGGCGATCAGCCGGCCGATGCGGCACCCCCGCCCGCCGCGACCGATGCGCCGCCCGCCGAGGCCGGTGCCGCCGCCGCGGTGTCGGGCGATCAGCCCGCCGCCGAGGAGACCGCCACCGCCGAGGCCGGTGCCCATGGCATGGTGCTGCCCAACGGTCAGGACATGACCCCGGTCGAGGAGTTGGACGGCCGCTGGCGCAACGCCGAGGGCATCCCGACCTTCAAGGTCGAGGATGGCGTGGTCGACTTCGCGACCTTCAACGGTTTCCGCCGCTATCACGCGGAATGCCATGTCTGCCACGGCCCCGACGGCGAGGGCTCGACCTATGCCCCCGCACTGAAGGAATCGGTGCTGCGCATGGATTACTACGACTTCATGCAGGTCGTGGCCTCGGGGCGGCAGGGGACCAATTCGGTCATGCCCGCCTTCGGCACCAACAAGAACGTCTGGTGCTATATCGACGACATCTATGTCTATCTGCTGGCGCATGGCACCGACACGATCGGACGCGGCCGCCCCGCCGAACGCGCCGACAAGTCCGACGACTACACCGCGCAGGAAGATTCCTGCATGTCCAGTTGAGGGCGCGCGCCGGTCTGGCGGTCCTGGCCCTGAGCGGGGTCATGGCCGTCGCGGCGGCGGCGCAGGTGGCCGATCTGCGTTCCACGACGCAGTTCCGGGTCTGCGCCGATCCCGCGAACGCCCCCATGTCCAGCCGCGACGGCACGGGGTTCGAGAACAGGCTGGCCGAGTTCTTCGGCCAGCAGCTGGGCCTGCCGGTCACCTACACCTGGTTCCCGTCGGGCATGGGCTTCATCCAGCGCACGCTGCGCGAAGGGCGCTGCGACGTGGTCATCGGCTATGCCCAAGGCGACGAGCTGGTCCAGAACACCAACCATTACTATACCTCGGTCTATGGCATCGTGACGCGGCGCGACGGGCCGCTGGCGCAGGTCGACCGGCTGACCGATCCGGCGCTGAAGGATCACGGCATCGGCGTGGTCGCGGGCACGCCGCCGGCCACCCATCTGGCGCGGGCGGGCCTTGCGCCCAACATGCGCGGCGTCGATCTGTTCGTGGACCGCCGCGTGGAGGACCCGATGGGAGAGCTGCTGGAGGATGTCCGCAGCGGCGCGACGGGCGCCGCGGTGCTGTGGGGGCCGCTGGCCGGGCCGCGGGTCAAGGACGATCCCGACCTGCAGTTCACGCCCCTGCTGCATGAGGAGGCGGCCCCGCGCCTGTTCTTCCGCATCACCATGGGCGTGCGGCTGGAGGAGCAGGAGTGGAAGCGCGAGCTGAACAGCCTGATCCGCCGCAATCAGGACGAGATCAACCGCATCCTGCACGATGCCGGCGTCCCGCTGGTGGACGATTACGGCAAGGAGCTGATGCCGTGATCCGCGCCGCGATCCTGGTCGCGCTGATGGCGACCGCGGCCGCGGCCGAGACGGTGCCCGAGCCGGACGGCTATCGCGGAGAGCCCTATCGCAGCCCGGTCCCCGCGACGCTGCAGGGGGCCGAGGTCATCGACATCGACCGCGCCATCGCCCTGCACGACCAAGGCGCGGCCTTCTTCGACGTGCTGCCCCGCAAGACCCGCCCCGAGGGCCTGCCCGAGGGCACCATCTGGAACGAGCCCGTCCATGACACGATTCCCGGCGCGTTGTGGCTGTGGGACACCGGCTATCAGGCGCTGGCCCCGGCCGAGGAGGCGCGCCTGCGCGATGGCCTTACCCGTGCGCAGGCCGATGATCCGGACCGGCCGCTGGTGCTGTTCTGCCGAACCGACTGCTGGATGAGCTGGAACGCCGCGCGCCGCGCGGTCGAGTGGGGGTTCGACCCGGTCCTGTGGTTCCCCGGCGGCACCGATGCCTGGGCTGCGGCGGGGCGGCCGATGGTCACCGCGGAACCTGTCGCCCCGTGAAGCTGCCGAAGGCGCGCGGCCCCGACGGCATCGCGATGTCCCGCGTCACGCTCAGGCTGGCGGCGTCCAGCACGACAAGGCTGTCCGATTCCCAATTGGCCACCGCCACGCCGCTGCCGTCGGGCAGGGGGGCGATGCCCTCGGGATAGTCGCCGACCGGGACCGTCGCCAGAACCTCCAGCGTGGCGGGGTCGAAGACCGTGACGGTGCCGTCATACTGGTCGGTGACGAAGCCGCGCCCGGCGGCGAAGGCCACCGCATAGGGGTGGCTGCCCGTCGCCACGCTGCCAGTCAGCACGCCCCGCACGGGGTCGATGACCGATACGCGATCCCCCTGAACGTCGGCGGTATAGATCCGCCCGTCATGAAAGGTGACGCCGAAGGGATGCGCGCCCGCAGTCGCCACGCGGTGCCGCAGCGCGCCGGTGGTCGCGTCGAAGATGCTGACCTGATCGGCGTCGCGATCGGCGGTGGCGACAATCAGCCCGTCCGCGCTGACCGCGACACCTGCGGGTGCCGCACCGGTCGGGGCGGTCCAGACCGGTCGCAGCGCGGCATCCAGCCGGGTCAGCCGGGCATCGAACCAATGCGTGACGAAGACCGCGCCCCCCGCCGCGGCCAGCCCGAAGGCCCCCGCCCCCAGATCCGCCTGCGCCACGGGCGCCAGCGCCTCGTCCAGAACGTGCAGGCGGCCGGTATCGGCGGCGATGATATGGACGCGCCCTGTCGCCGGATCATAGGCGACCGGGGCCGGGGCATCCGGCAGATCGGCCTGCGCCACGATGGTCCCGGTCGCCAGGTCCACCGCCGCGACCGCATCGCCGTTCTGCGCCGTCACGAAGGCCAGATCGGTCGCCTGGACCGGCGCCGCCAGCCACAGCACCAGCCAGGCGGCGCGCATCTATTCGACGCGGCCGAACCGTTCGGCCAGCGCATCCAGCCCGGCCTTGTAGATGCCGTCGACACCGGCGATGGCCGCGTCGTCGTTCAGCTCGGCCGGGGGATCGTTGTTCGGAAAGCCGCGATAGAAGCCGCCCTTCCAGATGACCTCGGCCTTGCCCTCGGCGTCCTTGACCTGCAGCGTCGAGGAGTAGTTCGTCACCGGCAGCACCGCCGTGTCGACCTCGGTGATCATGTACTTGTAGCTCATCTTCTCGGGGTCGATGGCCATCAGCTGTTCGGTGATGGTCGGATCGCCCGGCGCGGCAAGCGTCAGCACGCGGGTGGATTCGTCAGGCACGTCGGCCGCGGCCCCCTCCGGCGTCATCGCGGTGGACGCGACCGCCGGATGCCAGCTCATGTCGTCGAACCGTCCGATGACCTCCCAGACCTCGGCCGGGGTCGCATCCAGCACAACGCTCTGTTCGGTCTTCAGGCGCGAGGGGCCGTGCGCCCCCGCCACCCCGCTCATAGCCACCACCGCGCCCAGGGCGCAGGCCAGCATCCTCGTCGTTCTCATCCGTCCGTATCCTCCGCCGTTCCGCGCGCCGCAACGGGGCGGGCCGGGGCCGGTCGCGTCGCGATGCGTCTCATGGGAAAACCATGCGCGCCGGTCCCCGCACGCGTCCATAGGACCAAAGGCGTAGAGGCCTAAGACCTTTGGTGCAGTCAAAACTTCCCGACCGTCACGGGAACAATAACCGGCTTGCCGGAGCGCGAATCGAGCCCCACCATGACCCCAGGGAGAGACGAAATGTTCAAGGGAATCATAGGACTTTTGGCGGGTGCCGCGGCACTGGCCCAGCCCGCTGCGGCCCAGGCCCCCGAGCCGGTCCAGATCCGCGCGGCCGTGCTGCGCGTCGACGATCCGGGCCTACCGCCGATTTCCCGGCTGGACCTGCCGCCCGAGGATCTGGGCTTTGCCGGGGCGCGCTTGGCGGTCGAGGACAACGACACCACCGGCCGCTTCATGGGTCAGGACTTCGAGGCCGAGGAGATCGCAGCCACGCCGGACACCGCCGCGTCGGAGATGGACCGCCTGCTGTCGGAGGGGGTGCAGTTCGTGGTGGTCATGGCCGACGACGCCACCACGCTGGCCCTGGCCGACCAGGCCGGCGACCGCGCGATGATCCTGAACGCCATGGCGCGGGGCGACAACCTGCGCGGCGCGGACTGCCGGTTCAACACCATCCATGTCGCGCCAAGCCGCGCCATGCTGACCGATGCCATGGCGCAGTTCCTCATGTGGAAGAACTGGCCGCGCTGGTTCCTGATCCATGGCAGCCATCCCGAGGATCAGGCCTTGGCCGAGGCTTGGCGCCGCAGCGCCGCCAAGTTCGGCGGCCAGATCGTCGAGGAGCGGGAATACACCGATACCGGCGGCGCGCGGCGCACCGACAGCGGGCATGTCCAGGTGCAGGCGCAGATGCCCGTCTTCACCCAACGCGCCGCCGATCACGACGTGGTCCTGACCGCGGACGAGGCCGACGTGTTCGCCGCCTATCTGCCCTATCTGACCTGGGAACCGCGCCCCGTCGCGGGGTCGTCCGGCCTGGTGCCGCGCAGCTGGCATCCCGCGATGGAGGCCTGGGGCGGCACGCAGTTCCAGAACCGCTTCGAGCGGCTGGCCAACCGCCCCATGCGCGAGGCCGACTATCAGGCCTGGCTGGCGCTGCGCCTGATCGGCGAGGCCGCGACGCGGACCAACTCCGGCGACCCGCAGGTGCTGAAGGGCTTCATCCTGTCGCCCGATTTCGACGTGGCGGGCTTCAAGGGCCAGGCCCTGACCGTGCGCGACTGGGACCACCAGATGCGCCAGCCGATCCTGCTGACAACGGGGGTGCTGACGACGTCGGTCAGTCCGCAGGACCAGTATCTTCACCAGACCAGCCAGCTGGACACGCTGGGGGTCGACCGTCCCGAAACCGAATGCCAATTCCCCGAGGTTCCATGAGACAGATACTCTCTGCCACGGCCGGTCTGGGCCTGCTCTTGTCGGCCGATGCAGCCCTGGCCAACCGCGTCTTCGTCAGCAACGAACGCAGCAACGACGTCACCGTTTTGGACGGCACGACCTTCGAGGTGATCGGCACCTATCCGGTCGGCAACCGGCCGCGCGGCATCACCATCAGTCCCGACGGGACCGAGCTCTATGTCTGCGCCTCCGACGACAACCTGGTGCGGGTCTTCGACCCGGCCACCATGGAGGAGATGCACACGCTGCCCTCGGGGCCGGACCCCGAGCTGTTCGTGCTGCACCCCTCGGGCAACCCGCTGTTCATCGCCAACGAGGACGACAACATCGTCACCGTCGTGGACGTCAAGACCCGCGAGGTCCTGGCCGAGGTTCCCGTGGGCGTCGAGCCCGAGGGCATGGGGGTCAGCCCGGACGGCCGCGTCGTCATCAACACGTCGGAGACGACGAACATGGCGCATTTCATCGACACCGAGACCTTCGAGATCACCGCCAACGTACTGGTCGACAGCCGCCCGCGATTCGCCCAGTACACCGCCGACGGCTCCAAGCTCTATGTGACCTCCGAGATCGGCGGCACGGTCAGCGTCATCGACCCGGCCACCCAGACCATCACCAAGAAGATCAGCTTCGAGATCCCCGGTGTCCTGCCCGAGGCGATCCAGCCGGTCGGCGCGCGGGTGACCTCGGACGGCAGCAAGCTGTTCGTGGCGCTGGGGCCCGCCAACCGCGTCGCGGTGATCGACGCCGCCACCGACGAGGTGACCGACTATCTGCTGGTTGGGCAGCGCGTCTGGCAATTGGCGCTGAGCCCGGACGAGAAGTACCTCTATACCACCAACGGCAATTCGAACGACGTGTCGATCATCGACGTGGCCGCGAACGAGGTGCTGCGCTCGGTTCCCGTGGGCCAGCAGCCCTGGGGCGTGGTGGTGGCGCCGAACTGAACCCATTCGAAGACCTGACGACAGTGAAGGAGATTGCGATGACCCTGCCCACCGCCCTGATTCCCGGCGCCGCCCTGGCCCTGCTGCTGGCCGCCCCGTTCGCGGCACCCGTCCTGGCCCAGGACACGGCCGCCCCCGCGGCCGAGGCCGCGGAGGAGGATGACGACGATGCGGAGGAGGCAGGCGCCGCCGACGCGGGCGTCCACGAGGCCGCGGGCAAGTTCGACTTCGGCTTTGCCGGGGTCCTGGCGCGCGACAACCGGGTCGATCTGGCGCCGCTGACGCTGGCCTCGGGACAGCCGGTTGCCTCGGCCGAGTACACGATCAAGTCGGGCGGCTACTATCGCATCGACATCACCGCCGACGGCAGCCAGGAGCTGGCCCTGTCGGGCGGCGACTTCTTCCGGTCGGTCTGGGTCAACGAGATCGTCATCGAGGATATCGAGATCCGTCCCATGGGCGTGCACAGCATAGAGTTCGATGCCGGCGGCACGGCCAGCGTCAGCTTCATCGCCATCGTGCCGGGCCGCTACACGCTGTCGGTGCCGGGATCCTCGGGCGACACGTTGCAGGCCGTGTTCAACATCCAGTGACGCCCGCGCTGGAGATCGTCGATGTCAGCCACAGCTTCGGCGCCGTCGCGGCGCTGAGGTCGGTGTCGCTGACCGTGCCGCGGGGCGGGTTCACCGCGCTTCTGGGCGTGAACGGTGCGGGCAAGACGACGCTCTTCTCGCTGATCACGCGGCTCTACGACAACCGCTCGGGGGTGATCCGGGTGGGCGGTCATGACCTGCGGCGCGAGCCTCGCCGGGCGCTGGCCCGGCTGGGCGTCGTGTTCCAGAGCCGCGCGATGGACGCGGACCTGACGATCCGGCAGAACCTGATCTATCACGCCAGCCTGCACGGCATTCCCGGCCGGCTGGCCCGCCCCCGCATCGCGGAGGTGCTGGCCCAGGTCGATCTGGCCGACCGGGCCGAGGCCCGCGTCACCGCCCTGTCGGGCGGCCAGGCCCGCCGGGCCGAGATCGCCCGCGCGCTGATCCACCGCCCCGACCTGCTGCTGCTGGACGAGGCGACGGTGGGGCTGGACGTCAAGTCCCGCGCCGAGGTCCTGGCCCTGACCCGCCGCCTGATCGAGCGTGACGGCGTCTCGGCGCTCTGGGCCACGCATATCATGGACGAGATCGCCCCCGACGACGATCTGGTCGTGCTGCATCGGGGCGCCGTCCTGCGGCAGGGCCGCGCGGCGCAGATCGCGGGCGGGCAGGGCCTGACCCGCGCCTTCCTCGACATGACGGGGGTCGCGCCATGAGCCATCCGACCGCCCGGGCCGGTGCCTGGGTCACCGCCTTCCTGGGCATCGCACGGCGCGAGATGCTGCGCTTCCTGAACCAGCGGGGGCGGTTCCTGGCGGCGCTGGTGCGCCCGCTGGTCTGGCTGTTCATCTTCGCGGCGGGATTTCGGGCCGTGCTGGGCCTGTCGATCACGCCGCCCTATCAGACCTACGTCCTCTACGAGGTCTATGTCACGCCCGGCCTGGTCGCGATGATCCAGCTGTTCAACGGCATGCAGTCGTCGCTGTCGATGGTCTATGACCGCGAGACGGGCGCGATGCGGACCCTGCTGGTCAGCCCCTTTCCGCGCTGGTTCCTCCTGGGGTCCAAGCTGGTGGCGGGGGTGGTGGTGTCGGTGGTGCAGGTCTTCACCTTCCTGGCCATCGCCCGGTGGTGGGGCATCCGGCCGCCGCTCTGGGGCTATGCCGCGGTCGTGCCGGCGCTGATCCTGTCGGGGCTGATGCTGGGCGCGATGGGGCTGTTCCTGTCCAGCGCCATCCGCCAGCTGGAGAACTTCGCGGGGGTGATGAACTTCGTGATCTTCCCGATGTTCTTCGCCTCCTCGGCGCTCTATCCGCTGTGGCGCATGCGCGAGAGCAGTCCGCTTTTGCACGACATCTGCCTCTACAACCCCTTCACCCATGCGGTCGAACTGATCCGGTTCGCCCTCTATCTGCAGGTGAACTGGACCTCGCTGATCGTGGTCCTAGGATGTTTGGCGGGGTTCTTCGGGGCGGCCGTCTTCATGTATGATCCGCAAAAGGGCCTCTGGGCCCGCCGCAAGGGAGGTCCCGCATGATCCGCATCACCCTGGCGCTGGCGCTGCTGGCCGGTCCCGCCATGGCCGCGTCGGGCACCGATCCGGACTGGCCCTGCATCCAGCGCCTGCAGCCGCATCTGTCGATGGGGCAGGTCTGGACCGGGCCGATCCCCGACGACGCCACGCTGGCCCTGGCGCGCGACCCGCAGATCGCCCGGCTGGCCGAGCGTCTGGAGCAGCGCCGCCTGCCCCTGGAGACCGCCGAGGCCGAGATCGCCGATTACGCGGCCCAGGCCCCCGACACGCATCTGGTCGCGCTGATGCAGGCGATCTTCGACCGCATCGACACCGATCGCAGCGCGCTGATCGCGGGCATCGCGCGCTATGGCCGCGCGCAGGTCGCCCTGGCCGACCGCATCGAGGCCCGCCGCGCCCGCATGGCCGAACTGGAGGCCGCGGCCGATCCCGATTTCGACGCCATCGACGCCGAGGAGGAGGCGCTGGACTGGGACAGCCGCGTCTTCACCGAACGCCAGCAGTCGCTGACCTATGTCTGCGAGACGCCGGTGATCTTGGAACAACGCGTCTTCGCCCTGGGCCGCGCCATCGTGGGTCATCTGGACTGACGCGCCCTCAGCGCCCCTGCGCCAGGCGCAGCACCGCGTCATGGTCGCGGTCCAGCCGCCCGGACAGCCCGTCCCCCACGGCCTCGTCCAGGATTTGCCGGAACAGCGCCGCGTCGGGTCCGTAATCGGCCGCCTTGGCGCGCCACTTGCGCAGCAGCACCGGGACCAGCGGCCAGAAGAACGGCCCCGCCGCCACCCGGTAGGCTATCAGCGCGTTGCGATACATGTAGAACACCTTCCACATGGGCCGCAGCACCACACCGCTGGCGCCTTGCTGGGCCGCGGTGTCGTGGTCGAACCGCACCCCGGGGGCGAACCCGATGCGCAGCCCGCGCCGCCGCATCACCAGCGTGTACAGCTGATCGTCGCCATAGATGAACAGGCGCGGATCGGGCAGGCCCGCCTCCTCCAGCGCGCGGCGCGACAGGAACAGACCGACGAAGCTGCTCATGTCCACCGGCGTGACCGGGGCGTCGTCGGCATAATCCGCGTCGCGCAGATGGAAGCCCCGCCGCCCCCGGCCCAGGGGCATGCGCGCCAGCGTCCGCAGGAACGCGCCCGGATTCCAGAACGGGTTGCGATAGGGGCGGTTCATCTCGCAGATGCGGCCGTCGGGATGGCGCACGGCGGCGCCGATCGCGTCCCATCCCGCCAGGTCCATGGCGCGGAACGCCGCGATCGCGCCCGGCGCGGGGCGGCCGTCGTCGTCCATCACCACGATCCAGTCCGCATCGGTCCGGTCGCGGGCGATCTGCATGCCGAGGTGAAACCCGCCCGCCCCGCCCAGGTTGCGGGCGCTGCGATGCAGGATCAGGCGCGGATCGTCCAGCGTCCCAAGCCAGTCCGCCGTGCCGTCCCCGGAGGCGTTGTCCACGACGATGACCCGGTCCAGCGGCTGGGACAGAAGCCGCTCCAGCGTCACCCGCAGCTTGTCCAGCCGCGCATGGGTGACGACGACGGCGGCCATTCGGAACGGGGTCATGGGGTCTCTCGGCTGGGGCGGCGTGGCGCGGGCCTAGCATGGGCGGCCGTTTGCGGGCAACTGTGGCATCGCGGGCGGAACTTGGAGCAGGCGGGCCTTTTCGGGCAAAGACGGGCTGACAAGCCGCGCGCTTGGACATAGACAGCAGGCTGACCACATCCCGAGGCGGCGATGAAGATTGAGACCACACCCCTGTCAGGCGTCCTGATCCTGACCCCGGCGCGACACGGGGATGCGCGCGGCTTCTTTTCGGAAAGCTGGAACCGCCGGACCCTGCGTGAGGCCGGGCTGGACCTGCCGGATTTCGTGCAGGACAACCATTCGCTGTCGCGTCAGGCGGGCACGCTGCGCGGGCTGCATTATCAGGCCCCGCCCCATGCGCAGGGCAAGCTGGTGCGCTGCGGGCGCGGGCGGCTGTTCGACGTGGCCGTCGATGCGCGGCCGGACAGCCCGACATACGGCCGTTGGTTCGGCACCGAGCTGAGCTTCGAGAACGGGCGTCAGCTGTGGATTCCGGCAGGCTTCCTGCACGGTTTCGCGACGCGCGAGGACGACACCGAGGTCGTCTACAAATGCACCGACCATTACGACCGGGCCGCCGACGGCGCCGTCGCCTGGGACAGCCTGGGCATCGACTGGGGCGTCTCGGACCCGGTCCTGTCGGATAAGGACCGCGCGGCACCGGCCTTCGCGGATTGGCAATCACCGTTCGGGGACATGGCATGAAGATACTGATCACAGGCGGCGCAGGCTTCATCGGCTCGGCCGTGGTAAGGCTGGCGATGGTGCGCGGGCATGAGGTGGTGAACCTAGACGCGCTGACCTATGCCGCCAACCTGGCCAACGTCGCCGAGGTCGCAGACCGGCCCGGCTATGCGTTCGAGCAGGCCGACATCCGCGACCGCGCGGCGTTGGACCGCATCCTGGCGCAGCATCGTCCCGACGCGATCATGCATCTGGCCGCCGAGAGCCATGTGGACCGCTCCATCGACGGCCCCGCGGCCTTCATCGAGACGAACGTGATCGGCACCTTCAACATGCTGGAGGCAGCCCGCGCCTATTGGACCGCCGAAGGCCGCCCCGAGGGGTTCCGCTTCCACCACATCTCGACCGACGAGGTCTTCGGCTCCCTGGGTGAGACGGGGCAGTTCACCGAGACGACCCCCTACGACCCGCGCAGCCCCTATTCCGCCAGCAAGGCGGGGTCCGACCATCTGGTGCGGGCCTGGGCCGAGACCTATGGCCTGCCGGTCGTGCTGACGAACTGCTCGAACAATTACGGCCCCTATCACTTCCCCGAGAAGCTGGTGCCGGTGGTGATCCTCAAGGCGCTGGCGGGCCAGCCGATCCCCGTCTACGGCGACGGCGGCAACGTCCGCGACTGGCTCTATGTCGAAGATCATGCCGACGCGCTGCTGCTGGTCCTGGAGAAGGGCCAGCTGAACCGCAGCTACAACATCGGCGGCGAGAACGAGGCCCGCAACATCGACCTGGTCCGCACCATCTGCGCGCATATGGACGACATGAACCCCGCCGGCGCGCCGCATGAGCGGCTGATCACCTTCGTGACCGACCGGCCCGGCCATGACCGCCGCTATGCGATCGACCCGACCCGCATCCGCGACGAGCTGGGCTGGCGCCCCTCCGTCACGGTCGAGGAAGGGCTGCGCCGCACCGTCGCCTGGTATCTGGAGAACCGCGACTGGTGGCAGCCGCTCTTGCAGCGGGACGGCGTGGGCAAGCGGCTCGGGGCGGCCTGATGGACGGACTACTGGTCTTCGGCCGGACGGGACAGGTCGCGCAGGAGCTGGCCGCGCTGGCGCCGGGGGCGACATTCCTGGGCCGCGACAGGGCGGACCTGACCGATCCCACCGCCTGCGCCGCGGCCATCCGCGACGCGCGGCCCCGCGCGGTGATCAACGCCGCCGCATACACGGCCGTGGACCGGGCCGAGACGGATGCCGACGCCGCCCGGCTGGTCAATGCCGAAAGCCCCGCCGCGATGGCGCAGGCCTGCGCGGCCCTGGGCATCCCGTTCCTGCATGTCTCGACCGATTACGTCTTTGATGGCGCAGGCGACGCGCCGCGCGCCGAGGATGCGCCGACCGCCCCCTTGGGCGTCTATGGCGCGACCAAGCTGGCCGGAGAGCAGGGCGTGGCCGCCGCGGGGGGCACCTGGGCGGTCATGCGGACCTCCTGGGTCTTTTCGGCCCATGGCGCGAACTTCGTCAAGACGATGCTGCGCCTTGGCGCCGAACGGGACGTGCTGCGCGTGGTCGCCGACCAGGTCGGCGGCCCGACGCCTGCCGCCGACATCGCGGCCGGGCTGCTGCGCATGGCGCGGATGATGCGGGACCGGCCCGACACGACGGGCGGGGTCTATCACTTCGCGGGCGCGCCGGACGTCTCCTGGGCCGATTTCGCGCGCCGCATCATGGAGCGTGCGTCGCTCTCGGCGCGGGTCGAGGACATCGGCACGGCCGACTATCCCACCCCCGCCCGGCGACCGCTGAACTCGCGCCTCGATTGCGGGCGCATCGCCCGCGACTTCGGGATCGGGCGCCCCGACTGGCAGGCCGGCCTGGACCGGGTTCTGCAGCAGATGAAGGACAGGACATGACACAGCGCAAGGGCATCATCCTGGCGGGCGGATCGGGCACGCGGCTCTATCCGATCACGATGGGCGTGTCGAAGCAGCTTCTGCCGCTTTATGACAAGCCGATGATCTATTACCCGATCACGGTGCTGATGCTGGCGGGCATCCGCGACATCGCCATCATCACCACCCCCGAGGACCAGGCGCAGTTCCAGCGCCTGCTGGGCGACGGCGGCCAGTGGGGCATCCGCTTCACCTATATCGTCCAGCCCAGCCCCGACGGGCTGGCCCAGGCCTATATCCTGGCCGAGGATTTCCTGGACGGCGCGCCCTCCGCGATGGTGCTGGGCGACAACATCTTCTTTGGGCACGGCCTGCCGGAACTGCTGGCCGCGGCGGATGCGCGCCCCGCGGGCGGCACGGTCTTCGGCTATCGCGTGTCGGACCCCGAGCGCTATGGCGTGGTCGATTTCGACGAGACCATGCAGGCCCGCGCCATCGTCGAGAAGCCCTCGGTGCCGCCGTCGGACTATGCGGTCACGGGCCTCTACTTCCTGGACGGCAGCGCGCCCGAACGCGCCCGCGCCGTCCAGCCCTCCGAGCGCGGCGAGCTGGAGATCACGACGCTGCTGGAGAGCTATCTGCACGAGGGCAGCCTGCAGGTCGAGCGCATGGGCCGGGGATTCGCCTGGCTGGATACCGGCACCCATGCCAGCCTGCTGGACGCGGGCAATTTCGTGCGCACCCTGGAGAACCGCCAGGGCCTGCAGACCGGCTGCCCCGAGGAGATCGCCTTCGAGGCGGGCTGGATCAGCGCCGATCAGCTGCGCGCGCGCGCGCAGAGCTTTCGCAAGAACGATTACGGCGCCTATCTGCTGCGCCTGATCGACTGACACATTTCCAGAAAGAGCATTCGATCCATGTCCGGCTCCGCAATCGACCACCTGTCCGCTGGCATCGCCGAGGCCCGCGCGATCTATGAGCGGCTGTTTCCCGACCGCACGCTGCATTTCGTGCTGTCGCAGGGTCACGACCCGATGAGCGCGCATCCCCACGTGATCGAGGGGACGCATGTGCCCGCTCCGCAGGATCTGGGCGCCGACTATCTGGGCACCGTCACCCGGCCCGGCACCGGACCGAACGCCCCCGAGGTGACGATCCGCCTGGCCATCCCGCGCGCGCCGAACCCCGCCGAGCAGAAGCAGACCGACGCGCCCTGGCGGCCCATGCGCGGGCTTGAGCGGCTGTTCCGCCTCAGCCCCATGGCCTATGAGCGCGTCCGCTATGGCGCCGAGATGCTGCGCAAGCGGCGCGCCGAGCGTCACCACGACCATAGTCCGCTGCCCCTGGGCCGGGGCTGGGACGCGATCGCGCACCCCGAGGCGCCCGAGACCGCACAGCGTCCCGCGATCCTGATCGGGATGCACTGGCTGGAGGTCGGCGGCGCCGAGAAGCTGGGCTTCGACACGGTCAACTGGGCGCTGGAGGCCGGGCTGCGGGTCTTCGTCGTCGCCTCGGTCCCGGCGCTGCAGCGGCTGGCGGGGCGGTTGCCCGACCATCCCGACGTCACCTTCATCCGGCTGGACCGCTATCTGCCGCATCACCTCTGGCCGCGCTTCGTCGAGCGTCTGGCCCTGGCCGAGAACATCCGCGCCATCCACATCCACCATTGCACGCCGCTTTACGAAAGCCTGCCGATGGTGCGCGCGCGCCTGCCCTGGATCACGGTGATCGACAGCACCCACATCGTGGAACATGCCAATGGCGGCTATCCGCGCATCTCGGGCGTGTGGTCGAACTATCTGGACGTGCAGCATGTCATCAGCGGAGAGCTGGTGCGCTATATGCGCGACCGGTTCCACGCCGCGCCGGACCGGGTGCGCCTCGGCCGGATGCTGGACCGCGAGGATCAGCCGCGCGCCCTGCCGCCCCTGCGCCTTCAGGCCGGGCAGAAGACCCTGCACGCGACCTTCATCGGCCGCCTCTACTATCAGAAGCGTCCGGTCGTGGTGGTCGAGACGCTGCGGGCGCTGGCGGCCTGGGCCAAGGGCGCGGGCGTCGCCTTCACCGCCACCATGGTGGGCGAGGGCCCGTTCGAGCAGACGGTGACCGCGCTGCTGCGCCGTTACGGCCTGTCCTCGGCGGTGACCGTGCTGCCGGGCAATGCCGACATCCCGGCGCTGCTGGGGCGGTCTGACATCCTGCTGCTGCCCTCCAGCAACGAGGGCCTGGCGCTGGTCTGCTACGAGGCCGTGCAGCACGGCTGCATCCCGATCTCGACCCGCGTGGGGTCCCAGGACGAGGTCCTGCCGGACGACCTGCTGGTCCCGATGGAGCCGCGCGCGGCGGTGCGCGGCACCGTGCGCGTCGTGGACCGGTTGTGGCGCGACCCGGCCTTCCTGGCCCGCCAGAAGGAGAACCTGCACGCGGCCTTCGAACGGCTGCGCGCCGACCCGACCGCGAAGGAGGTGCTGATGCCCCTCTATCGCCGGATCGCCGAGAGCGGAGCGTGACCCGATGAGCGTGCTGACCATGACCGCCGCCGTGATCGTGACCTTCAACCGGTCGGACAAGCTGATGAAGGTGCTGGACGCGCTGGCGGCCCAGACCCGGCGGCCCGACGTGGTGATCGTCGTCGACAACGCCTCGACCGACGACACGCCCGAGCGGGTCGCCGCCCGCGCCGCCGCCGACCCCAGCATCCGTCACCTGCGCCTGCCCAGGAACGTCGGCGGGGCGGGGGGCTTTCACGCCGGGATGAAGGCCGCCTATCAGCTGGGCGCGCAGTTCTTCTGGATCTCGGACGATGACGCCTATCCGAACCCGGACGCGCTGGAGGCGCTGCATGACGCGCTGTCGGGCTTCGAGGCCGATACCGGCTGGCGGCCCAGCTTCGCCTGTTCGCGCGTGGAGTGGATCGACGGCACGCTGTGCGAGATGAACACCCCGCGGCCGGTCTGGGACTGGGCGCGCTTCGTGCGGCCGGACCGGGCCTGGGCGCTGGTGGACAGCGCCTCCTTCGTGTCGGTGATGATCCCGCGTTGGGCGCTGAGCGAACACGGCCTGCCCATCGCGGACTATTTCATCTGGTTCGACGACGCCGAATACACCCGCCGCATCGCGCGCAGCTATCCGGGCATCTTCGTGCCCGAAAGCGTGGTCGTGCATGACACGCCCGACAATCGCGGCGTGAACTTCGGCCTGATCGACGAGAAGAGCCTGTGGAAGTTCCGCTACGGCGCCCGCAACGAGACCTCGTGGCGGCGCCGCGAGATGGGGCTTGTGGGCGTGCTGGCCTATGCCTATGGCGTGCGCCGGCAGATGAAGCAGGGCCATGTGCCCGGCCGCATGCGGCGCGACATCTATCGGGCCATCCTCAGGGGCCTCGGCTTCCGCCCCGCCATCGACCGCTTCTGACGCATCCTGATCGAGACGACCGACCCCATGAGCGACCGCAAGACCCTCTATCTCCATATCGGCGTCCACCGGACGGCGACCACCGCCATCCAGGCGACGATGTTCCGCAACTGGAAGACCTTCCGCGACCAAGGCATCCTCTATCCCCTGGGGGTCGAGCGCCATATCGGCACGTTCAACAACATCTTCTTCGGCAGGACGACCGCCCAGGCCGTCGCCACCGATCTGGTGCAGCGCGCCGCCGCCCATCCCGTGCCCATCCACACCGTGATCATGAGCGACGAGGATGTCAGCATGAGGCGCGACCTCAGCCCGCTGCGCGCCTTCGCCGATCATTTCGACGTCAAGGTGATCTTCGCGATGCGCCGCCAGGACCTGTGGCTGGAGAGCTGGTGGGCGCAGAACGTCAAGGGACAGTGGGATCGCCGCTACTGCCACATGCCATGGCCGGAGTTCCTGGAACGGCGCGCCGACTTCCACTGGATCGACTACGCCGCCTATATCGACCAGATCGAGCAGGTCTTCGGCGCGGGCAGCGTCAAGCCCTACGTCTTCGAGCGCGGGCAGATGCCGCGCGGCCCCATCGCGGCATTCTGCGAGCAGTTCGGCTTTCGCGATGCGGCCTCGCTGGTCAAGGCGGGAGGCGAGAACATCAGCCTGACGCCCGAAGTGTCGGAATTCGTGCGCCATCTTCCGCTGATCGACGCGCCGATGAAGCTGCGCCTGCGCCTGATCGCCATGGCCGAGGCGGTGGACCGCCGCGTGCGCACCGAAAAGCCCGTGACACTGATGATCCCGCACGCGGAGCGCGTGACGATCATGAACCAGTTCGAACCGGGCAACCGCCGCATCGCGCAGCGCTTCTTCGGACGCGACCAGCTGTTCCTGGAACCGCTGCCCAAGGCGGATGCGCCGGTCACGACGCCCGCGCTACCCTATGGCTCGACGCAGGTGATGACACGGCTGGTGGCGCCCTTCGTCTCCGACATGATCGGCAGCCTCAGCCGGGACTGATCAGCCCCGGCGCTTGTCGCGCAGCGCCCGCGCGCGGTCCAGCGCCGCCAGGGCCTGCTGCGGCCGGTCCATGGCCGCCAGCGCCAGGCTGCGCGTCTCCAGCAGGTCGCTCAGCGGAAAGCGTTTCAGCCCGGCCTCGCAGACCCGCAGCGCCAGGTCGGGGCGGCGGCGCATCAGCGCCTCGCGGGCCAGCATCCGGTAATACCGGATCGTCTCCTTGCGGGCGCGGATCGCCTTCTGGAACGCGGGCTTCGCAAAGCTGCCGTCGATGATCTGCCGCGTCAGCGGCTTCAGCAGCCCGGTCTGGATCAGCATCGGCGGCACGCCGTGCCCGCCCGCGGGAATGGGCATCAGCAGGACCCGGCCGGTCTGCTCGAAGCGCGCGGCATGGCGCAGGTCGGCCCTGTCGAGATTGTCGAAGAAGACGAAGCCCTGCGCGGCCTGGGCCAGGCCCGCCGGGCCGTCCGAATAGGGCAGCGTCCAGTCGCGGGCGCGGCCGTTGGCATAGCGCCGCTCCCACGGCACGACGCGGCCGTCCAGCGTGCTCTGCGGGCTGAAGGCGATCACGGTGGCGCCCGGCGCCAGCGGCGCGAAGGCCGCGGCGGCGAAACCGCCCATGGAGCCGCCGGTCAGCACCACCTTGGCGAAGGACGCGAAGAAGCCCTCGTCGCGCAGCGCCTCCAGCGCGGCGATCAGCGTGCGGTCGCGATACCAGGATGTCTCACGCGCGATGACGCCCAAGAGCGAATGGCCCTCGGACAGATAGAAGCGCGCGCCCCAGGTCGGGCGGCCGACATAGGCCTCCTCGGCCGGGCGCGCGGCATTGTCGAAGCTGACCACCAGCGTCGGGCCGCCGGGTTCGTATTGCAGCCGGTGGTCGCCCAGTTCGCGCGTGAAGGCCGACGTCGGGTGGCGTCCGGGACCGGTCGGGCGGCCCATGATCAGCAGGCGGCGCAGCATCGCGTTCAGACCGGCGACACGGCGAAGGCCGGCATCGCGCCGCCCTCCGCGCCGAAGCGGGCGGCGGTGTTCAGCGCCTCGCGGATGGTCACGTCCATGTCCAGATAGCGGTAGGTGCCAAGCCGTCCGACGAAGGTCACCCCCGGCGTGGCGCGGGCCAGGTCGACATACTGCTCCAGCAGCGCCTTCTCCTCGACCAGGCGGATGGGATAGTAGGGCGTGTCGCCCGGCTCGGCCGCGCGGGAATATTCGCGATAGCAGACCGTGCCTTCATGGCTTTCCCAGGGGCTGAAATGCTTGTGCTCGGTGATGCGGGTAAAGGGCACGTCGCGGTCGCCATAGTTCATCACCGCGCAGCCCTGATAATCGCCCGTGTCGCTGAACCGCTCGAAATCCAGCGTGCGATAGCCGAGCCGGCCGAGGCGATAGTCGAAATACCCGTCCAGCGGACCCGACCAGAAGACGTGATCGGCCTCGGCCGCCATCTCGGGGCGGTACTCGGTCCCCAGCTCGACCGTGATGCGCGGATGGTCCAGGATCGCCGCGACCATGGCGGTGTAGCCCTCCTGCGGCATCCCCTGGAAGCGGTGGAAGAAGTAGTTGTCGTCATAGTTGAACCGCACCGGCAGGCGCTTGAGGATCGACGCCGGCAGGTCGGTGGGCGAACAGCCCCACTGCTTCTCGGTATAGCCCTTGAAGAAGGCCTCGTAGAGTTCGGGACCGACGAAGCGCAGCGCCTGCTCCTCGAAGGTCTGCGGGTCGGTGATGCTGGTGTCGGCCTTGCTCTCGATGAAGGCGCGCGCCTCGTCGGGGCGCAGGGTCATGCCGAAGAACTGGTTGATCGTCAGCAGGTTGATGGGCAGCGAATGGACCCGGCCCTGCGCCGTCGTCTTGACGCGGTTCTGATAGGGCAGGAACCGCGCGAAGCGGTTGACATAGTCCCAGACCCCCTCGTCGTCGGTGTGGAAGATGTGCGGGCCATAGACATGCAGCATGACGCCAGTCGCTTCGTCGCGCTCGGTATGGCAGTTGCCGGCGATGTGGGGCCGCGCGTCGATGATGCGGCAGTCATGCCCGGCCTCGGCCAGTTCCCGCCCGATCACGGCGCCGGACAGCCCCGCGCCCACCAGAAGTATCTTCATTGTCCCGTCCTGTCCCGCGCGCGCCCGCAAGGGGCGGTCATGTCCCGTCTGCGCAGGCTATAGCCCAGCCCGCGGGGCAATCCAACCAAGCGCGGACGGCGGGCCGGGTCAGGCGGCGGCGGAAACGCGCTTGTGGTGGCAGATCCACGACCACGCGTCGCGCATCCCCTCCTCCAGGCCGATCGACGGGGCCCATCCGGTGGCGGCGCGGATGCGGTCGATGTCCAGCACCACCCGCGGCACGTCGAAACCCCGGCCCGGCTTGTGCACGGGCGTCAGGCTGCGCCCGGTGACGCGGGAGGTCAGCTCCACGATCTCGCGGACCGACGCGCCCGTGCCCGATCCGGCGTTGAAGCACCCGGTGATCGGCTGCTCCAGCGCCAGGACCGTCAGGTCGGCCAGATCGCGGACATGGACGAAGTCGCGCACCACGCTGCCGTCGCCCCAGACCTCGATCGGCTCGTCGCGGGCGATCTTCCACAGATAGGTGCCGATGATGCCCTGCAGCCCGCCATGGCTTTGGCGCGGACCGTAGGGGTTGGAGGCGCGCAGCGCGACGTAGTCCAGCCCGTGCAGATGCCGCTCCATGTGCAGATAGCGCTCGATCGCCAGCTTGACGATGCCATAGCTGGAGATCGGGGCCTGGGGATGATCCTCGCGGACCGGATCGGTTTGCGGTATGCCGAAGACGGTCCCGCCCGAGGACAGGAACACCATCCGCCCGATGCCGCGTTCGCGCATCAGCTGCAGCAGGCGCACGGTCCCGATCAGGTTGCTGTCGATGTCGGTGATGGGGTTCAGGTTCGCGGTCGCCGGGACGGTGGTGCTTGCGGTATGCACCACGGCATCGACACCGGTCAGCGCGGCGCGCAGGATATCCGCGTTGCAGAAGCTGCCCTGCACATACTCGACCCCGGCCAGAGGCGCACGGTAGGCCTCGCCCCGCATGTCCAGGACGCGGACCCGGTGGCCGGAGCGCAGCAGGCTGTCCACGATATGCGATCCGATGAAGCCGCAGCCGCCGATCACCAAGACTCGGTTCTGGAGGTCACCTACTCCATCAAAATGGGCCCGGGGGCCAACAGTTTCGCCTTGCCGTTGCAATCCGCCGGCCGCTTGTCCGTGGTGGCATCGAGCAAAAGCCTTGATTGCAAAGTCGCCCCGTGGCTAGCCATAAGCGCCGCGAATCCGCGCATGGCTTTGCCGTGGGACGGCGTGACTGAGGCGAAGGGCGCAGATGCTGATCATCCATGAACCGAACGACGGCGCGCGCAGGCGTCTGGACCAGTCCCTGCTGGACGCGGAGCCGCACCTGGCGCTGGCGGGGCCGGTGGGCGCATTCGACGGCGCGGGCATCGCGGCGACTGCCGGGCGCGTGGGCGGTCCGGTCCTGCGCTTCACCCATATGGGTGCGCCGCGGACCGCCTTTGCGGTTCTGCACGATTGCGCGGCATCGTGTCGGCCGCTTCTTGCCGAAACCTTCGCCGCCCTGCGCTATGTCCGGTGCGACGGCGACACGGTGCCGGACGCCCCAGAGGTCGACCGCGGGCGCGAGGTCGCCTGGAACCGGGGGGCCGACGGCACGATCGCGGACTTCGCGCTGGCCCCGCTGGTCGCCAGCAGTCCGCTGCTTCTTCCGCTGCTTCGACAGCTGGCCGCCGCGCCGCTGTCGGACGAGGCCCGATTCGCCCATCTGGGCGCCGCATTTGCAGGATACTGAATGACGCGTCTGAACGATCTGTGGACCACGCTGGCCGAACCGTCCGGCATCCTCGACGGGCGACCGACCCATGACTTCGACCCGGTCTTCTACCAGCGGCTCTATCCCGACCTGAGCGGCGACGCGCAGGCGCTGTCGGACCACTTCGCCAATCATGGCCGAGACGAGGGGCGCCATGGCACCTATTACAGCCAGCTGCGCGTGCAAGCGCCTCATATCGACGCCGCGCTGGCCGGGCTGATCACCCATCCCGACCTCAGGGCGGCGATCGACGAAGGCGTGCCGGGTGCGCTGGAGCTGGCCTTCGAGCTGATCCAGCTGGGCGCGCCGGTCGACGCGCGGATCTCGGACTTCTCGATGGCGGCCTATCTGGAATGGTATCCCGACATCGGCGCGGCGCGCATGAACCCGCTGATGCACTATCTGCGCTTCGGCTCGGTCGAGGGGGGGCGGCGCACCCTGGCCGACCTGCGCAAGGGCCTGACGCCGGGCCGGCAGACCTATCGCCCCGAGCTGCCCACCGTGCTGATCTGCGTGCACGAGATGTCGCGCACCGGCGCCCCCGTCGTCGGCCGCGACCTGGTGCGCGAGGCCAGCCGCACCCATAACGTCGTGGTGGCCGCCCTGCGCGGGGGCGAGCTGCAGGAGCAGTTCCTGCCGCATTGCTGCGCCGTGCTGATCACGCAGAACCCGCTGCGCGAGATGCCCTATGTCAACGCCGAACGGCGTTGTTGCAGAACTCTCCCCGTGAAGGATTCACTTGGTGAATCCATGCGGTTAGATGGGCAGCATGAGCAAGCCCAAGCCCGCCCGCTACCGCACCACCAACTGGTCTGCCTACAACGCTGCGCTCAGGAAGCGCGGGTCACCGCTGATCTGGCT
>NZ_JBYLFR010000017.1:0-70881 GCF_057748165.1 Paracoccus sp. NIOT.M2S5SZ12
CGCTTCAACGCCCTCGGCACAGCCGAGGTCGCCCGCGTCGCCTGAACCTAAAGGGGAAAGGGGAAGTCACGCCTCAAGCCGCCTTTCTGCAACAACGCCGCTCTCCATGGTCCAGACGGCGATCGAGCTGACCGACGGGCGGATCGACGGGCGGCAGATCGGCCGGATCCTGGACCTGGGGGCCGAGATGCTGGCCCATCCGGTGACGCTTCTGCCCGGGGTCGAGGATGCGCTGGACGTCTTGGCGGGGCGGCGTCTGATCCTGATCACCAAGGGCGACCTGATGGATCAGGAGCGCAAGGTCGCGGCATCGGGCCTGGCCGAGCGGTTCGGGGGCGTGGAGATCCTGGCGGGAAAGACGCCCGAGGCCTATGCGCGGGTGCTGGCGTCGCACGGGATCGCGGCGGAGCGGTTCATGATGGTCGGCAATTCGATGCGCAGCGACGTCATCCCGGTGCTGGAACTGGGCGGGACGGGGGTGTTCATTCCTCACGCGTTGACCTGGAGCCACGAGCATGCCGAGGCGCCCGATCATCCGCGCCTGCACCAGCTGCCCGACATGGCGGCGCTGCCGGACCTGGTGGCGCGCCTGGAGGCGGCGGACTGAGCCTTGGGGGAGGGGGCCGCCTTCGGCCCCATCGAGGGGCCTCGGCGGCCGCGCGATCCTGCCCGATCGCGCCGGGCGCGGGGTGCGGGCGGCGGAACCCTGAGGGAGGGCGGCGCATTAAGGCGCGTATGCCGCGCGCGAACCGCCGCGGCCCCCCATTCCCATGAAGAAGGAACATCCCATGCCCAAGGCGCTTTTCATCCTGACGTCGCATGACCGGTTGGGCGATACCGGCAAGCCGACCGGCTTTTACTGGGAGGAGGTGGCCGCGCCCTACTGGATCCTGTCGGACGCGGGCTGGCAGGTCGAGATCGCCAGCATCCAGGGCGGCAAGCCTCCGGCCGACCCGTCCTCGGAGGAGGGCGACGCGATGACGGAAGAGGTCCGCCGCCTGATGGCTGACGAGGCCGCGATGAACAAGCTGGCCCATACACAGAAGGTCGACGAGGTCGACGTCTCGGGCTGCGACATCGTCTATCTGCCCGGCGGGCACGGCACCATGTGGGACCTGCCGAAATCCGAGGCTCTGGGCCGCGTTCTGACCGAGGCCTGGAAAAAGGGCGCTGTCGTCGGCGCCGTCTGCCACGGTCCGGCGGGCCTGCTGTCGGCGCGGCTGCCGTCGGGCGATCCGCTGGTCCATGGCCGCCGCGTGGCGGGCTTCACCAATTCCGAGGAGGATGCGGTGGGCCTGTCGGATGCGGTGCCCTTCATGCTGGAGGATCAGCTGAAGGCGCAGGGCGGCAAGCATGAGAAGGGCCCGGACTGGGCGCCCTTTGCGCTGGCCGATGGCAAGCTGGTGACGGGTCAGAACCCGGCATCCTCGGCCGAGGTCGCGCGGCTGATGCTGAAGGCGGCAGGGCAGTCCGACGCCGGCTGACGCCATTTGGCGCAGGGGCCGCGAAACCCTCTTTTCGCGGCCCCTGCGCGCCTGTATAGCCCGGCCATGACCGACCTTGATCTCATCCGCAACTTTTCGATCGTGGCCCATATCGACCACGGCAAATCCACGCTGGCCGACCGGCTGATCCAGCTGACGGGCACTGTCGCCGACCGCGACATGAAGGCCCAGATGCTGGACAGCATGGATATCGAGCGAGAGCGCGGCATCACCATCAAGGCTAACACGGTCCGCATCAGCTATCCCGCCAAGGATGGTCGGACCTATGTGCTGAACCTGATCGACACGCCGGGTCATGTCGACTTCGCCTATGAGGTCAGCCGATCGATGCGCGCGGTCGAGGGATCGCTTCTGGTCGTGGACGCAAGCCAGGGCGTCGAGGCGCAGACGCTGGCCAACGTCTATCAGGCGATCGATGCGGGGCATGAGATCGTGCCGGTGCTGAACAAGATCGACCTTCCCGCCGCCGAACCCGAGCGCGTGAAGGAAAACATCGAGGAGGTGATCGGCATCGACGCGCAGGACGCGATTCCGATCAGCGCCAAGACCGGTTTGGGCATCCCGGACGTGCTGGAGGCCATCGTCACGCGCCTGCCCGCACCCAAGGGCGACCGCGACGCGCCGCTGAAGGCGATGCTGGTCGACAGCTGGTACGACACCTATCTGGGCGTGGTCGTGATGATCCGCGTGATGGACGGGGTGATCCGCAAGGGCGACCAGATCAAGATGATGCAGACCGGCGCCAGCTATCGCCTGGACAAGCTGGCCGTCCTGACGCCCGCCATGCGCGACATCGCCGAACTGGGCCCGGGAGAGATCGGCGTCTTCACCGCGTCGATCAAGCAGGTCCGCGACACGCGCGTGGGCGACACCATCACCCAGGAACGCCGCCCGGCGGACAAGGCGCTGCCCGGTTTCAAGCCCGCGCAGCCGGTGGTCTTCTGCGGGCTGTTCCCGGTCGATGCCAACGACTTCGAGCCGCTGCGCGACGCCATCGAGAAGCTGGCCCTGAACGATGCGAGCTTCAGCTATGAGATGGAGACCTCGGCGGCCCTGGGCTTCGGCTTCCGCTGCGGGTTCCTGGGGCTGCTGCACCTGGAGGTGATTCGCGACCGGCTGGAGCGGGAATACGATCTGGACCTGATCACCACGGCACCGTCGGTCGTCTTCAAGCTGCACATGCGCGACGGCGAGGTGCGCGACCTGCACAACCCCGCCGACATGCCCGACCTGACCCATGTCGACCATATCGAGGAGCCGCGCATCAAGGCCACGATCATGGTGCCGGACGAATATCTGGGCGACGTGCTGAAGTTGTGCCAGGACCGTCGCGGCATCCAGCTGGACCTGACCTATGCGGGCGCGCGGGCGATGGTGGTCTATGACCTGCCGCTGGCCGAGGTGGTGTTCGACTTCTATGACCGGCTGAAATCGGTCACCAAGGGCTATGCCAGCTTCGACTATCAGATCAGCGAGTACCGCGAGGATTTCCTGGTCAAGATGTCGATCCTGGTGAATGACGAACCCGTGGACGCGCTGTCGATCATGGTCCATCGCGACCGTGCCGAGAGCCGCGGCCGCGCGATGGTCGAAAAGCTGAAGGACCTGATCCCGCGGCACATGTTCAAGATTCCGATCCAGGCGGCCATCGGCGCCCGCGTGATCGCGCGCGAGACGCTGTCGGCGATGCGCAAGGACGTGACCGCCAAATGCTATGGTGGCGACGCGACGCGCAAGAAGAAGCTGCTGGAGAAGCAGAAGGCTGGCAAGAAGAAGATGCGTCAGTTCGGCAAGGTCGAGATCCCGCAGACCGCCTTCATCCAGGCGCTGAAGATGGACAGCTGACCCGGCCGGGTCGGTCTGTCACTCCAGAAGAAGGGGCGGGATGACCCGGCAATGGCCGGCGACCGCCGCCCCGACCGAGATCGCCTCGTCCCGCGGGCCTGCGCCGAACTGCGACAGGCCCGCGCCGGGTGCCTTGCGCGATCCGTCCAGCGTGAACAGGATGCCCTCGCCGCCCGCGCGGGGCTTGGGCGAGGCGCGCCACAGGCGCGTGCCGACGGGCTGGTCCAGCACCCGCTGTGCGAAATCCCCCGCCGCGCACCAGTAATCCGTGTCACGACGCCCGCCAGACCACGCCACCGCGATCTCGGTCGGCCCCGCCTGTGTCACGGTCATGCCGTTGCGGGCCGTGAAGGCGGCCGCCGGCAGCGGCGTCATCAGGATCAGGGCGGCAAGGATGGTGCGGCGCATGGGATCTCCGAAACGGTGGCGCGGTCAGACTGACATGGTGGGGTCGTGTGGGCAACGTGTCGAGGGTCGTGAACAAAAAACGCCCTCCGCGATGTCGCGGAGGGCGTTGGATTTGGCCGTGGAGCCGGGATCACATCCCGGCCTGAACCTCGGCGCTCTCCTGCTGAACGACTTGGCCGGCGGTGGACAGGTCGCGGCCGGCTCCCTGCACGGTCTCGCAGGCGGCGAGGGTCATCATGGCCAGAACGGCGCTGAGGCCCAGGATCTTCTTCTGCACGGCTATTCTCCTTCATGGATAAGCATATGAGCTTGCAACGCTTTCCCTGCGGGTCGGTTCCCTCAGAAGGCCACGCCGGCATGCAGGGCGATATTCGCATAGGGCGTGCATTCGCCCGTCCGCACAACCGCACGGGCGGTCCGGCTGTGCGCCTTGAACCCCTCGTGGTCGATCAGCGTCACCGCCCCGACCGCGCGTTCGGTAAAGCGCGCGCGCAGCGACGGATCGGCCTCCTGCGCCAGAAGGCTGCGCTCCACAACCAGTTCGGACAGCACCGCGTCCAGCACCTCGAAGATGCCCGGAACGCCGCGCGTCAGCGCCAGGTCGATGACGCGCACGCCCGGCGGGACGGGCAGGCCCGCATCCCCGATCACCAGCAGGTCGCCATGTCCCATGGCCGCGATCAGGCCGGACAGTTCGGCATGCAGCAGCGTCGTCTTCTTCATCGGGGGTCCTTTCAGGTCTCGGGCAGGGTCTGGGCCAGATAGGCCATCATGTTGCCGCCCATGACCTTGGCGATCTGGGCATCGGTCAGGCCCTGGTCGATCAGGGCCTGCGTCAGGGCAGGCAGATGCGCAGCGTCGAAGGGCGCGTCCACAGACCCGTCCCAGTCCGAGCCGAGCGAGACGTGATCCTCTCCGGCGACGCGGATCGCGGCGGCGATGGCCGCGGCCACGTCGGCGGGCGTCTCTCCGCAGACGACGTCGGACCAGAAGCCCACGCCGATCAGCCCGCCGGCCGCCGCGACCTGCGCCACCAGATCGTCGGGCAGGTTGCGCGGCGAGGGGCAATGCGCGCTGATCCCGGTATGGGACAGCACCGGCCGCGCGCCTGGCAGGGCCAGCACGTCGCGGACCATCCGCGGGCTGGCATGGGTCACGTCGATGATCATGCCGCGGCCGATCATCGCCAGCGCGACCTGACGCCCGAAATCGCTGAGGCCCTGACCCTCGCCCGCGCCATGCAGGCTGCCGCCCAACTCGTTGTCGAAGAAATGCGTCAGCCCTATCAGCCGGAATCCGGCGTCATGGAGGACGTCCAGATTGGCGATGTCGCCCTCCAGCGGGTGCCCGCCTTCCGACCCCAGCAATCCGCCGACCACCGTCGCGCCCTCGGCGCGATCCGCCAGCAGGGCGGCCAGATCGGCGCGGCTGCGGATCACGCGCAGGGCGGCGGGGTCGCGCGCGGCCGCGGCATGCAGCGCCTCGGCCTGGACAAGCGCGCGTTCGCGCAGCGACGTCCAGCTGCGCGGCGGGCGCAGCTGGCCGGTGAACAGGGGCGTGATGTTGTCGCCGGTCGCGGCCTCGTTGTGCTCATAGTTCTGGCCGCGCGGGCTCTTGGTGACCGTGGTGAAGACCTGCAGCGCGACATTGCCCTGGGCCAGGCGCGGAATGTCGGTATGCCCCCGGTCGTGCCGCACCAGCAGGTCGCGGTCCCACAGCAGCGCGTCGGAATGCCAGTCGCCGATCACCAGCCCTGCATGCAGGGCGCGGGCGCGGTCGCCGACCGGCCAGCCCTCGGCGGGCATGGTGACGGGGTTCATGCTGCGGTCGACTTGGGCCGGGGCCAGCGTGACGAATGCGGCGGCCCCCGCCACGACCAACAGGCCCGTGCCGATGGCGATCTTTCTCAGCATGGCGTCTCCCGGCGCTGTCCCCTTGCGCGCAGGATAGGGCGTCGCGCGGCGGATGCCACGGAAATCCTCACCGCAGGGTCAGGCGCAGGATGTGCTGGGGACCGATGCGACCGCCGAGATAGAGCGCGCCGGTATCGACGAACCCGCCGGCCAGATAGACGGCCCGGGCGACCGGGTTGGCCTGATTCACTGTCAGCACGCAGGCCGCGGCATCGGGGTAATGCCGCCGCATATGCGCGCGCAGGGCCGCGATCGCGGCCTTGCCGGTGCCGCGCCCCTGCTCCGCGCGGTCGATCATCATGCCGCGCAGGCCGACCTCGTCCGCGCGGGCCTCGGGCAGGCGGTCGGCATAGGCGCGGTCGATCTTGAAGAACCCGACCGGCACGCCGTCCGAAAGCACGGCGTGAAAGTCGCAGGAGGGTTCGTCGGCGTCGAAATGGCTGGCGATGCTGCCGCAGAACGGCTCCTGCTCGGGCGCGACGCGGATATGGGCCATGCGGGCGCGGGCGTCGCGCCCGATGCGTTCCAGTGCGATCACGCTTCCAGCGCCTCCAGCTGGTCGATGAAGCCCTCGATCATCGACAGGCCCTTGTCCCAGAAGGCCGGGTCCGAGGCATCCAGCCCGAAGGGCGCCAGCAATTCGCTGTGATGGCGCGATCCGCCTGCCTTCAGCAGGTCGAAATACTTCTGCTGAAAGTCCGGCAGCCCGTCCTCATAGGCGGCATAAAGCGCGTTCACCAGCCCGTCGCCGAAGGCATAGGCATAGACGTAGAAGGGCGAATGCACGAAATGCGGCACATAGGTCCAGAAGGTCTCGTAGCCCGGCATGTACTCGAAGACCGGACCCAGGCTCTCGTGCTGGACCGCCATCCACAGCGCGTTGATGTCGTCGGGCGTCAGCTCGCCTTCCGCGCGGGCGGCGTGCAGGCGGCATTCGAAGTCGTAGAAGGCGATCTGGCGGACGACCGTATTGATCATGTCCTCGACCTTGCCGGCCAGCAGCGCCTTCTTCTGCGCCGGATCGGTGGTGCGGGCCAGAAGCGCGCGGAAGGTCAGCATCTCGCCGAAGACCGATGCCGTCTCGGCCAGCGTCAGGGGGGTGGAGGCCAGCAGCTCTCCTTGCTCCGCCGCCAGACGCTGATGGACGCCGTGACCCAGCTCATGGGCCAGCGTCATCACGTCGCGCGGCTTGCCCAGGTAGTTCAGCAGGATGTAGGGGTGCACGGTGGTGACGGTCGGATGCGCGAAGGCGCCCGGCGCCTTGCCGGGCTTCACGCCCGCGTCGATCCAGCCCTTGTCGAAGAAGGGCCGCGCCAGATCCGCCAGCGCCGGAGAGAAGCTGGCATAGGCGTCCAGCACCGTGGCCTGCGCCTCGGGCCAGTCGATCAGGCGCGGGGTCTCGGTCGGCAGGGGGGCGTTGCGGTCCCAGACCTGCAGCTTCTCCAGCCCCAGCCAGCGCGCCTTCAGCGCATAGTAGCGGTGCGACAGGCGCAGATAGGCCGCGGTTACGGCATTGCGCAGCGCCTCGACCACCTCGGGTTCGACATGGTTCGACAGGTGGCGGCCATGCTGCGGGCTGGGCATCTTGCGCCACTTGTCCTCGATGGCCTTCTCCTTGGCCAAAGTGTTGTGGATGCGCGTGAACAGCCCGACATTGGCGGTGAAGACCGTGGCCAGCGCCCGCGCGCCTGCCTCGCGGCGGTCGCGGTCGTGATCGGTCAGCAGGTTCAGCGTGGCCTCCAGGCCAAGCGTCTCGCCCGCGACCTCGAAGGTCAGCCCGGCGGTCGTCTCGTCGAACAGGCGGTTCCAGGCGGCGGCGCCCACGACCGAATTGTCGTGCAGGAACTGTTCCAGCTCGTCGGACAGCTGATGGGGGCGCATGGCGCGCATCCGGTCGAAGACCGGCTTGTAGCGGGCAGGACCGTCGGACGCGGTGAAGACCGCGTCATAGCGGTCATCGGGGATGCGGTTGAACTCCAGCCCGAAAAAGACCAGCGGCGCGGTCAGGTCGGTGATGCGCCCCTGCAGGTCGCCCATCTGCTTGGCGCGGAGCGGATCGGTGGTGTTCTGGTAATAGCGCAGGCCCACATAGGACATGATGCGCCCTGCCAGGATGTCGATCTGCTGATAGGCCTCGACGCAGTCCAGCATCGCGGCCGCATCCAGATCGGCCAGCCGGCCCTGATAGGTGGCGGCAAAGTCGCGCACCCTGGCGTCCAGCGCCTCGATATCGGCGGTCAGCTCGGGGCTGTCCGGCGCGGGATAGAGGTCGCCCAGATCCCATTCGGGAAGCGTCCCGAAATTGCCCTTTGCCGGTTCCGCCGCGACGAACGCCATCTGTCCTGCCATGATCGGTCCTTTCCGTAACTGTCGGACCAGATGTGGACCCTGCGGGCCGGGGGTGCAAGCGGCGCGCCCGTCAGTGAGCCATCGCCGCTTTGATCCCGCGGCCGGCCAAGGCGGGATGCACCGTCACCGCGCCGGAGGCCGAGCGATGCGCGACGGGCAGCCCCTCCACATGGGCGACCAGCCCCGGCAGGGCGGAGGCGCCCACGGGCAGCAGCAGGGCCAGCGCCGCCGCGTCGGCCGCGGTCGCCGGACGGATGCGGAGCGTGACCTCGTGGCGGTGGAAATCGCGGGCGATGGCGCCGCTGCGCTGGCCCCAGGGGCTGGCAGCCGTGCGGGCCTGATGGGCGGCGAAGGCCACCGCATCGACGAAGATCTCGGACAGGGTCCAGACCATCGGGTCGTCCTCCGACTGCGCGATGTCGAAGCGCAGGCAGCCCGGCTCGGCTCGGCTGGCGGCGACGTGATTGGGCAGTAGCTCCAGCGCTGTCATCAGCTGGGCCATGTCGGCGCAGATCAGCCGCCCGTGCAGGGCGACGGGCGGTTCGGTCAGGGTCACGGGCGTGCCGGTCAGATCGGCGGTCGGGGCGTGGTGATGGCCGCAGGCGCAGTCCATGGGCAGGTCCTTTCGCGGGATGCGCAATGGTGGCCGGGCAGGGCGCCAAGGTCAAGGCTCAGACAGGCTCGCCCGCCTCCAGGCGCGCGAGGAATGCCGCCGCCTCTGCGCGGATCACGCGTCGTTTATCGGCGTCCATCCGGTCCCAGGTCGCGTAGGCGCGGCCGATGCGTGGGTTGCGTTCGAACCGCTGCCGGTGCCGCATCAGGAAATCCCAATACAGGAGGTTGAACGGGCAGGCCTTCGGGCCGGTCTTGTCAGCGACCTTATAGGCGCAACTGCCGCAATAATCCGACATCTTGTTGATGTAATTGCCTGAACTGACATAGGGCTTGGACCCGACGATGCCCCCGTCGGCGAACTGGCTCATGCCGATGACATTGGGCGCCTCGACCCATTCATAGGCATCGGCATAGACCGCCAGATACCATTCATGGACCTGATGCGGGTCGATCCCGGCCAGAAGGGCGAAGTTGCCGGTCACCATCAGGCGCTGGATGTGATGGGCATAGGCATGGTCGCGCGTCTGCCCCACTGCCTGCGCCATGCAGGTCATCTTCGTGGGCTTGCCCCAATAGACCGGCGGCAGGGCGCGGTCATGGCGCAGGATGTTGCGGGCGGTGTAATCCGGCCCCTCCAGGAAATAGATGCCGCGCATGAATTCGCGCCAGCCGATGATCTGGCGGATGAAGCCCTCGGCCGACTTCAGGCGCACGCGGCCCGCCGCATGGGCGTCGGCTGCGGCTTGGCAGACCTCCAGCGGCGAGAGCAGCCCCGCATTGATGTAGGGCGACAGGATCGAATGGTGCAGGAACGGGTCGTCCTGCAGCATCGCGTCCTGATACGGGCCGAATTCGTCCAGCGAATGGCGGATGAAGTGCCTGAGGACCTTCAGTGCGCCCTCGCGGTCGGTGGCCCAGGTGAAGGGGCGCAACCGGCCGAAATTGTCGGGAAAGCGCGCCTCGACCAGGTCCAGCACCTCGGCCGACACGGCATCGGGTTCGAAGGTCGGGGGTCGCTCGCGCAGCAGGTCGGCCTGGGCGGGCTTGCGGTTCTCGTGGTCATAGTTCCACTTGCCGCCCGCGGGCTGGTCGCCCTCCATCAGCAGGCCGGTCTTGCGGCGCATCTCGCGATAGAACCACTCCATGCGCAATTCCTTGCGGCCCTCGGCCCAGGCCTCGAACTCGGCATGGCTGGCCAGGAAGCGGTCGTCGGGCCGCTGCGTCACCGGGATGGGCAGATCGCCCAAGGCGCGGATCAGGCGCCACTCGCCCGGCTCGGTCGCGATGACGGTGTCGGCATTATGCTCCGCCGCGCGGCGCAGAAGCTCGCCGGGGATGGAATGGCTGTTCTCGGGGTCGTCCAGCGGCGTATAGGCCACGGTCAGCCCGCGGTCGCGCAATTCGGCGGCGAACTTGCGCATCGCGGCAAAGAGGAACGCGATCTTTTGCGGGTGGTGGGGGACATAGCCGGCCTCGTCCCCGACCTCGGCCATGACGATCACGTCGTCCGGCCGGGCATCGCGCAGCGCGGTCAGGTCACGGGACAGCTGGTCGCCCAGCACCAGGATCAGTCGCGTCATCATGCACCCCCGAAATGACAGGACGCGCAGGTTGCGCCGCGCGTTCCCCGGATGTCATGCGACGCGGTGCCGCGTCATTCCCACTCAATCGTGCCCGGCGGCTTGGAGGTGATGTCATAGGTGCAGCGGTTGATGCCCTTGACCTCGTTGATGATCCGCGTCGCGGTCTCGCCCAGGAACTCATGGGTGAAGGGATAGTAATCCGCCGTCATCCCGTCCACGGACGTCACCGCCCTTAGCGCGCAGGCAAAGTCGTAGGTCCGCCCGTCGCCCATCACGCCCACGGTGCGCACCGGCAGGATCGCGACGAAGGCCTGCCAGATCTCGTCATAGAGGCCGTGCTTGCGGATCTGGTCGATGAAGACCGCATCGGCCTTGCGCAGGATCTCCAGCTTCTCGCGGGTGATCTCTCCGGGGCAGCGGATGGCCAGGCCCGGGCCGGGGAAGGGGTGGCGGCCGATGAAGCTCTCCGGCAGGCCCAGCTCGCGGCCGAGCTCGCGGACCTCGTCCTTGAACAGCTCGCGCAGCGGCTCGACCAGCTTCAGGCCCATCTTCTCGGGCAGGCCGCCCACATTGTGGTGCGACTTGATCGTGACCGAGGGGCCGCCGGAGAAGCTGACGCTCTCGATCACGTCCGGGTAGAGCGTGCCTTGGGCCAGGAAGTCCGCGCCGTCGATCTGGCTGGCGTATTTCTGGAACACGTCGATGAACAGGCGCCCGATGGTCTTGCGCTTGACCTCGGGGTCGCTGACGCCCTCCAGCGCGCCCAGGAACAGGTCGCTCTCGTTCGCGTGGATCAGCGGGATGTTGTAGTTGTCGCGGAACATCTTCACCACGTTCTCGCCCTCGTTCAGGCGCAGAAGGCCGTGATCGACGAAAACGCAGGTCAGCTGATCGCCGATCGCCTCGTGGATCAGGACTGCGGCCACCGAGGAATCGACCCCGCCCGACAGGCCGCAGATGACCTTGCGGTCGCCCACCTGCTCGCGAATCTTGCGGATCGCCTCGTCCTTGTAGCTGGCCATGGTCCAGTCGCCGGTGAAGCCCGCCAGCCGGACGAAGTTCTCCAGCATGGTGCGGCCGTTCGGCGTGTGATGCACCTCGGGGTGGAACTGGACGGCATAGAAATGCCGCGCCTCGTCCGCGATCATCGCCATGGGTGCGTTGGGCGAGGTGCCGATCACCTCGAAGCCCGGCGCCAGCACGGTCACGCGGTCGCCATGGCTCATCCAGACCTCTTCGCGGCCCGTATCGAACAGGCCGGCAAAGATGCCGTCACCCTTGTGGCCCGGCGCGGGCGCGATGAAGGCGCGACCGTATTCGGCATGGTGCCCGGCCTCGACCCGGCCGCCCAGCTGCTCCATCATCACCTGCTGGCCATAGCAGATGCCAAAGACGGGGACGCCCATCTCGAACACGGCCTGGGGCGCGCGGGGGCTGCCGTCGGTGGTGACGCTGGCGGGGCCGCCCGACAGGATGATCGCCTGCGGCTCCATCTGGCGCAGCCGGTCGTCGGTCACCGTGTTGAACGGGTGGATTTCGCAATAGACGTTCAGTTCACGCAGGCGACGCGCGATCAGCTGCGTCACCTGGCTGCCGAAGTCGATGATTAGAAGGCGCTGGTGCTGGGTCATGCCATGCGCTTTAAGCGCGGTTTCATGGCCTTGCAAGGGTTTCGCGGAACCCGTGTCCCGATCGGACGTTCCGCGCCATAGACGGTCGGTCCGCAACCGGCCCCGTCACCCAGCCAGAGAGGTCCGCCAATGCTCCGTCCCAGTCTCGTCGCCGTCGGCCTGATGGCCCTGACCGCCTGCCAAGGGATCGGGCTGCCCCTGCGGACCGCTCCAACGCCCCCCGTCGAACAGGCGCTGGCGACCGAGTGTCGGGGCGATCCCGATGCGGGGCTGCGCCTTTCGGCGGCGGTGAATGCCGCGCGGCTGGCCGAGGGCAAGCCCGACCTGGCGCCCCAGGCCGATCTGGACCGCATCGCGCTGGCCCATGCCTGCGACATGGCGCGCATGGGGCGTGCCGATGTGGCCGGGTCGAACGGATCGAACGTGGTCGATCGCGCGCGCTCTGTGGGCTATCCGACCTGCGGGGTGGTGCAGCTGGTGGGCGCGGGCGGCACGCCCGAAGGCACGGTGGCCACCTGGCTGGTGCCCGGCCCGCAGCGCGAACAGGTGCTGGGCCAGTTGAGCTATCAGATCGGCAGCGGCGTCGCGCGGGGTGCGGACGGTCGGCTGTGGCACAGCACGGTCTTGGGCAACAACTGCCGCTGAATGGAGAAGGGGCGCGGTGTGACCCGCGCCCCCTTCGCTTACTTCTCGGGCAGCAGGCCCCGTGGCGCGAAGCGCAGCACCAGAAGCAGCACCGCCCCCATCGCGATAAAGCGCATGTGCGGTGCGCTGTCCAGCAGATGCGCCTTGACCGGGCCGTCGGCCATCGGGCCGGTCAGCATGGCGATCAGGGCAGGGCCCCAGACCTCGGCCTTGATCCACAGGAACCAGATGGTGACCGCGCCCAGCACCGCGCCCCAGTTGTTGCCCGACCCGCCGACGATCACCATGACCCAGATCAGGAAGGTGTAGCGCAGCGGGTTGTAGCTGGTCGGCGCCAGCAGACCGTCCAGCGTGACCATCATCGCGCCCGCCACCCCGATCACCGCCGAGCCGAGGATGAACACCTGGAGGTGGCGGCGGGTGACGTCCTTGCCCATCGCCTCGGCCGCGGTCTCGTTATCGCGGATGGCGCGCATCATGCGGCCCCAGGGCGATTTCAGCGCCAGTTCAGCCAGCAGGATGATGACCAGCAGCACCACCAGGAACAGCGACATGTAGGACAGCTTGACCCAGATGCCCGAAGCCTCGGCCGCCTGGAAGCCCCAGGACTGCGCGAAGGCCACGAAGTCGGGGTTCTGCTGCAGCGCCACCTCCTGCGCGACGGGGCGCGGGATGTTGGTGATGTTCTTGACGCCGCGGGCCAGCCAGTCCTCGTTCTTGAGGACCGCGACGATGATCTCGCCGATGCCGAGCGTCGCGATGGCCAGATAGTCAGAGCGCAGGCCCAAGGCGACCTTGCCGATGGCCCAGGCCGCGGCGGCCGCGAAGAGGCCCCCCACGACCCAGGACAGCAGCACCGGCAGGCCCAGGCCCCCGATATTGCCGTTGCGCGCGGGGTTGTTCGCCTCGATCGCGGTCACGGCGGGATCGAACAGCCAGCGATAGGCGATGAAGCCCGCGATCAGCACCACGGCGGTCAGCAGGCCGCTGCGCGTGCGCGCCCAGGCCAGCTTGGCCAAGGCCAGCGTGCCCAGCCCCACGGCCAGCGCCAGAAGCAGGCGCGTGCCGCCCGACTGCCACGCGCCCTCGACCGGCGGCAGCGAGACCAGCACGGGTGCCAGCGCGCCCATGGCCAGAAAGCCCACGACGCCCACGTTGAAGAGGCCCGCATAGCCCCATTGCATGTTCACGCCCAGGGCGGTGATCGCCGACAGGAGGCCCATGTTCAGGATGGCCAGCGACGTGTTCCAGCTGCCCGAGAACAGGCTGTTGCGCACGGTCCCCTCCAGCACGAACAGCACGGCGAGGATCGCGAACAGGATCGGCGCGCGCCAGGGGCTGGCGGATGTCGCGGCTTGACGGTTGGTTGCCATGATCTCTCCCCCTCAGACCGATTTGCCGCGGAACAGGCCGGTGGGCCTGAACAGCAGGACGACGATCAGGATGACGAAGCTGACCGCGAACTTGTATTCCGTGCCCAGAAGCTGCATCAGCCCGCCGGGTTCGTACCAGGGCGCCAGATAGCCCACCACCTTGACCCAGGGATAGGTCACCGCGACCTCGGAGAAGGCCACCAAGAAGCCGCCCGCGATGGCGCCGAGCGGATTGCCCAAGCCCCCCACGATGGCCGCCGCGAAGATCGGCAGCAGGATCTGGAAGTAGTTGAAGGCCTTGAACGACTTGTCCAGACCATAGAGCGTGCCCGCGATGGTCGCGAGGCCCGCGGCGATGACCCAGGTCATCCGCACCACGCGTTCGGGGTCGATGCCCGACAGCAGCGCCAGATCCTCGTTGTCGGAATAGGCGCGCATCGCCTTGCCGGATTTCGTACGGTTCAGGAACCAGAACAGCGCCACCATCACGATCAGGGCCACGACCACGGTCAGCGCCTGGGTCGAGCGCAGCGCCAGACCCTCCTCCAGCCCGGTCATCTCGCGGAAGTCGCGGACCGCGATCAGGAAGCGCGCGCCGTCGTCAAAGCGGATCTCGTCCACGCCGATCAGGATGCGGGTCAGGCCGTTCATCACGAACATCACGCCGACCGAGGCCATCACCAGGATGATCGGCGCTGCCTTCTGCCGGCGATAGAACTTGTAGACCGCGCGGTCGGTGCCCAGCACCAATAGCGCCGTCAGCGCGATGCCGAAGGGCAGGGCGATCAGCGCCGTGGGCAGCGGCCCTGCGCTGACGCCCAGGGATTGCAGCCCCCAGGTCAGCAGGATCACGATGCCCGTCCCAAAGGCCATGGTGTCGCCATGCGCGAAGTTCGAGAAGCGCAGGATGCCATAGATCAGCGTGACGCCAAGCGCGCCAAGCGCCAGCTGCGCGCCATAGGCGGCGGCCGGGATGAAGACGAAGTTCAGAAAGACCACGAGGGCGTTCAGGATATCCATGGCTCAGCCCCCCAGGAAGGTGCGGCGCACCTCGTCGTTCTGCATGAGTTCCCGGCCGGTGCCGGTATGGGCGTTCGCGCCCTGGACCAGCACATAGGCCTTGTCGGCGATCATCATCGCCTGGCGCGCGTTCTGCTCGACCATCAGGACGGGCAAGCCGCCCCGCGCGATGGCGATGATGCGGTCGAACAGCTCGTCCATGACGATGGGGCTGACGCCCGCGGTGGGTTCGTCCAGCATCAGCACCTGCGGCTGCGTCATCAGCGCGCGGCCCACGGCGACCTGCTGGCGCTGGCCGCCCGACAGCTCTCCGGCGGCCTGGCGGCGCTTGGCGGCGACGGCGGGGAACAGCTCATAGACCTGCTCCATCGTCGCGCGGATGTCGTCGCGGCGGATATAGGCGCCCATCTCCAGGTTCTCCTCGACCGTCATGGACGGGAAGATGTTGTTGACCTGGGGCACGACGCCCATCCCCGCCTTGACCCGGTCCTGCGGGTTCAGCGCGGTGATGTCCTGGCCGTTCAGCCGGACCGAACCTTGGCGCAGGTTCAGCATGCCGAAGATGGCCTTCATCGCGGTGGACTTGCCCGCGCCGTTGGGACCCACGATCACGGCGATCTGGCCCTGTTCGACCGCGATGGTGCAGTCGTGCAGGATGTCGGTGCCCTTGCCGTATCCGCCGGTCATGCCCTCGCCGATCAGGAAGGGATCGCCTGCGCGCCCCGCGCCCAGGGGGCCGGAACGGCGGGTGCCGTCGATCGTGCCGCGCCCGGCCGGGTTCACCACCGACAGGTCGCGGCTGCCGCGATTGCCGAAGACAGCGTCCTGGTCGCTCATCCCACCATGTCCTTGTTCTTCAGGCCGGTGCCCAGATAGGCCTCGATCACCGCCTCGTTCTTCATGATGTCCTGGGCGCTGCCCTTGGCCAGCACCTTGCCCTCGGCCATCACGATCACCGGGTCGCAGAGCTTGCCGATGAAATCCATGTCATGCTCGATCACGCAGAAGGTGTAGCCGCGCTCCTTGTTCAGCCGGATGATCGCGTCGGCGATGGTCATCAGCAGGGTGCGGTTCACGCCCGCGCCGACCTCGTCCAAAAAGACGATCTTGGCGTCGACCATCATCGTTCGGCCCAGCTCCAGCAGCTTCTTCTGGCCGCCGGACAGGTTGCCGGCCTTCTCATGGGTCAGGTGGCGGATGGTCAGGAAGTCCAGAACCTCGTCGGCCTTGCGACGCAGTTCGGCCTCCTCGCGCTCGATCCGGCCGCGCTGGAACCAGGTCTTCCAGATCGTCTCGCCGGACTGCGCGCCGGGAACCATCATCAGGTTCTCGCGCACGGTCATCGAGCTGAACTCATGCGCCAGCTGGAAGGTGCGCAGCAGGCCCTTGTGGAACAGCTCATGCGGCGGCAGGCCGGTGATGTCCTCTCCGTCCATGAAGACGCGCCCCGAGGTGGGGGGCAGCACGCCCGCGATCACGTTGAACAGCGTCGATTTGCCCGCGCCGTTCGGCCCGATCAGCCCGGTGATCGAGCCGGTCTCGATCGTCAGGCTGGCGCCGTCGACGGCGCGGAACCCGCCGAAATGTCTGTGAAGGTCCTCGACCCTGATCATTCTTCCACATCCCCGTCTTCACGTTCTGGGTGAAGATGTGCCGTCAAGCGGCTGTTATCATTGAAAATCGGCCCGGCGTCCCAAAGGATGCCGGGCCGGTCGTCAGGTGACGTCCTCAGCGGTAGCCGACGACCTCGATCTTGCCGTCGGTGAACTGGATCTCGCGGAAGGTGCCGGCGGATTCACCGGGCTCGACCAGCTCGACCGCGGTCGCGCCGACATAGTCGACATCGCCGCCGCCGTTGATGATCTCCAGCGCCTTGGCCAGCTGGCCCGGCAGGATCTGCTCGCCGGGGCCGTTGGCCACATCCATGACGTGATCCTTGTAGACCGCCGGATCGGAGGACTTGGCCTTGGCCATCGCCATCAGCATCAGCGCCGCCGCGTCATAGGCCTCGCCCGAGAAGGCGCCCGAACCGTCGAAGCCCGCGGCCTCGGCCATCTTCAGATAGGTCTCGCGGCCCTCGCCCTCGGCGGCGGGGTTCTGGCCGAAGCTGCCGTCGATCTCGGAGCCGAAATTCGTCTCCAGCGCGGCGCCGACCATGCCGTCCGGGAAGACGAAGGTGTCGAAGGCGCCGGTGTCCAGTGAGGCGCGGACCACGCCCGAACCGCCCTGATCGACATAGCCCACCACGACCAGCGCGTCGCCGCCCGCCGCGGCCAGGGCCGCGACCTCGGCCGAGTAGTCGGCCTTGCCGTCGTCATGCGCGCTGTTGGTGGTCACGGTGCCGCCCGCGGCGGTGAAGGCCGCGGCGAAGCTGTCGGCCAGGCCCTTGCCGTAGTCGTTGTTGGTATAGGTCACGGCGACGTTCTCGATCCCGCGCTCGCGCACGATCTCGGCCATCACCTCGCCCTGGCGGGCGTCGGAGGGGGCGGTGCGGAAGAAAAGGCCGTCATCCGCGATGTCGGTCAGCGCGGGCGAGGTGGCCGAGGGCGAGATCATCACCATGCCGTTCGCCTTGGCCACGTTCTCCAGCGAGGCGATGGTCTCGCCCGAGCACATGCCGCCGATCATGCCCTTGATGCCTTCGGAGGCGATCAGGCGCTCGACCGTCGCGGTGGCCGCGGCGGCGTCGATGCAGGTGCTGTCGCCGGTCACCGCGACGACGGTCGATCCGTCCAGCAGCAGGCCCGAGTCGCTGACTTCCTTCATCGCCATCTCGGCGCCCTGCTGCATCGCGGGGGCCATGGATTCCAGCGGTCCGGTGAAGCCGAGCGAGATGCCCAGCTTGATTTCTTCGGCGCCCGCGGCACCGGCCAGAAGCGCGCCGGCGGCGGTCGCAAGAAGAAGTTTTTTCATGTGGAAGTCTCCCAGTTGGAACATTGTCCTGCGCGTCACGTTAGGGGCGACCCTTCCAAAAAGAAAGTGCGTTGTCGCGCGCATTTGCATGGTTTTCGGACAGGTTGCCCGGTCCGGGGGCGGCGGTCCGGGCAGACCGCCGTCCCCTGGAGTTCACCCCGCGACGCGGCCTGCGGCCTGCACCGGCTGATAGATCTGCTCCAGCCGGGCGATGGCCTCCTGCGGGGACATCTCCTCGGTCTCGCCGCTGCGGCGGCAGGTCAGCTCGACCTTGTTCGCGGTCAGGCCGCGCGGGCCCACGGTGATGCGCCACGGCAGGCCGATCAGGTCCATGGACGCGAACTTCGCGCCCGCCCGTTCGTCACGGTCGTCATAGAGCGGGTCCAGACCCCGCGTCTGCAGTTCGGCATAGATCGCGTCGCAAGCCGCGTCGGTCGAGTTGTCGCCCTGCTTCAGGTTGACGATGCCCACGTGGAAGGGCGTCACGCCCTCGGGCCAGATGATGCCCTTGGCGTCGTGATTGGCCTCGATGATCGCGCCCAGAAGGCGGCTGACGCCGATGCCGTGGCTGCCCATGTGGACGGGCACGCGCGCGCCGTCGGGACCCACGACCGTGGCGCCCATGGGCTCGGAATACTTGGTCCCGAAATAGAAGATCTGCCCGACCTCGATGCCGCGCGCGGTGCGGCGGCGCTCCTCGGGGACCTCGGCATAGACGGCCTCGTCATGGGTCTCGTCGGTGCGGGCATAGCGGCTGGTGAACTCCTCCAGCACGGCCTGGCATTCCTCGACGCTGTCATAGTCGATCGCGCGGTCGCCGAAGGTCAGGTCGGTGATCTGGCTGTCGTAGAAGACCTCGGACTCGCCCGTCTCGGCCAGGACCAGGAACTCGTGGGTGTAGTCGCCGCCGATCGGACCGCCATCGGCGCGCATCGGGATGGCCTGCAGGCCCATCCGCTCATAGCTGCGCAGATAGCTGACCAGATGCCGGTTGTAGGCGTGCAGCGCGGCCTCCTTGGTCAGGTCGAAATTGTAGCCGTCCTTCATCAGGAACTCGCGGCCGCGCATCACGCCGAAGCGCGGGCGGATCTCGTCGCGGAACTTCCATTGGATGTGGTACAGCGTCAGGGGCAGGTCCTTGTAGCTGTTCACATGGGACCGGAAGATGTCGGTGATCATCTCCTCGTTGGTGGGACCATAGAGCAGGTCGCGCTTGTGGCGGTCCTTGATGCGCAGCATCTCCTCGCCGTAATCGTCATAGCGGCCGCTCTCGCGCCACAGGTCGGCGGGCTGCAGCGTGGGCATCAGCATCGGGATGTGACCGGCGCGGATCTGCTCGTCATGGACGATCTGCTCGATGCGCTTGAGCACCTTGAACCCCAGGGGCAGCCAGGAATAGATCCCCGCCGCCTGCTGCTTGATCATGCCCGCGCGCAGCATCAGGCGGTGGCTGACGATCTGCGCCTCCTTGGGGTCTTCCTTGAGGACGGGCAGGAAATAACGCGACAGACGCATGGGCAGGGTCCTTGATGACGGTTCCGGGCAGGGTTAGCGGATCGTCCGGGCCTTGCCAAGCACGCCGCTTGCAACGACAAGCGCGGGGCGGCACTCTGGCCGACAGACATCACCGACAGGGGCAGGCCCATGCACATTCCCATTCGCAAGCAGGTCATGTGGTGGGGCATCGCCGCCCTGACCATGGCGATCCTGCTGTGGCTTCTGGGACAGGCCGTCCTGCCCTTCATCCTTGGCGCGGGCGTGGCCTATCTGCTGGACCCGCTGGCCGACCGGCTGGAACGGGCGGGCCTGTCGCGGACCATGTCGGTGGTGGTGATCACCGTGGCCGTGGTGCTGTCCTTCGTCGCGGTCGTCCTCTTGGTCGTGCCGCTCCTGGTGCGGCAGGCCAGCGCGCTGATCGAGACCGCGCCCGCGATGATCGAGCAGGGGCGGCTGTTCCTGGACACCCGCTTTCCCGACCTGATCCCGCAGGGCGCGGGGCTGCAGCAGACGCTGACCGATCTGCAGGCGGCGGTGGGCGATCAGGCCGGGCGCGTCGCCTCGACGCTGCTGGGGTCGCTGACCGGGCTGATCGGCACGGTGGCGCTGCTGGTGATCGTGCCGGTCGTGGCCTTCTATCTGCTGCTGGACTGGGACCATCTGGTGCGCGCCGTGGACACGCTCCTGCCGCGCGAGCATGCCGCCACCATCCGCACCCTGGCCGCCGAGATCGACGAGGCGCTGTCGGGCTTCCTGCGCGGGCAGGCGGTGGTCATCGCCATCCTGGGGACGTGGTATGCGCTGGCGCTGATGCTGGTCGGGCTGCCCTTCGGCTTCTTCATCGGCATCATGGCGGCGATGCTGTCCTTCATCCCCTATGTCGGCGTCCTGATCGGGGGGGCCACGGCCATCGGCGTCGCGCTGTTCAGCTTCTGGGGCGATCCGCTGTGGATCGGCGCGGTCGTGGCGATCTTCGGCCTGGGCCAGGTGGTCGAGGGCAACTATCTGCAGCCCAAGATCGTGGGCGGCCATGTGGGCCTGCACCCGGTCTGGCTGCTCCTGGCGCTGTCGGTCTTCGGGGCGCTGTTCGGCTTCGTCGGGCTGGTCCTTGCGGTGCCGATGGCCGCCGCCCTGGGGGTCCTGGCGCGGTTCCTGATCGCGCGCTATCTGGAAAGCCCGCTGTTCACCGGGCAGGGCGTTCCGGACGAACCCGCCCAGCCCCTGCTGGTCGAGATGGTCCCCCCCGGCACGGTCGCCGAGCGCATCCGCTTGGCCCGGATGGAGGCCGACCGCGTGCGCAGCCAGCAGCACATCCAGACGATGCAGGAAGACCTGGCCCGACGCGACGACGGGGCCTGACCGCGTGACCCCGTTCCCGTCCGCCCGGCAGCTGACCCTGGACCTGACGACGCCCCCGGCCCATGCGCGCGCCGATTTCCTGCCCGCGCCCGCCAATGCCGACGCGCTGCGGGTGCTGGACCGACCGCAGGACTGGCCGTCGGGGCGGATGCTGCTGATCGGGCCGGAGGGGGCGGGCAAGTCGCATCTGGCGGCCTTCTGGGCGGCCGAGAACGGCGCGCGGCGCATCAGTGCCTCGGCGCTGCGGCCCGATGCGGCCGACCTGCTGGCCGCCGAAGGGGGCGCGGTCGTGGTCGAGGATGCCGATCATGCGGGCTTTGCCGCGGGGGCGGAACAGGCGCTGTTCCATCTGTGGAACCTCTGCGGGCCGCGCGACTGCCTGCTGCTGCTGACCGCGCGGACGCCGCCGCGCGACTGGGGGCTGGTGCTGCCCGATCTACGCTCGCGCATGGATGCGATGCCGCAGGTGCGGCTGGGCCCGCCCGACGAGGCGCTGCTGGCCGCGGTGCTGGTCAAGCTGTTCGCGGATCGTCAGCTGGCCGTGCCCGCGGGGCTGATCGAGTGGCTGGTGCTGCGCATGGACCGCGATCTGGGCCTGGCCCGCCGCCTGGTCGCCGAGATGGACGCCGCCGCCATGGCCGAGAAGGGGCCGGTCACGCGGCGCATCGCGGCCGAGCTTCTGGACAAGCTGTCCGAGGCTGACGCATGATCGGGGCCACGCCAGCCGCCGGACGATCATGACCCAAGCCGATTTCCTTCGCACCCCCTTTCCCGAACCCAAGGACCTGCCCGGAGGCACCCCCGAAGGGCCTGCGCGCTTCTTCAACCGCGAGCTGTCCTGGCTGTCCTTCAACTGGCGCGTGCTGGACGAGGCGCGCAACCCCCGCGTGCCGCTGCTGGAGCGGCTGCGCTTTGTCTCGATCAGCGCGACCAACCTGGACGAATTCTACACCGTGCGCGTCGCGGGCCTGCGCGAGCTGGTGCGCGAGGGAAGCACCACGCCCTCGGACGACGGGCTGTCCCCGGCCGAGCAGCTGGCCCTGATCAACGCCGACGCGCGCCGCCTGATGGGCGCTCAGCAGGGCGTCTGGAACACGCTGCGCCGCGAGATGGAACAGGCGGGCATCTGCATCCTCTCGCGCCAGCGCCTGACCCGGGCGGAGGAGGAGTTCCTGTACGACCATTTCCAGAACCGGGTCTTTCCGGTCCTGTCGCCTTTGGCCATCGACCCGGCGCACCCGTTCCCCTTCATCCCGAACACCGGCTTCTCGCTGGCGCTGGAGCTGGCGCGCGAGACCGATGGGCGCCAGATGCAGGCGCTGCTGCCGATCCCGGCGCAGCTGCCGCGCTTCGTGCCGCTGCCGGGCGGGCAGCGCTTCCTGAGGCTGGAGGATCTGCTGCTGATGCATCTGTCCAGCCTGTTTCCGGGCTATCGCGACACCGGCCATTGCAGCTTCCGCGTGCTGCGCGACAGCGACCTGGAGGTCGAGGAAGAGGCCGAGGACCTGGTGCGCGAGTTCGAGACCGCGCTGAAGCGCCGCCGCCGCGGCAGCGTCATCCGGCTGAAGATCACCGCTGGCGCCCCCGACCGTCTGCGCCGCCTGATCATGGAGGAGCTGGAGGTCAGCCCCGACGAGGTCATCGAGGTCGAGGGCCTGCTGGGCATGGCCGACCTGAAGGAGCTGGTGCTGGACGACCGCCGCGACCTGCTGTGGCCCTCCTTCACGCCGCGTGTGCCCGAACGGGTGCAGGACCATGACGGCGACATGTTCGCGGCCATCCGCCAGAAGGACATGCTGCTGCATCACCCCTACGAGACCTTCGACATGGTGGTGCGCTATCTGGCGCAGGCGGCGCGAGATCCGGACGTGCTGGCGATCAAGCAGACGCTCTATCGCACCAGCCGCGACAGCCCCATCGTGGACGCGCTCTGCGAGGCGGCCGAGGCCGGCAAGTCGGTGACCGCGCTGGTGGAGCTGAAGGCCCGCTTCGACGAGGCCGCCAACATCCGCCAGTCGCGCAGGCTGGAGCGGTCGGGCGCGCATGTCGTCTATGGTTTCGTGAACTACAAGACGCATGCCAAGATCAGCACCATCGTGCGGCGCGAGGGCGACGGGCTGGTGACCTATACCCATTACGGGACGGGCAACTACCACCCGATCACCGCGCGCATCTATACCGACCTGTCGCTGTTCACCTGCAACCCGGCCCTGGGGCGCGACGCGACCAAGGTCTTCAACTATCTGTCCGGCTACGTGCAGCCCGCCGGGCTGGAGAATCTGTCGATCTCGCCCATCGACCTGAAGTCGCGGCTGATCGACCTGATCGGTCGCGAGGCGGAATATGCCCGCCAAGGCCGCCCTGCCGCCATCTGGGCCAAGATGAACTCGCTGATCGAGGTCGATGTCATCGAGGCGCTCTATGCGGCCAGCGCGGCGGGGGTGCGGATCAGCCTGGTGATCCGCGGCATCTGCGGAATAAGGCCGGGCATCAAGGGGTTGTCCGAGAATATTCGCGTGAAGTCCATTGTCGGGCGATACCTGGAGCACAGCCGCATCGTCTGCTTCGGCTCGGGTCACGGGCTGCCTTCGGCCAAGGCGCGGGTCTTCATCAGCTCGGCCGACTGGATGGACCGCAACCTGAACCGCCGGGTCGAGACGCTGGTCGAATGCGTGAACGACACCGTCAAGGCGCAGATCGTGAACCAGGTGATGGCCGCGAACATGGCCGACGAGGCACAGAGCTGGCTGCTGCAGCCGGATGGCCGCTACCTGCGTTACCTTCCTGAAGGGCGCGACGATCTGTTCAACTGTCACCGCTTCTTCATGGAGAACCCGTCCCTGTCGGGCCGGGGCACGGCGGGGGCGCGTGACGTTCCGGCGCTGACCCATTCGGCGGATTGACGCTCAGGCCCGGCCGGGCCAAGACACCGGCCCGAGACGGCGAACCGACAGCAAGGAAGGCGCAAGGATGAACGGCGTGCGAACCACCACCGGACAGACGATCGAGCCATTCGGCAACACCTTCCGCAAGCTGCCCAAGCGGGCGCTGAAACGCATCGGCGTGGTCGATGTGGGGTCGAACTCGATCCGCCTGGTGGTCTTCGACGGGGCCGCGCGGTCGCCGGCCTATTTCTACAACGAGAAGGTCATGGCCGGCCTGGGCCAGGACATGGCGCGCACCGGCCGGCTGAACCCCAAGGGGATCGAGCGGGGCTTTTCCGCGCTGGCCCGCTTTGCCGCCCTGGCGCGCAGCATGGGGATCGAGCCGCTGACCTGCGTCGCGACCGCGGCCGTGCGCGAGGCCGAGGACGGGCCCGCCTTCCAGGCCCGCGTTGAGAAGGAGACCGGCCTCAAGCTGCACATCATCGACGGCGAGGAGGAGGCCCGGCTGTCCGCCCAGGGCGTACTGCTGGGCTGGCCCGATGCGCGGGGCCTGGTCTGCGACATCGGCGGCAACTCCATGGAGCTGGCGGAGGTGGCCGATGGCAAGGTCGGGCGGCGCGTGACCTCGCAGCTGGGGCCGTTCCGCCTGCAGCAGGTGCCGCCCGAGACGCTGCGCGAGCATATCGCCACCATTCTTCGCAGCCTGGCCGAACAGATGGGCACCGATCACGAACGCATCTATCTGGTCGGCGGGTCGTGGCGGGCGCTGGCGCGGCTGGACATGGAGCGGACTGGCTATCCCATGACGGTCCTGCACGAGTACCGCATGACGCCGCAGTCGCTGTCCGACACGATCGGCTGGATCGAGCGGCACGACCTGGGCAGCTTGCGGTCCAAGGTCGGCATCTCCGCCTCGCGGATCGAGCTGGTGCCGCTGGCCGCCAAGGTCCTGTCGCAGATGATCGAGGTGTTCCGCCCCAAGGAGCTGGCCGTCTCCAGCTACGGCATCCGCGAGGGGCTGCTCTATGAGCACATGTCCGACACGCTGCGCCGCCGCGACCCGCTGCTGGAGGCCGCCCGCTTCACCGAGAAGCAGATGGCGCGCCTGCCCGGTTTCGGCAAGAAGCTGTTCCAGTTCCTGGCGCCCCTGTTCCCGGACATGCCGCCCGAGCGCGAGCGCCTGGTCCGCGCCGCCTGCCTGCTGCACGACACCGCCTGGCGCGCGCATCCCGACTACCGGGCCGAGGCGTGCTTCGACAACGTGACCCGCGCCAACATGGCCGCGCTGAGCCATCCCGAACGGGTGTTCCTGGGGCTGGCGCTTCTGCACCGCTACAAGAACAGCCGCGCGGAATCGCATATGGCGCCGCTCTTCGCGCTGCTGGACGACGCGCAGATCCGCGATGCGGAGATCCTGGGCAAGGCCATGCGGTTCGGCGCGATGTTCGCCATCGACGATCCGTCGGATGCGGCCAGCCTGCGGCTGAGGGGCGACACGCTGGAACTGCGCCTGACCGCCACGGGCCGCCGCCTGATGGGCGAGGTGGCCGAGTCGCGCTTTCTGTCGCTGTGCAAGTCGATGGGCGTTCAGGGCGTCACGCGCTGAGCGTCGCGGCGACCGGCCATGAAAAAGGGCGCCCGATCGGGGCGCCCTTTTCCGTTTCCGCCGGATGGCAGAGGGGATGATTACATCATCCCGCCCATGCCGCCCATGTCGGGCATGCCGCCGCCGGCCGCAGCCTTGGGCTCGGGCTTCTCGGCGATCATAGCTTCGGTCGTGATCAGCAGACCGGCCACCGAGGCGGCGTCCTCCAGCGCGGTGCGGACGACCTTCGCGGGGTCGATCACGCCGAACTTGAACATGTCGCCATATTCCTCGGTCTGGGCGTTGAAGCCGAAGGACTTGTCGGCCGACTCGCGGACCTTGCCGGCAACCACGGCGCCGTCGACGCCCGCGTTCTCGGCGATCTGGCGCATCGGAGCCTCCAGCGCGCGGCGCACGATGGCGATGCCGGCGTTCTGGTCGCTGTTCTGGCCTTCCAGGCCTTCCAGCACCTTGCCGCCCTGCACCAGGGCCACGCCGCCACCGACGACCACGCCTTCCTGGACGGCCGCACGGGTCGCGTTCAGGGCGTCATCGACGCGGTCCTTGCGCTCTTTCACCTCGATTTCCGACATGCCGCCGACGCGGATCACGGCAACACCGCCAGCCAGCTTGGCCACGCGCTCCTGCAGCTTCTCCTTGTCGTAGTCCGAGGTGGTCTCCTCGATCTGCTGACGGATCTGGGCGACGCGGGCCTCGATCTCGGGCTTGTCACCGGCGCCATCGACGATGGTGGTGTTGTCCTTGTTGATCGTGACCTTCTTGGCGCGGCCCAGCATGTCGATGCCGACATTCTCCAGCTTCATGCCCAGGTCTTCGCTGATCACCTGACCGCCGGTCAGGATGGCGATGTCCTGCAGCATGGCCTTGCGGCGATCGCCGAAGCCCGGTGCCTTGACGGCCGCGATCTTCAGGCCGCCGCGCAGCTTGTTGACGACCAGCGTGGCCAGGGCCTCGCCCTCGACGTCCTCGGCCACGATGACCAGGGGCTTGCCCGACTGGATCACGGCTTCCAGCAGCGGAACCATCGGCTGCAGCGACGAGAGCTTCTTCTCGTGCAGCAGGATGTAGGCGTCTTCCAGATCCGCGATCATCTTGTCGGGATTGGTGACGAAGTAGGGCGACAGGTAGCCGCGGTCGAACTGCATGCCTTCGACGACTTCGACCTCGGTCTCCATCCCCTTGTTCTCTTCGACGGTGATGACACCCTCGTTGCCGACCTTCTGCATCGCGTCGGCGATCTGACGGCCGATCGAGGCTTCGCCGTTGGCCGAGATGGTGCCGACCTGGGCGACTTCGTCGCTGTCGTTCACCGGGCGCGAGGCGGCCTTGATGGCCTCGACGACCTTCGAGGTGGCCAGATCGATACCGCGCTTCAGGTCCATCGGGTTCATGCCGGCGGCGACCGCCTTCATGCCCTCTTTCACGATGGCCTGGGCCAGGACGGTGGCGGTGGTGGTGCCGTCGCCGGCCTCATCGTTGGTGCGCGAAGCGACTTCGCGGACCATCTGGGCGCCCATGTTCTCGAACTTGTCGGACAGCTCGATCTCCTTGGCGACCGAGACGCCGTCCTTGGTGATGCGGGGCGCACCGAAGGACTTGTCGATCACAACGTTGCGGCCTTTCGGGCCGAGCGTCACCTTGACCGCATCGGCCAGGATGTTGACGCCTTTCAGCATGCGGTCGCGGGCGTCCGTGCTGAACTTGACTTCTTTCGCAGCCATTTGATTCTCCTGAATTCAGTGTTGAGGAAAGGGATCGACGATCAGGCCAGAACGCCCAGGATGTCGCTTTCCTTCATGATCAGCAGTTCTTCGCCGTCGACGGTCACCTCGGTGCCCGACCACTTGCCGAACAGCACGCGGTCGCCGGTCTTGACGGACGGCGCGATCAACTCGCCGGAATCCTTGCGCGCGCCTTCGCCGACCGAGATGATCTCGCCCTCGGCGGGCTTCTCCTTGGCGTTGTCGGGGATGATCAGACCGCCCTTGGTCTTTTCTTCCGACTGGACGCGGCGGACCAGCACACGGTCATGCAGCGGTTTGAATGCCATTGTCGAACACTCCGATGTTTCAGGTTGCAGTGTTGCACTGTTGGCACTCACCGGATGCGAGTGCCAATGGCGGAGAAATAGGACGGGTGCGACCGCCTGTCAACGGGGTCGCCGCCCGTTCCGCGACCGTCGGTACTGGTTCGCGCGCCCGCGATATGTCAGCCTGTGCGCCACCCCGGCCCCCGTCGAAAGGACCCAGATGCGCCTGCTGATCGCCGCCGCCCTTCTTGCCCTCTCCGGCCAGTCGGCCCTTGCGGCCTGCACCGGACGCGACCTCATCGCCGCCCTGCCGCCCGAGCGGGCCGCCGCGATCCGCGAGGCCAGCGAGGCCGTGCCCTATCACGAGGGGCTGCTCTACCGGGCCGAGCGCGGCGATCAGCGCATCACCCTGGTCGGCACCTATCATTTCCCCGATCCGCGGCACCAGGCGACGCTGGACCGCGTCGCCCCGGCGTTGGCCGCGGCCGATGCGCTGTTCGTGGAGGCCGCGCCTGCGGATGAGGAGCGTCTGGCCAAGGCCTTGGCCGCCGATCCGACGCTGATGGTCGATCCCGACGGCCCCACGCTGCCCGAGCGGCTGGAGCCTGCGGAATGGGACGCGCTGGCGGAGGCCATGTCCGACCGCGGCACCCCCGGCGTCATCGCCGCGCGCATGCGGCCGTGGTACGTGGCGTTGATGCTGGGCGTGTCGCCCTGCATGGTGCGCGCCATGGCCGACGGCAGCGGAGAGCAGGGCCTCGACCGGATGCTGGCGCAGAAGGCGCAGAAGGCGGGCGTCCCGGTCCGGTCGCTGGAGCCGTGGGACACGATCTTCGGCCTCTTCGCGGGGCTCAGCCCCGAGGAGGAGCTGGACATGATCCGCGCGGGCCTGCCCGCCGCGCGCTATGCCGACGATTATGCGGTCACGCTGACCGACGCCTATTTCCGCGGCGAGGTCTGGAGCATCTGGGAGTTCGGCCGCTTCGACGCCTATGCGAATTCCGGCCTGTCGCGGCAGGCCGTGGACAATCAGCTGAGCCTGGTCCGCACGCGGCTGATGGACGACCGCAACCGCGCCTGGATCGCGCCGCTGGTGCAGGGGGCGGAGCGCGCCGGGCCGGACGGCATCGTCGCGGCCTTCGGCGCGCTGCACCTGCCCGGAGAGGCGGGGGTGCTGTCCCTGCTGGAGGATCAGGGCTTCACCATCACCCGCCTGGACGGGTGACGGCGGGCGTCACTGGCCGTTCAGCACGCCCAGGGCATGGGCGCGGCCCTGCTTGACATAGGTGATGCGGCTGTCGCCGATCTCGCTGATCGTGCCGCCGTTGATGCGGTCGCCGAGGCGCAGCGTCAGCACGCGCCCGTTCGACAGGCGCACCAGCGCGCGGCTGGCGCGGCCCGCGCCGATGGTGCCGATGATCTGCGTGCTGCTCAGCTGGATGCCGTCCTTGACGGTGGCGCTGGCGGCGGCGTTGCCGATGGCGCTTTGCGGGACGGCGGCGACGACCTCGGGCTCGCTGTCCACCTCCGGCGGCTGATAGCGCTGGTTGCGCGAGGCGGCGGCGCGGGCCTCGGCCTCGGCTTGGGCGCGGGCGCGGGCTTCGGCCTGGGCGCGGGCCTGCGCCTCGGCACGGGCGTCGGCGGCGGCCTGGGACCGGGCGCGCGCCTCGGCCTGGGCCTGCAGCTCGTCGTCCAGGCGGCGCTGTTCGGCGATCGCGGCCTCGGCCGACTGCGCCTCGGCGGCGGCACGCAGGTCGGGGGCCGATGGCGCCAGCGCTGCGGCTGCGGGCGCGGCGGCGGCCATCGCGTTGACCGCGGCCCCGCCGGCACGACGCGGCGGGATCGCCGACGAGGTCAGCGCGCCAAGGCCCACCGCGCCGGGTCGCGCGGGGCTGGCGTCGATGGCGGCGGCGATGGCCTGCTCCACCGCCGGATCGGCGCTGCGGCCGCCCGGCCGGGCCAGGGGCCGGGCCGAGCGGGCGATGGCACCCGCCGGGGCGGCCGTGGGCGCGGTGGCGACCGACGGTTGGGTGACCGGGGCGGCCAGGCTGGCGCGGGCGGTCGGGCGGGGGCTGCTGACGGCTTCGGCCACCGCGGCCTCGACCGCGCGCTGCGACGGGGCGCGCACCGAGACCGGCTTGCGCGTCGGACGCGCATCGGCCAGCTGGAAGACCAGCCCGCGTTCGGCCGGGCTCAGCCCGCCGTTCCCGGCCTGCGCGGTGCGCAGATCGCGCAGCTGGGCGCGGATCGCGTCGCGTTCGGCTTGCGTCATCCGCAGCGGCTGGTCACCCTCCGCCGCGCTGCCCTCCTCCAGAAGCGACAGCCGTTCGGGACGCGAGGGCGGGCGCGATCCGGCCTGACCTTCGGGGCGCTGCGGCGTGGGCGCGCTGGTCTGCGCCGTGTCGGACGCGGTGCTGCGGCCACTGGGCGGCCGGGATGCGGGTGCGGCGACCGGCGCCGCGGGCGCTGCGGCGCGGGGCGCTGCGGCCGGGCGCGATGGCGGGCGCGAGGCGGCGACCGGCGTCGGCGTGGGTCGGTTCTGGACCTCGAAGGGCAGGGGGTTCGCAGGCACCTGCGGCTGGCGGTCGGGCGCGGCCGGTGCGGCGGCTGCGGCAGGCGTCGCGCGCGGGGGGCGGGCCGAGCTGGCCAGCCGCTCGGCTACGGGAGCGGGCGCGGGGGTCGCCGCGGGACGCGGCGTCGGCGCGACCGGTGCCGCGGCATTCTCGGTCACGGGGGATCCGGTGGACGCGGTCTCCGTGGTGGCGGGCCGGGGTGCGGCGACCGGGGCTGCCAAGGCGGCGACGGATGTGGCCGCGGCCGCCTGTTCGGAGGTCGCGACCGGTGCCGCTACGGCCGGTTCGGGCAGCGGGGTCGTCGCGGGCGCGGGCGCGGCGCTGGCGGCACGGGCCTGTGCCAGCGCTTCGGCCAAAGCCAGGTCCAGCGCATCGGGTTGGGCCGGACCCTGCGGCGCGGGTGCGGGAAGGGCCTCGGGCGCGGTCTCGGCGACGGTGGCGGGTGCGGCAGGAGTGGCCTCGGGCGCCGGCAGCGGCGTCGCTTCGGGCGCGGGGGCTGCGGTCACCACCTCGCCCTCGGGCGCGGGACGGCCCAGCAGCACCAAGGCCAGCACCAGCGCCATGGACAGCCCGCCGACCAGCACCGGCAGGCGGGCCGGGTCCAGATCGCGCAGCCGCTCGACCAGGCCGGGCGCCTTGGCGGGTTCGGGTGCGGGTCCCTGACCGCGTTGGCTGCGGGCGGCGGCGGCGCGGCTGTGCACCGCCTCGGCGCGCGGCGACAGGCGGCGCGCACTGAGGGGCGGGGTGGTGCCGTGGCGGATCACCGCGCCGGGCGCGGCGGGCGCCGGATCGTCGACGGGCGCCGGGGCGGCGGCGACGGGCGCGGTGGCGACGGACGGGGCGGCGGGCGCGACCACCACATGCGGCGTGATGCGCGAAATGACGGTCGCGGGGATCGGCGCCGCGACCGCCGGGGCCTCCGCCTTCGGGGCGTCGGCGACCGGAACGTCGGTCATCGGGGCGTCGATCACCGGGGCCAGGACGCGGGCCTGGCTGAGGTCGGGTCCGCTGAAGGGGCGGCGGTTGAACCGCTCCTGCGCCAGGCGCGAGGGACCGAAGTCGGGGCAGCCGTCGAAGCGGTCGTCGCCCGGACGGGCCTGGAAGCCCGTCGGACGGAAGCCCTGGGCGCAGGCGAACTCCTCGGCCTCGTCCAGGGTGCGGCGCGAGACGGCGGCCACGCGCAGCGTCTCGATGTCGCCGTTGACGGCCGGGCACCAGTCGAAGGCCAGCTCATCCGCGCCATAGGGGGTCGCGGCCTCCAGCGCGCGGGCGATGGTGGCGGCGGTGTCCGACCCGAAGGGCACCGTCAGCACGGTGTAGAGGATCTGGTCGTCGGGGATCACCAGCACGGTGTCCAGTTCGCCGATTTGGCCGCCCGCCTGCTGACGCAGCCCGTTCAGCACCGAGGCCAGATCGCCGCGCGCAAAGCGCGCCTGGCCCAGCGGCTGCCAGTCGAGGCCGTCGCGGCATTCCAGCTGCACCGCCTCCTGGGTGAAGCTCATGGCGAATTCGGGAGGCGCGGCGTGCTGGTTCATGGCTGTCTTCACTGCTCGGGGTGCGGCGCGTGGGCGTGCCCCGCGACGTCGTTATACACGCTCCATCACTACCCCAAATTGTGGAGTGTTGAAAGAAGAACTGCCATATCTGTGATCGGATTTCGGGCATCGGGGGCTAGGAACAGGGGCGGGGGCAGGGCATCAAGGCGGCATGGATACCGCGATCAGAAAGGATCCTTCGATGCGACCCACTTTCAACGGCCGCGCCATGCGGCGCCTGACGCTGACCGCCGCGCTGGCGGCGCTGAGCGCGGGGCCCGTCCTGGCCGCCCCCATGGCCTGCGGCCCCGCCGGACCCTCGCGCCTGATCGTCACCGGCGAGGGACAGTCCCGCATCGCCCCCGACATGGCGACCATCCAGCTGGGCGTGACCACCCAGGCCGACAGCGCCGCCGCTGCCATGGAGCAGAACAGCACCCAGCAGCAGGCCGTGATCGACGCGCTGACCGGCGCGGGCATCGCCGAGGCCGACATCCAGACCTCGGGGCTGAACCTGAACCCGCTGATGCAGTATGGCGAGAACCAGGCCCCGACCGTCACCGGCTATCAGGCGACGAACACCGTGGCCGTGCGCGTCGCCGACCTGGCGCGCCTCGGCGAGGTACTGGACGCGATCGTGTCGGCCGGCGCGAACGAGATCGGCGGCATCAGCTTCACGCGTGAGGATGGCGCGGGCGCGCTGGACGAGGCGCGCGGACAGGCGGTCGCCGATGCGCGCCGCAAGGCCGAGCTGCTGGCCGAGGCGGCGGGCGTCGATCTGGGTCCCGTGCTGACCCTGCGCGACATCCAGACCGGCGGCGGCGCCCCGGCGCCGATGATGCGCATGGAGGCCGCCATGGCCGACAGCGTGCCGGTCCAGCCCGGTCAGGTGCAGATGTCGGCCCAGGTCGAGATCGAGTTCGCCCTGGCCGGCGAGGGCGCCTGCGCCCCGATGGGCCATCGCGGTCATCACGGCGGCCCCGAGGGCGGTCCGGGGAGTGGTCCGGGGGGCAAGCCGGTCCATCCGCCGATGCCCGGCGACGGTGCCCCCGCGCCCGACGAGCCGGTCGTCCCGGGCATCGTGGAGCCGCTGCCCGAGGCTCCTGCCAACTGACGTGACGCGCGCGGGCCGGGACGACCCGGCCCGCGCACCCCTCAGGCCGTGGCCTTTGCCAGCGCCTGGTCCAGGTCGGCGATCAGGTCGTCCGCGTCCTCGATGCCGACCGACAGGCGCACGACCTCGGGGGCGGCCCCGGCGGCGCGCTGCTGCTCCTCGGTCAGCTGGCGGTGCGTGGTCGAGGCCGAGTGGATCACCAGAGAGCGCGCATCGCCCAGGTTCGCCACATGGCTGAACAGCGTCAGCGCATCAACCAGCCGCACCGCCGCCTCATAGCCGCCCCTGATCGCGAAGGTGAACAGCGCCCCCGTCCCCCTGGGATAGAGCCTGCGCGCGGTCGCGTTCCACGGAGAGCTGTCCAGCCCGGCATAGGTCACCCGCTCGACCCGCGGATCGGCCTCCAGCCAGGCGGCGACCTTTCGCGCGTTCTCGACATGGCGGGCCATGCGCAGGGGCAGGGTCTCGATCCCCATCAGCGTGTAATGCGCGCCCTGGGGATTCATGGTCATGCCCAGATCGCGCAGCCCCACCGCGATGCCGTGGAAGGTGAAGGCCATGTTGCCGAAGGTCTGGTGGAAGACCATGCCGTGATAGGCGGGCTCGGGGGCCGACAGGCTGGGAAACTTGTCGCTGGCCGACCAGTCGAAGCGCCCGCTGTCCACCACAACGCCGCCCGTGACGGTGCCGTTGCCGGTCATGTACTTCGTCAGGCTGTGCACGACCAGGGTCGCGCCCATCTCGATGGGGCGGCACAGATAGGGGGTGGCCAGGGTGTTGTCCACGATCAGCGGCACCCCCGCCGCATCGGCCACCGCCGCGACGGCGGGAATGTCGGTGACATAGCCGCCGGGATTGCTGATCGATTCGCAGAAGACCGCCCGCGTGTCCGCGTCGATCGCCGCGCGCAGCGCCTCGACATCGTCCATGTCCACGAACTTCACCGACCAGCCGAAGCGGCGGATCGTGTGGCTGAACTGCGTGACCGTCCCGCCATAGAGCCGGGTCGAGGCCACGATGTTGCGCCCCGGCGCCATCAGCGGGAACAGCGCCATGATCTGCGCCGCATGGCCCGATGAGCAGCAGACCGCGCCCGCGCCCCCCTCCAGCGCCGCGATGCGCGCCTGCAGTGCCGCCACCGTCGGGTTGGTCAGGCGCGAATAGATGTAGCCCACCTCCTGCAGGTTGAAGAGCCGCGCCGCATGATCGGCGTCGCGAAAGGCATAGGCCGTCGTCTGATAGATTGGCACCTGACGCGCGCCGGTCGCCGGATCGGCCTGCGATCCGGCATGGATCGCCATCGTGTCAAAGCCCTGTGCGTCGGTCATGCTGGTCCCCCCTTGGTGATGACCGGCGAAGGGTAATCCGCCGGTGCGGGCGCTCACAACCGGGAAAGGGTTTCGCCTTTCGCGCGTCCGGACAGCAGGCGTCTTCTCTCAGCGGCCCTGCCGGCGCGCCATGAAGGCCAGCTTCTCGAACAGGGCCACGTCCTGCTCGTTCTTGAGCAGCGCGCCGTGCAGGCGGGGCAGCATGGTGGCGGGGTCGCGGGCCAAGTCCTCGGGGGACAGGTCCTCCGCCAGGATCAGCTTCAGCCAGTCCAGGAACTCGCTGGTCGAAGGCTTCTTCTTCAGGCCCGGCGCCTCGCGCAGTTCCAGGAACTGCGACAGGGCCGTCTCCAGCAGGCGCGGCTTCAGCCCCGGATGATGCACCGCGACGATGGCCTTCAGCGTCTGCGCGTCGGGAAAGCGGATATAGTGGAAGAAGCAGCGGCGCAGGAAGGCGTCCGGCAGCTCCTTCTCGTTGTTCGAGGTGATGATGACCACGGGGCGGTGAGCGGCGCGGACGGTCTCTCCGGTCTCGTAGACGTGGAACTCCATCCGGTCCAACTCCTGCAGCAGGTCGTTGGGAAACTCGATGTCGGCCTTGTCAACCTCGTCGATCAGCAGCACGACGCGGGAGGGGGCGGCGAAGGCCTGCCACAGCTTGCCCCGGCGGATGTAGTTGCCGACGTCATGGACCCGCGCATCGCCCAGCTGGCTGTCGCGCAACCGGCTGACGGCGTCATATTCGTAGAGGCCCTGCTGCGCCTTGGTCGTGGACTTCACGTGCCATTCGATGATGGGCATGTCCAGGCTGGCCGCCACCTGGCGGGCCAGTTCGGTCTTGCCGGTGCCCGGCTCTCCCTTCACCAGAAGCGGGCGTTCCAGCGTCACGGCGGCATTGACCGCCAGCGCCAGATCGGGGGGCGCGACATAACGGTCCGTTCCGGTGAACTGCATGAAAACTCTCCTTCTGTGCAGGCGCTTGGCGAAAAGGGGATGTTCGGGCCGCGAGAGCCGTTCCGCCCTTTAAGGCTAGTGACAAGCAGGACGCCATACTTTATGGGGGCGCGCAAGGTGCCGGTATTTTTGCTCCGCCCGGCACTGCCGGAGGACGTAATGAAAGCCCAGACCTTCCTGCCCCAGGACTATCGTCCCGCCGAGGACGAGCCCTTCATGAATGAACGCCAGCGCGAATATTTCCGTCGCAAGCTGGAGGCGTGGAAGCAGGAACTGCTCGACCAGTCGGCAGAGACCCTCGAAGGCCTGCAGGACAGCGCCCGCAGCGTGCCCGACCTGGCCGACCGCGCCAGCGAGGAGACCGACCGCGCGCTGGAACTGCGCACGCGCGACCGCCAGCGCAAGCTGGTCAGCAAGATCGACCAGGCCCTGCGCCGCATCGAGACCGGCGATTTCGGCTATTGCGAGATGACCGGAGAGCCGATCAGCCTGCGCCGCCTGGATGCCCGCCCCATCGCCACGATGACGCTGGAGGCGCAGGAGCGTCACGAACGCAAGGAGCGGGTCCACCGCGACGACTGATCCGCACGGGGCCCGTCGCCATACCGCAGGAGGGCTGCCGTGACCGCGCTGTCGAACCGTCCCATCACCGTCATCGGCGCGGGCATCGGCGGGCTGACCGCCGCGCTGGCCCTGGCGCGGCGCGGCGCGCGGGTCGTCGTCCTGGAACGCGCGCCGGCGCTGGGCGAGGTCGGGGCGGGCATCCAGCTTTCGGCCAATGCCGTGCGGGTCCTGGACGCGCTGGGCCTCGGTCCCGCGCTGGAGCCCGTCGCGCTGCGCAATGCCGCGGTGCAGCTCAACGATGCGCGGGGCAGGCGGGTGCTGCGCATGGACCTGCTGGCGCACCGTCCCGACGCCCGCTTCCTGCTGATCCACCGCCCGCGGCTGATCGCCCTCCTGGCCGACGCCGCGCAGGCCGCCGGCGTGACCCTGCGGCTCGGGGTGGAGGGCAGCGCTCCCGAGGACGGCCTCTGCATCGCCGCCGACGGGCTGCGCAGCGCGCATCGGGCGGTGCTGAACGGGCCGCAGGTGCCGTTCTTCACCGGCCAGACCGCATGGCGCGCGGTCATTCCCGATCCCGGAGGCCCGGCCGAGGCGCATGTCTTCATGGCCCCCGGCCGGCATCTGGTCAGCTATCCCCTGCCGCAGGGCCTGCGCAACATCGTGGCGGTCGAGGAACGCGCCGCCTGGCATGACGAAGGCTGGTCCCATCCGGGCGATCCCGACCGTCTGCGCGCGGCTTTCGCCGACATGCGCGGCCCGGTGCCCGGCTGGCTGGCAGAGGTGCGCGAGACGAACCTGTGGGGCCTGTTCCGTCATCCGGTGGCCGCGCGCTGGCATGACGACCGGCTGGTCCTTCTGGGCGACGCCGCCCATCCGACGCTGCCCTTCCTGGCGCAGGGCGCGGGCATGGCGATCGAGGATGCCTGGACGCTGGCCGCCTGCCTCGACGCGATCCCGGATCAGGGCGCGGCATTGGCCCGCTATCAGGCGCTGCGCCAGCCGCGGGTGACACGCATCGTGGCGGCCGCGAACGGCAATGCGCGCAACTATCACCTGGGCGGCGTGAAGCGGGTGGGAGCGCATGCCGTCCTGCGGGTGGCGGACCGGCTGGCGCCCTCGATCATGCCGGGGCGGTTCGACTGGCTCTACGACTTCGATCCGGTGGCGCAGCGCCCCTGAGGCCCGCCGCGCGACGCGGGGGGTCCGGGGGGCGCATAGCCCCCCGGCCGTCGCGGGACGCAGGTCACGCCGCGCGTTCGACCGCCGCGACGATGCCGTCCACGACCTCGCGCAGGACGGTCTCGTCCTCGGCCTCGGCCATCACCCGGATCAGCGGCTCGGTCCCGGACTTGCGGATCAGGACGCGTCCCGACCCGGCCAGCCGCGCCTCGGCATCGGCGATCATGCGGCGCACCGGCTCCGCGGCCAGCGGATCGGCCCCCGCGGCAAAGCGGACGTTCTTCAGCATCTGCGGCACCGGCTCGAACTGGCTGACCAGGTCGCTGGCCGTGCGCCCGGTCTCGGCCATCGCGCCCAGCACCTGCATCGCCGCGACCAGACCGTCGCCGGTGGTGGCGTAGTCGGTCATCACGATATGGCCCGACTGCTCGCCGCCCAGGTTGAAGCCGCCCTCGCGCATGCGCTCCACCACATAGCGGTCGCCGACCTGGGTCCGCTCCAGCCGCAGCCCGCGCGTGCCCAGATACCGCTCCAGCCCCAGGTTCGACATGACCGTTGCGACCAGCGCGCCGCCCGACAGGCGGCCCTGTTCGGCCCATCGCCCCGCCAGCAGGGCCATGATCTGATCGCCGTCCGCCACGCGGCCGGTCTGGTCCACGATCACCACCCGGTCGGCATCCCCGTCCAGGCTGATGCCCAGATCGGCGCCATGGGCGCGGACAGCCTCGGCGCAGGCCTGCGGATGGGTACTGCCGACGCCGTCGTTGATGTTGAACCCGTCCGGCTTGACCCCGAGCGGGATGACATCCGCGCCCAGCTCCCACAGCACGTCGGGTGCCGCGCGATAGGCCGCGCCATGGGCGCAGTCCAGCACCACCTTCAGCCCGTCCAGCCGCAGCCCGGCCGGAAAGGTCGTCTTGGCATACTCCATGTAGCGGCCGCGCCCGTCCTCGATCCGCTTGGCGCGGCCGATCTCGGCGGGTTGCGCCGGCTGCAGCGCGCCCTCGACGATCGATTCGATCTCGGCCTCGGCCTCGTCGGACAGCTTGAAGCCGTCGGGGCCGAAGAACTTGATGCCGTTATCCTCGGCCGGGTTGTGGCTGGCCGAGATCATGATCCCCAGATCGGCCCGCATGGACCGCGTCAGGAACCCCACCGCCGGCGTCGGCACCGGGCCCAGCAGCAGGACGTTCATGCCCGTGCTGGTCAGCCCCGCCGTCAGCGCGTTCTCCAGCATGTAGCCCGACAGGCGGGTGTCCTTGCCGATCACCACGCGGTGGCGGTTGCGGCCGTCGCGGCGGAAATAGCGGCCGGCGGCGGCACCGAGGCGCAGCGCCATCTCGGCGGTCATCGGAAAGCTGTTGGCGCGGCCGCGCACGCCGTCGGTGCCGAAAAGTTTCCTGCTCATGCCTCTGCCTCTTTGGTCTCGTTCAGGGCCGCGATGAGGCGCAGCGCCTGTGCATGGGGGGCCACGTCATGGACGCGGTGGATCTGGACGCCCTGGGCCGCGGCGGCCACGGTCAGGGCCAGGGTGCCGGGCAGGCGGTCCTCGGGCGCCTCGGCGCCGCCGATGCGTCCGATGAACCGCTTGCGCGACACGCCCAGAAGGATGGGGCATCCCAGCCCGTGATACAACGATATCCTGCGCAGGATCGCCAGGTTGTGGGCCTCGGTCTTGCCGAAGCCGATGCCCGGATCGACCAGGATCGCGCCGCGCGGGATGCCCGCCGCCTCGGCCCGCGCGACCCGCGCATCCAGCGCGTCATAGACGTCCAGCAGGACGTCGCCATAGCGCGGATCGTCCTGCATCGTCTCGGGCAGGCCCTGCGCATGCATCACGCACAGCGGCACGCCCCGCGCCGCGACCAGCCCGGCCAAGGCGGGGTCGAAATCCAGCCCCGACACGTCGTTGACCATGCCCGCCCCGGCCTCCAGCGCGGCCTGCGCCACCGCGGCCTTGCGCGTGTCGATGGACAGGGGCACCGCCCCCCTGACGCCGGCGATCACCGGGCGGATGCGGGCGATCTCCTCGGGGATGGCGATCTCGGCCGCGCCGGGGCGGGTCGATTCGCCGCCGATGTCCAGCAGGTCGGCACCATCGTCGATCAGGCTGCGGGCCTGCGCCACGGGGTCGTAGCGGCCGCCGTCGGAAAAGCTGTCGGGCGTCGCGTTCACGATGCCCATCAGGCGCGGCCGCGTCATCGTCAGCCCCAGCAGCGGCTGGCGCGGTACGGTCAGGGTGGCGATCACCGCATCGGGGGCGCGGTCCACGACCTGAGGGGCGCGGCCCCGTTCCAGCCGTTCCAAGAGGGTAAAGCCGGTCCAGCCGCCCGCCAGCCGCCAGCGCCCGCCCTCGGGCTGCGGGATGGGCCGGAAATAGGCACGGGGCGCGCTGCTCATGGGGTGGCGGGAACCACCCGCGCGACGGTCACGTCCAGACCGTCCGGCGCGGTGGGCAGCGGGTCGGAGGCCGGGCCGGCCACGTTAATGCGCGCCGCGCCCAGCCTGCCGGCCAGCCAGAAGGCCAGCGCGGCGGGGGTCTGGCCCGCGGCCTCGGCATCCACGGCAAGGCGGGTCGGCGCCCAGATCACCGGCTGGCGCAGCTGGATCGCGGCGTCCAGTTCGGTCCGCGTCTCGGCGACCTCGACGGCCAGATCGCCGCCCAGGGTCCAGGCCGCCCGGTCCAGCGCCAGAAGCGCCAGGCGACGGGCATGGGGGCCGCCGGTCGGCTCTGCCGCGACCTGCGGCAGGATCACGACCGCGCCCTCGGGCAGGGCCGCGCCCGGCGCGTGCAGCAGGATCGACACGGGCGCCGCGACCCCGGTCGCCGCCACCCTGCCGCGATGGCGCAGGATGCTGACCCCAAGCGCGCCGGGACCGCGGTCCAGCTTCTCGACGGTGACGGCGATGCAGGCGGCGCGGGGATGGGCCAGGACCTCGGCGGCGATGCGCTCGGCCAAGGTCTCGACCAGGTTATAGCGCTGATCGGCCAGCGCGGTCTCCACGGCCTGGGTCAGCACGTCATAGGACAGCACCAGATCGACGTGATCGCCCGCGCCTGCCACCGTGTCGCGCAGATCGACGAACAGGTTGAATCGCAGCCGCTGCGGATGACCGCGTTCGGACTGGAAGGCGCCGATCTCGGCCGAGAGGACGTGGTCGCGCAGAAAGATGCGGTCAGGATGTTCCATGTCCGCCATTCACAGCAAATCCGACGCGCGGGCAAGCCCCGCATTGGTCAGTTCGACGCGACGCGCTGATTGCCGCGATAGAAGATGTGCCGCCCGATCTGGACGGTCCGCTCGAACCGGCGGGCCCAGGGGGGACTGACGGCGGGGGTGTGGAAATAGGTCGCGCCGCCGGTCAGCTGGCGCGGCGCGCCGGCCAAGGCCTCGGCCGCGATGTCCATGGCGCGCAGATAGGCGGCCTTGTTGCGGATCGGCTTGGCGCCGCCGATGGTATAGCTGAACTGACTGGGCTGATTGATCACGCCGCAGACGGTGCGGGGGAAGGCGCCGCTGTCCACGCGGTTCAGGATCACCTCGGCCACGGCCATCTGACCCTGGCGGCCCTCGCCGCGGGCCTCGTGGTAGAGCGCCTCGGCCATGCATTCCAGATCCTCGCGCGACACGGGCTGGCTGCGGGTGCTGGCCAGCTGCAGCGTCTCGGGCGGGGTGTCGGGGGTGATCTCGGGCTCGACCGGCATGGCGTCGGCATAGAACAGCGGCGTCGGGCGGGGCGCGTTGGCGGCGGCCTTCAGCGTCGAGAACATAGCGCTGTCATCGGAGAACAGCGAACCGTTCCCCCCTGCGGCGGCAGTCGTGGACAAGAGGGGCATGGCTGTTGCGGCACATAAACAGAGGCGCGCCAGCCGGTGAGACAGCTTGGGCATAGTCAGTCCTAATACAGGTCCCGTCTTGACGGGGGATTAAGACCCGGTCCGGCGGAGGCATCCGCAGGGCGGGCGGGCTGACGAAGTGATTAGGTTTTTCACGATCGGGCCGGCCATCCCACATCGCCGTGAGGTCGGGAACGGGCCCGTTCGGCGCGTTTTTGGGCATGTTTCCGCCACAGGCATCTTGCGATTCCGGCGGGAACCGGCACAGGTGCCCGTCCGCGTCAACCGTTGGTTGAGGAATCAGTCAGCCGTCACGCCCATCCGCCCGCGGATCGCGGACTGGGCCGCGGCCAGCCGCGCGACCGGCACCCGGAAGGGCGAACAGGAGACGTAGTCGACCCCCGCGCGGTGGCAGAAGGCGATGGATTCGGGGTTGCCGCCATGCTCTCCGCAGACGCTCAGCGTGATGCCGGGGGCCTGGGCGCGGGCGCGCTGCACGCCGGTCAGGACCAGCTCCCCGACCCCGTCCTGGTCCAGGACGTGGAACGGGTCCTCGGCATAGACGCCCTGGCCGACATAGGTGCCCATGAAGCGCCCCGCATCGTCGCGCGACAGGCCGTAGGTCATCTGCGTCAGGTCGTTGGTGCCGAAGGACAGGAAGGCGCAATGCGCGGCGATGTCGCCTGCGCGCAGGGCGGCGCGCGGCGTCTCGACCATCACGCCGAGGCGATAGGTGAAGTCGGCGCGCATCTCGTTCCTGACGGCGGCGGCGACGGCGTCGATGCGGGTGCGCACCAGCTCGACCTCGCGCATGGCGCTGACCAGCGGGATCATGATCTCGGGGACGACCGGATCGCCCTTGCGGCTGGCCTGGACCGTCGCCTCGAAGATCGCGCGGGCCTGCATGTCGTAGATCTCGGGGACGGTGATGCCAAGGCGCACCCCCCGCATGCCCAGCATCGGGTTGAACTCGGTCAGCGCCTCGACGCGGCGGGTCACGTCCGACAGGGGCAGGTCCAACGATTCGGCCAGCTCGCGCAGCCCCTCGCGGTCATGGGGCAGGAACTCGTGCAGCGGCGGGTCGAACAGGCGGATGGTGACGGGCAGCCCGGCCATGATCTCGAACAGGCGGGCGAAGTCCTGGCGCTGCATGGGCAGGATGCGGTCCAGCGACAGGCGGCGGTCGCCGGGGCTGTCGGCAAAGATCATCTCGCGCATGGCGGGCAGGCGCTCGGCGTCGAAGAACATGTGCTCGGTCCGGCAGAGGCCGATGCCCTGCGCCTGAAAGCGGCGCGCGGTCTCCGCGTCCTCGGGCGTGTCGGCATTGGCGCGCACGCCAAGCCCCCCCACGCCCGCGGCCCAGTCCATCAGCTGCGTGAAGGCGTCGTCCAGCGCCGGCGGCAGCAGGACGGCCGCACCCGCCAGAACCTCGCCCGAACTGCCATCGATGGTGATCTCGTCGCCCTCGGTCAGGACCCGGCCGCCGGCGCGCAGGGTGCGGGCGCGGGCGTCGATGCTCAGCCCGCTGGCCCCCACGATGCAGGGCAGGCCCAGACCGCGCGCGATGACGGCCGCGTGGCTCGTGGTGCCGCCCCGTTCGGTCAGCACGCCGACCGAGGCATGCATGCCGCGGATGTCCTCGGGGACGGTCTCGCGGCGCACCAGGATGCAGGGCTCGCCCCGCGCATGGGCCGATTGCGCGGCGGCGGCGGTGAAGACGATGCGCCCGGTCGCGGCGCCGGGACTGGCATCGATGCCGCGCGCGATCACGTCGCGCGGCGCGCGCGGATCGACCTGATGGTGCAGGAGGTCCGCCAGCGCGCGCGGCTCGACCCGCATCAGCGCCTCCTCGGGGGGGATGATATTGTCGCGGGCGAGGCTCACGGCGATGCGCACGCCCGCCCGGCTGCCGCGGGCCACGCGGGTCGCGTCGATGACGCTGATGCGGCCGCCGGTCACGACGAACTCGATCTGCATCTCCTCGCGCAGGCGTTCGCGCGCGGCGATCCCGAAGCGGACCAGATCGGCGAAGATCTCGGGCGCGGTCTCCTCCAGCGAGGGGCCGCGCTCGTCGCGGGTCAGATACAGCGTCTCGGCCCCGGCGCCGACGGTGGGGCCGTGGCGCTGGCCGCGGAAGCGGCCCGTCACGCGCGGCGTGCCGGTGACGGGGTCGATGAACTGGATCGTGCCCGAACCGCAGATGCCGGGGCCAAGCGCCAGCGCCATCTCCTGCACCACCAGGCCCAGGGGGGCGTCGGCGGGCGCGCCCTTGGCCTGGCGCAGCAGCCGCGCGGTCGGGCCGTCCCAGGCCCGCGCCATGCTGCGCAGCACCTGGGCCAGCTGTTCGGCGGGGTCCTGGGGGAAGGGCTGATCCATCTCCGCCTGATAGGAGCGCAGGGCCTGGGACAGCGCTTCGGGGCCGTCATGGCTGAACAGGTCCGGGTCCAGCCGCGCGATGTGGATGGCATAGTTCTGCACGAAGGACAGATAGACCGCATCGGCATTGGCCTGCCCGATCTGTCCGGCCAGCCGCGCGTGCAGGTCGGCATTCACCCCCACGTTCAGCACCGTTCCCGGCCCGCCCCATTCGGGCATCGCCGCCGACGGGCGCACGCTGACCAGACCGCTGCCCGCAAAGATCGCGCGCAGCGCATCCACGGGCATGGCGCGACCCTGCGCGATCAGCCGCACGGTGTCCGCGCCGATGGCGAAGCTGGGCGGCACGGGCAGCTGCATGCGGACCAGACGCTGCAGGCATTTCGCGCGCCAGCCATGCGTCTCGCGCCCGATGGGGGCGGAGGGCGTGATCTGCTGGGCGAGGTCGGGGGTCTGGATGCTCATGTCCCGGGCATCCTAGGAGGCGCGCCGCCCGCCCCGCAAGCGGTATATGCGGCGGCGCAGCACAAACCCTGCGGCCTGTCGGCGCAGGGTTCCGTCGGGAAAAGAGGGGCCGCGTGGCCCCCCTTCATCGCATCGGCAAGGGCTCAGCCCGCGTCGGCATCCTCGGCCGGGGCATCCTCGGCGGGGGCGTCCTCGGCGGGCGCCTCCTCGGCGGGCGCCGCGTCATCGGCACCGGCGATGGTGACCGACAGCATGTAGTCGGGCTCGGTCACGGCGCCGTTGGCCGCCGCGTCGCCCTTCTTGATCGCGTCCAGAACCTCCCAGCCCTCGATCAGCTGGCCCACGACGGTGTATTCGCCGTCTAGGAAAGGCGCCGGGGCCAGGTCGATGAAGAACTGGCTGTTGGCGCTGTTGGGGTCCATGGCGCGGGCCATGCCCACCGTACCGCGGTCGAAGGTCGCGTCGCTGAACTCGGCCTCCAGGTCGGGCAGGTCGCTGCCGCCCATGCCGGCCATCGCGGTGTCGCCGTCTTGGCGGCCGTTCTCGACGTCGCCGGTCTGGGCCATGAAGCCGTCGATCACGCGGTGGAAGACCACCCCATCATAGGCGCCCTGATTGGTCAGCTCGACCAGGCGGGCGACGTGGTTCGGGGCCAGGTCCTCGCGCAGGTCCAGGACGATCGTGCCCTTGGAGTTGCCCTCGGCATCGGCGACCTCGATCACCATGTTCGGGCCGTCGGTGTCCTCGACGGCGGGGTTGGTGCCCTGCGCGGTCGCGGCGGAGCCCAGCATCAGCAGGGCGGGGATCAGGGTCAGCTTACGCATCGGCGGCCACCTTGACGCTGATCATGCGGTCGGGGTTCACCGGCGGCTCGCCGCGGGCGATCTTGTCGACATGCTCCATCCCCGAGATGACGCGGCCATAGACGGTGTACTGGCCGTTCAGGAAATGGTTGTCCTTGAAGTTGATGAAGAACTGGCTGTTCGCGCTGTTGGGGTTCTGCGACCGGGCCGCGCCCAGGGTCCCGCGGTCATGCGGTAGCTTGGAGAATTCCGCCGGCAGGTCCGGCAGGTCCGAACCGCCCGTGCCCGAACGGCCCGGGTTGTAGTTCTTTTCCATGTTCGCGTGCTCGACATCGCCGGTCTGGGCCATGAAACCCTCGATCACGCGGTGGAACGCCACGTTGTCATAGGCGCCGGCGCGGGCCAGCTCCTTCATGCGCTCGGCATGCTTGGGCGCCACGTCCTTCAGCAGCTCGATGACGACGGGGCCGTCCTTGAGCTCGATGATGACGGTGTTCTCCGGGTCCTTGATCTCGGCCATCTGGCCCTCCTTTGTCAGGTGCGACCCCTGATCTAGGGGCTGTCGCGGCCCGGTGCAACGCGCGAAACCGTGACGGGGTCCCGATGCGGTCGCGCGGGCGCGGCCCGATCGGGCGCGGTTGACGCCGCGCCCGCCATGCGGGACAAGTTCCGCCAAACTAGGACCCTGAGGGATGCGACATGGCAAAGTTCAACACCATCGACGACATGGATCTTGACGGAAAGGTCGTGCTGACCCGCGTCGACGTGAACGTTCCCGTCGAGGACGGCCAGGTCACCGACACGACGCGCATCGACAAGATCGTGCCGACGGTCAAGGACATCCAGGCCAAGGGCGGCATTCCCGTCCTTCTGGCGCATTTCGACCGCCCCAAGGGCAAGCGCGTGGACGCCATGAGCTTGCGCCAGATCCTGCCGGCGCTGGAGGCGGCCCTGGGTCAGCCGGTGGTCTTTGCCGAGGACTGCATCGGCGGCGCGGCCAAGCGGGTCGTGGCGGCGCTGGAGCCGGGGCAGGTGGCCCTGCTGGAGAACACCCGCTTTCACGCGGGCGAGGAGGAGAACGACGCTACCTTCGCCGCGTCGCTGGCGGCGCTTGGCGGGGCCTATGTGAACGACGCGTTCTCGGCCGCGCACCGGGCGCATGCCTCGACCGAGGCGCTGGCGCGCCTGCTGAATGCGGGTGCAGGCCGGCTTATGGAGGCCGAGCTGAAGGCGCTGGACGCGGCCCTGGGCGATCCGCAGCGGCCGGTGATGGCGGTCGTGGGGGGCGCCAAGGTCTCGACCAAGCTGGAGCTGCTGACGAACCTGGTCGAGAAGGTCGATCATCTGGTGATCGGCGGCGGCATGGCCAACACCTTCCTGGTCGCCAAGGGAACGGAGGTCGGCAAGTCGCTGGCCGAACGCGACATGGCCGACACGGCCCGCGCGATCCTGGACAAGGCCGAGGCCACGGGCTGCCGCATCCACCTGCCGGTGGACATCGTGGTCGCGCGCGAATTCAAGGCGGGCGCCGCGTCCGAGACGCTGCCCGTCGATCAGTGCCCCGCCGATGCGATGATCCTGGACGCGGGCCCCGATACGGTCGAGGCGCTGCGCCAGGCCATGACCGCCTGCCGCACGCTGATCTGGAACGGCCCCCTTGGCGCCTTCGAGATCGCGCCCTTCGACGCGGCCACGAACGCCGCCGCGCAGGCCGCGGCCGATCTGACCGACCAGGGCGTGCTGACCTCGGTCGCGGGGGGCGGCGACACGGTCGCAGCGCTGAACAAGGCGGGCGTGGCCGAGAGGTTCACCTTCATCTCGACCGCGGGCGGCGCGTTCCTGGAGTGGATGGAGGGCAAGACCCTGCCGGGCGTTGCGGCCCTCGAGGCGGCGCGGCGCTAGGGCGCGTCCGGTCGGGCGGTCCGCCGCCCGATCGTCTGCTCCTGGTAGCCCGAGAGCATCCGCAGCCAGTCCGCATAGGGCATGGGCGGCGTGAGACGCGGCCGGTCAGACGGGCCGCTCCGATCCTGGGGATCGCCCTCGCGCACGGCCTGCCGCGCGGCGGTGGGTGGGGTGCGGGCATCGGTATGGCCGCCGCCCGTGGCGGGGGGATGGGTCGCGGGACTGATCGTCAGCATCGTTGCCTCCGTTGGAGATGGACGGGCCGGTAAGCGTCACCGAAGGGTGCCGGGCATTTGCCGAAAAATCGATGGAAATGCGTCTAAGGTTTTAGCGATCGCCTGTTCCGCGCGGGGTCGCGGACCGCGCATCGGCCTGTTTTTGTTAGCGTAACCAGCATTGCCCCCGGATGGGTGCGTGCTATCCAGCCCGCATCACCCAAGGAGGATTTCCATGCAGATGACCGAGACGGTGCGCCGCATCCTGGCCCATTACGAAGGCGAGACGCCTGGCGTGAAGGCGCAGCTGGCGCGGATGTTGATGACCGGCAAGCTGGCCGGCACCGGCAAGATGATCATCCTGCCCGTCGATCAGGGCTTCGAGCACGGGCCCGCCCGGTCCTTCGCACCGAACCCGGCGGGCTATGACCCGCATTACCATTACCAGCTGGCCATCGATGCGGGGCTGAACGCCTATGCCGCGCCCCTGGGCATGATCGAGGCGGGGGCGGACACCTTCGCGGGCCAGATCCCGACCATCCTGAAGGTGAACAGCGCCAACAGCCTGATGTCGGGCACGGCCGGAAAGAACCAGGCGATCACCGCGTCGGTCGACGATGCGCTGCGGCTTGGCTGCGCGGCCATCGGCTTCACCATCTATCCGGGGTCGGACATGGCGCTGGACATGTTCGAGGAGATCGTCGAGATGCGCCGCGAGGCCGCGGCCAAGGGCGTGGCGACCGTGATCTGGTCCTATCCGCGCGGCGAGGCGATCACCAAGGATGGCGAGACCGCCATCGACGTGGCCGCCTATGCCGCCCAGATCGCGGCGCTGATCGGCGCGCATATCATCAAGATCAAGCTGTCGACCGACCACCTGATGCTGCCCGAGGCCAAGAAGGTCTATGAGGAGAAGGGAATCGACGTCGCGACCCAGGCCGCGCGCGTGCGCCACTGCATGGAGGCGAGCTTTGGCGGGCGCCGGATCGTGGTGTTTTCGGGCGGAGCGGCCAAGGGTGCGGATGCGGTCTTTGACGATGCGCGCGCGATCCGGGACGGTGGCGGCAACGGCTCGATCATCGGGCGGAACAGCTTCCAGCGGTCGCGCGAGGATGCGCTGGCGATGCTGGGCAAGCTGGTCGACATCTATCTGGGCAAGGACGCCTGACCAAACGGACGCGCCCCCGAAAACGGGGGCGCGACACGATCAGCGCCTTGCGGCGCGGGACGGGGGCCGGTGGCCCCCTTTTTCACACTTCCTCGATGCGCAGTTCGACCGGGTCGCTGACCAGGACGCCGGTGCGGGGCAGGGCCTCGATGGCGTAGTCGATGGCCTCGGGCGTGGTCTTGTGGGTCACGACCAGGACCGGGACGCTGGCCGGGCTGTGCTGGCCGTATTGGCGCATCCGGTCGATCGAGATGCCGGCATCACCCAGGACCGTCGCGACCTTGGCCAGGGCGCCGGGTTTGTCCTGCAGCTCCAGGCGGATGTAATAGGCGGCGGGCACGGCCGTGCGGGCGGGCTGCGCCGCGGTCAGGCTCCCCGCGGGCTGGCCGAAGACCGGGAGGCGGACGCCGCGCGCGATCTCGACGATGTCGGACATGACGGCGCTGGCGGTGGGGCCTTCGCCCGCGCCCGCGCCGCGCAGGACGATCTGGCCCACGCTGTCGCCCTCGATCACCACCATGTTCGTGCCGCCCACCAGCTGCCCCAGGGGGCTGTCTGCGGGCACCAGGCAGGGCGACATGCGCTGTTCCAGCCCGCGCGCGGTCATCTGCGCAACGCCCAGCAGCTTGATGCGATAGCCCATGTCGCGGGCGCGGTGGATGTCGTCGATGCTGACGCGCTCGATCCCCTCGATCTCGACGGCGTCGAAATTGACCTGGGTGCCGAAGGCGATGGAGGACAGGATCGCCAGCTTGTGGCCCGCATCGATCCCGCCCACGTCCAGCGTCGGGTCGGCCTCCAGATAGCCCAACTGGCGCGCTTCCTCGAAGACCGCGTCATAGGGCAGGCCCGCGCTCTCCATCCGGGTCAGGATATAGTTGCAGGTGCCGTTCATCACGCCCATCACGCGGGTGATGCGATTGCCGGCCATGCTCTCGGTCATCGACTTGATCACCGGGATGCCGCCCGCGACGGCAGCCTCGAAGCGGATCACCCGGCCCAGATCCTCGGCCAGCTGCGCCAGCTCTTGGCCGTGCATAGCCAGGAGCGCCTTGTTTGCGGTGACGACATCCTTGCCGGACCGTAGCGCGGCCTCGATGCTGGCGCGCGCGATGCCCGCGTCGCCGCCGACCAGTTCGATAAAGACGTCGACGTCATCGGCCGTGGCGACCGCCATCGGGTCCGTCTCCCACCGATAGGAGGAGAGGTCCGCGTCGCGGTTCTTCATGCGGTCGCGCGCGCTGACCGCGGTGATCGCGACCAGACGCCCCGAGCGCATGGCCAGCAGGTCGGCGTGTTTCTGGACGATCTTGACGACACCGATCCCGACGGTGCCAAGCCCGGCGATGCCGAGGCGGAGGGGGGACGACATAGGTTCCTCTCATCCTTGATTTCGCGGGTGTTAGCGCGCCGGGCCGTCTGTTGCAACGCGCGAAGCGGTCGCGGCGCGCCGCTGTGGCACCGCTGCCGCGCGATCAGGGGTCGGTGCCCGCCCATTCGCCCTCGATGCCCGTCCGGCGCATCACCGCGACCACCTGGCGCGCGGCCTGCAGGGTGCGGTCGCGAATCTCGGTCACGTCGGCGGCGGTCATGTCGTCGGGATGGCGTTCGCCGCGCGTGTTGATGAAGGTGGGATGCCAGCTGCCGGGCAGCGCGCCGGGCCGCCAGGAGGCATGGCAGAGCAGGTTCCGCAGGCGTCGTAGCTGCGGCAGCTCCTGCGGCAGCGGGCCCAGATCACCCGCCGCGCTCCGCCGCGCGGCGGCCAGGAAGCTGTCGATCAGCGTGCCCAGGGTGTCATCGGCCAGATCCTCCATCCGGCGCAGCCAGGCGTGCAGGGCGCGATCGCCCGCATCCTCACCCAGCCCCTTGCGGGTCAGAGAGAAGATCGCCCGCTTCAGCGCCTCCTCCAGAAAGCCAAAGGCCGCGACCGCGTGACCGAGCGCCGCGGCCATCTCGTCGGGCAGGCGGTCGGGGGCGCGGGGCAGGGCCATCACTCACGCCACAGCCGGTCCACCCAGGAGGTCGGCCGGACGTAGTGGCGCAGATGCTTCCACGCGCTTTCCCGGCGCGGCCCGGTGAGGGTCGCGCGCAGATGCGCCAGCGGCGGGCGGGCGGGGTCGGCCTCGTCCCATCGGCCCAGGATGGCGTCGGGCGGGTTCAGGCTGCCGGGGAACATCACGATGCGGGTGCCGCGCGGGATGCGAGGCTCCATCAGATAGTTCAGCGGGAATGGCGGGACGCAGTGGAACCGAAAATGCGCCAGCCAGCCGCGCGGCCAGAAGGTGACGCCACCCGGCGCGTTGCGGGTGACGAAGCGCTGTTCGTACTTGTAGGTGTCGGCGGCGCCCTGCGGATCGGCGGCAAAGATCTGCTGCAGCGGCGCCAGCTTGCCCACCCGCATGCGATAGACCGAGGTCTGGCCCATCTTCTCGAAGGGCGTGTTGGGGTTCAGGCCCAGGATCGTGTCGTCCGGGTCGCCATGCTCGAAGAACGCGTCCAGGCTGCCCGTGACGATTACGTCCAGGTCCAGGAATAGCACTACCCCGGTCACGTCGCCCAGATCGCCCCAGAGCCGCGATTTCGGCCATTTGCCGCGCGTGTTCACGGGCGCCTGATAGGCGAAGTCGGGCAGGGGCCGCACCGCCACGTCCGGATGCAGCCCCGTCCCGTCATCGGTGAAGCAGAACAGCCGGAAGGGGGGCGTGATGTTGCGCGCGATCATCGCGTGCAGGCGGTTCACGTATTCGGGGCCGAATTTGGTGCCCCACTTGATGCAGATGATCTGCTTCGTCGATCCGTTCCGCCCGTCACTCATGGTCCACCCGTTCCCGTTTCGCGCAGGGTTTCACAGCCACCTTCCCGAGGCAAGCCGACCCCGCGCCCGTCGCCACGGCCGGGGGGTGCGGGGGGCTGGCCCCCCGCCGTCGCGGGACGCAATCCTCAGGCGCGCGCCTCGCGGATCAGCTGTAGGATCTCGGCGGCAGCCGAGGGGATGTTGGTGCCCGGCCCGAAGATCGCCTTGACGCCCGCGCGGCGCAGGAAGTCGTAATCCTGCTGGGGGATCACCCCGCCGCAGATCACCAGGATCTCGCCCGCGCCGGCGGCCTTCAGCGCCTCGATCAGCTTGGGCGCCAGGGTCTTGTGCCCCGCCGCCTGGCTGCTGATGCCCACCACATGAACGTCGTTGTCGATGGCGTCCTGGGCGGCCTCCTCCGGCGTCTGGAACAGCGGGCCCACGTCGACGTCGAAGCCGATATCGGCGAATGCCGTGGCGATCACCTTGGCGCCCCGGTCATGGCCGTCCTGGCCCATCTTGACGACCAGCATGCGGGGGCGGCGGCCCTCCTCCTCGGCGAAGGTCTCGACGTCGCGCTGGATCTGGGCAAAGCCCTCGTCGCCCTCATAGGCCGCGCCATAGACGCCGGTCAGGGTGCGCACCTCGGCGCGGTGGCGTCCGAATTCATCTTCCATGGCCATGCTGATCTCTCCGACGGTGGCGCGGGCGCGGGCGGCCTCGACGGCGGCCTCCAGCAGGTTGCCGCCCTCGCGGGCGCGGCGGGTCAGCTCGGCCAAGGCGGCGGTGCAGGCTGCCTCATTGCGGGCCTCGCGGATGCGGTTCAGGCGGGCGATCTGACTGTCCCGGACGGCGACGTTGTCGATGTCCAGAATGTCGATCGGATCCTCCTTCTCCTTGCGGTACTTGTTGACGCCGACGATCACGTCCTCGCCCCGGTCGATCAGGGCTTGGCGGCGGGCGGCGGTCTCTTCGATGCGCAGCTTGGGCATGCCGCTGGCCACGGCCTTGGTCATGCCGCCCATCGCCTCGACCTCCTCGATCAGGGCCCACGCCTTCTCGGCCAGCTCCGCCGTCAGGCTCTCGATGTAATAGCTGCCGGCCAGCGGATCGACGACATGGGTGATGCCCGTCTCCTCCTGCAGGATCAGCTGGGTATTGCGCGCGATGCGGGCGCTGAAATCGGTAGGCAGCGCGATCGCCTCGTCCAGCGCGTTCGTGTGCAGCGACTGCGTGCCGCCAAGCGCCGCCGACATCGCCTCATAGGCGGTGCGGATGACGTTGTTGTAGGGGTCCTGCTCCTGCAGGCTGACGCCCGAGGTCTGGCAATGCGTGCGCAGCATGAGGCTGGACTGCTTCTTCGGTGCGAACTCGGACATGATCCGGTGCCACAGCAGCCGCGCGGCGCGCAGTTTCGCGATCTCCATGAAGAAGTTCATGCCGATGGCGAAGAAGAAGGACAGCCGCCCCGCGAAAGCGTCCACATCCATGCCCGCCGCGATGGCCGCCCGAACATATTCGCGCCCGTCTGCCAGGGTATAGGCCAGCTCCTGGACCAGGTTCGCCCCGGCCTCCTGCATGTGATAGCCCGAGATCGAAATGCTATTGAACTTGGGCATCTCCGATGAGGTGTATTCGATGATGTCCGCGATGATCCGCATGCTGGGCTCGGGCGGATAGATGTAGGTGTTACGGACCATGAACTCCTTGAGGATGTCGTTCTGGATGGTCCCCGACAGCACGGCGCGGGAATGGCCCTGCTCCTCTCCGGTGACGATGAAATTGGCCAGGATCGGGATGACCGCGCCGTTCATGGTCATCGACACCGACACGCGGTCCAGCGGGATGCCGTCGAACAGGATCTTCATGTCCTCGACCGAATCGATGGCGACGCCGGCCTTGCCCACATCGCCCTCGACGCGGGGATGGTCGCTGTCATAGCCGCGATGGGTGGCCAGGTCGAAGGCCACCGACACGCCCTGCTGCCCCGCTGCCAGCGCGCGGCGATAGAAGGCGTTCGATTCTTCGGCGGTGGAGAAGCCCGCATATTGCCGGATGGTCCAAGGCCTGCCTGCATACATCGTGGCGCGCGGGCCGCGGGTGAAGGGGGCGATGCCCGGCAACCCGTCCAGATGCTCCATCCCCTCCAGATCGGCGGCGGTGTAGAGCGGCTTGACCGCGATCCCCTCCAGCGTGTCCCAGGTCAGGCTGTCGGGATCGCGCCCCTTCAGTTCGGCCTGCGCCAGTTTGCGCCAGTCCTCCAGCGTGGGTTTTGTCATGATACGTCCTTTCCTGCCGACCGTCCTGCCCTATATTCAGGACATGACGAGGTGCCGATGAGATTGAGATTATTCATTATCGTGATGGCCTTGGCCGCGATGGGTCCGGCGCGCGACGAAGCCCCGCCCGATGCGGACAGCGTGTCGCGGGTCAACCCCGCCCGCCTGCCGCCGGTGGCCGCGCGCGAGCCCGCCCCCCGGGCCGAGGACCCCGCGCCTCGGCCGGACCGGCTGGAGTTCCTGTCCGCGAACGACGCCGCACCTGCGGATTTCCTGTGGAGCCGGCGTCCGGTCGTGGTGTTTGCCGACACGCCCGACGATCCGTCCTTCGTCCAGCAGATCGCCGCGATGGAGCGCGACGGCGCGGCCTTGGTCGGGCGCGACGTGGTGGTCGTCACCGACAGCGATCCGGCCTCCGGCAGCCCGTGGCGGCGCGACCTGCGTCCGCAGGGCTTCTCCCTGGTGCTTATCGACAAGGACGGGCAGGTCAAGATCCGCCGCCCAAGCCCCTGGGACGTGCGCGAGATCGGCCGCGCCATCGACCGCCTGCCGCTGCGCCGCCAGGAGGTCGGCCCGGCGCGATAGGCCGGGACCGCGCGAAACTTGTGGATTTGCGGCGCGTTCCCTATATCATCAGGGCAGGCGGGCGTCCGGCCCGCCATCGAAACGGAGCAGATCATGCCAGCATCCAAACCGGCACCCGCATCGCGCGCTGATCGCACCATCCGCAGCGTGGACAGCGATCCCCGGGTGCAGATCGTGACCCGTCCCGACGACAGGACCCCGCAGGCCGCAAGCCGCGCGAACGAGATCGTGCGTGTCCTGGGGTTGCCGCCCATCACCGGCCTCTCGGGTCCGCGGATCGGCTATTGATCCGGCGCGGGTCGCGTTCCAGATCGGCCCGCATCGCCGCCAGCTCCCCCGGAAGGTCACGCCGCAGCCGCTCGACGGTATCGGCATCGACCTCAATCGCGGGCTTGGGCAGGCTTTCCGTCAGCGCGGCGATGGCGCGCAGCCCCGCATCGCGCGCTTCGCTGGTGAGCAGCAGATAATCGGCCATCATCCCGCCACGCCGCGCCGCGGCCTTCTGCGGGGCGCGCTGCATGTCCTCGGCCAGCGACATCATCACCGCCAGAAGCCGGTAATAGAGCACGATCGGGTCGATCACCGACCGGGGCAGGATGTTGATGTCGCCGATGACCGCGGCATAGATGCGGTCGTTCGCGTGGCGCGGCGGGCTGGGCTCCAGCCGCCCGGCACGGGCCAGTGCGATCAGCCGTTCCGCTTCGGCGGCGTCGGGGGTCTGCCTTTCCAGCGTGAAGACATGGGCGCGGATCTCGGCCAGCAGGGCGCGCTGCAGGTCCTCGCGGCGCAGCAGGCGCTGCGACTCGTCGCGCGCCGCACTTTCGCGCCGCGCGACGATCCAGCCCAGGGCCACGAAGGCCCCGCCGACCAAGGCCTGCTGCAGCTGCGGGCTGAGATAGGCGTCAAGCGGCGCCATGACACCCCACCCCGAAAGGAGATCCGATGCCCCGTCTGATGCTGACCGCCCTGACCGCGCTCTGGCCCGTCATGGCCCCGGCCGAAACCGCCCGCAGCGCGGAGCCGGACATCCTCGAGCGGCTGCGGTGGCAGGCGCGGCCCATCGTGGTGCTGGGTCCGCCAGACGATGTCGCCCGACAGGTGGCGCTTTTGGAGGAACGCGGCGCCGATCTGACCGAGCGCGACGTGGTGGTGCTGACCGACGGGCCCGGCGTCGCGGCGCTGCGCGACGGGCCGGGCTTCCGGGTCCTGCTGATCGGCAAGGATGGCGGGGTCAAGCTGGACCAGCGCGCGCCCGTTGCGGTCGACACCATCCTGTCGCTGATCGACAGCATGCCGATGCGCCGGCGAGAGGCGGAGTGAACGCTCACCGCCGCACCCTCCGGTCGGCCGCCAGCGCGGCCAGACCTGCCAGCGCATGGCCCAGGGCCGCGGCCACCGCCGCCTGACGCCAGGTCGCGGCCCCCTGCAGCAGCGCGATCAGGCAGCCGCCCCAGATCGCCGCGGTCAGAGGCAGGGCCGCCGCCCAGAAGCGCCATCCCCGCCAGCGCCCGGCCGTCAGGCCGAAGGTCAGCTGGAACAGCGCCAGCCCGACCAGCGGCGGCAGCAGATAGGCCAGCGGCACCGTCATGCCCAGCATCGGAACCGTCCGCGCCGCCACCGCCGACAGCGTGCCCGCCGCCCCGGCGACGCCCAGCAGGGCGGCCAGAAGATAGGCGGGCAGGGCGCGGATCATTCGAACTCCATGATGACGTCATCGACCTTCAGGCTCTCGCCCGGCGCGGCATTCACGGACTTGACCACGCCCTTGCGTTCGGCGCGCAGGATGTTCTCCATCTTCATGGCCTCCACGGTGGCCAAGGCCTGGCCCTCCTGCACCTCGTCGCCTTTGGCTACGTTGATCGTGACGACCAGGCCGGGCATCGGGCACAGCAGGAACTTCGACGTGTCGGGCGGCAGCTTCTCCGGCATCAGCCGGGCCAGCTCGGCCGCGCGCGGCGCGCGGACATGAACGCGCAGATCGGCCCCGCGCGTGCGCAGCCTGAGACCCGCCGCGATCTTGTCGACCTTGAGCAGCAGCGGGCGCCCGTCGACCTCCAGCCGCGCCAGCGCCTGACCGGGGCGCCAGTCGCCCTCGACCCGGATGCTGCGGCCCGCGATGGTGACATCGGCGCCCTGCGCATCGGCCGCGATGCGCACTGGCCAGTCCTGCCTGTCCGCAAAGACCACCCATTCGTCGCCCACATGACGTTCGTGGTTGTCCAGACGCCCGCTGATGCGCGTGCGGCGGATCTCGGCCACGCGGTGCATGGCGGCGGCGGCGGCGGCGATGCGGTGCATCTCGTCCTCGGGCAGGGTCGCGCCCTGGAAGCCGTCGGGATATTCCTCGGCGATGAAGGCCGTGGTGATGTCGCCCGCGACGAATTTCGGATGATCCATCACCGCCGACAGGAAGGGCAGGTTGTGCCCGATCCCCTCGACCTCGAAGGCGTCCAGCGCGGTGCGCATCGCCTCGATGGCCTCGCCGCGGGTCGGGGCCCAGGTGCACAGCTTGGCGATCATCGGGTCATAGAACATGCTGATCTCGCCGCCCTCATAGACGCCGGTGTCGTTGCGGACCGCGGCCGCACCCGTGGGGGCTCCATGGGCCAGCCACTTGCCCCCGGTCAGCATCGGCCCTGCCGCGACTTCGACCGGCGGGCGATAGCGGGTCAGACGCCCGATGGAGGGCAGGAAGCCGCGATAGGGGTCCTCGGCATAAAGCCGGCTCTCCATCGCCCAACCGGTGATCGTCAGGTCGGACTGCGCGAAGGGCAGGGGCTCTCCGGCGGCGACGCGGATCATCTGCTCGACCAGGTCGACGCCGGTGATCAGCTCGGTCACGGGATGCTCCACCTGCAGGCGGGTGTTCATCTCCAGGAAATAGAAGTTGCGGTCGCCGTCCACGATGAACTCGACCGTGCCCGCGCTGGTATAGCCGACGGCCTTGGCCAGGGCCACGGCCTGGCTTCCCATGGCGGCGCGGGTGGCCTCGTCCAGGAAGGGCGACGGCGCCTCCTCGATGACCTTCTGGTTGCGGCGCTGGATCGAGCATTCGCGCTCGTGCAGATAGACCGCGCCTCCGTGCTGGTCGGCCAGGACCTGGATCTCGATATGGCGCGGCTGCGTCACGAACTTCTCGATGAAGATCCGGTCGTCGCCGAAGCTGTTGGCGGCCTCGTTCTTCGAGGACTGGAAGCCCTCGCGGGCCTCCTCGTCGGACCAGGCGATGCGCATGCCCTTGCCGCCGCCGCCGGCGCTGGCCTTGATCATCACCGGATAGCCGATGCTTGCGCTGATCCGCGCGGCCTCGTCGGCATCCGCGATCAGGCCCATGTGTCCCGGCACGGTGCTGACCCCCGCCTCTTGGGCGATCTTCTTGGAGGTGATCTTGTCGCCCATCTTCTCGATCGCGCCCGAGGGGGGGCCGATGAAGACCACGCCCTCGGCCTCCAGCGCCTCGGCGAACTTCCGGTTCTCGGACAGGAAGCCGTAGCCGGGATGGACCGCCTCGGCCCCGGTCTGGCGGATCGCGTCCATGATCTTGTCGATCACGATATAGGACTGATTGGCGGGGGCCGGGCCGATATGGACGGCTTCGTCCGCCATCCGCACGTGCAGCGCGTTGCGGTCGGCATCGGAATAGACGGCGACGGTGGCGATGCCCATCTTGCGGGCGGTCTTGATGACGCGGCAGGCGATCTCGCCCCGGTTGGCGATCAGGATCTTCTTGAACATGGGCTCCCCCCCAGGACGGAACGTGAAAAAGCCGCCCGAAGCGCAGGGCTTCGGACGGCTTGGCAGACGGTCGGCGCGACGGGTGCGCCGGTCAGTGCGTCATTCGCACAGACGGACGTCGTTGCACAGCGCGCCGGCCGCGCCGCCGATGGCCGCGCCCTTGACGACGTTCTCGCCGCTGACGCTGGCGATGGTGGCACCGACGCCGGCGCCGATGAGGGCGCGGTCGGTGTCGGTCGGGTTGATGCCCTGGGTGCAGCCGGCGATGGCCGTCGTGCCGACCAGAGCGGCGATGGCGAGGAGTTTGGACATGGTGACGATCCTGTCAGTTGGGGGGCGGCACGGCAACGCGCCGTCCGCCGGATTGGTTCAGCAGCGCAGCGATCAGTAGCGGCGCTGGCAGACGCCGGCGTCGTCGCACAGCGCGCCGCCCACGGCGCCGATGGCCGCGCCGGTTGCCAGGTCCTCATCCAGGGCCTTGGCGATGACCGCACCGGCGACCGCGCCGCCTGCCGCGCGCTGCGCGTCGGGCGAGATGCCGCCGCCCTGATAGCCCGGAGCGCAGGCCGACAGGCCGGCCGCAACCAGAGCCAGACCGGCAAGGCGGAGCGAGAAAGAAGTCTGCATGATGGAAAACCTGTAATGAGAGGCCCGCCGGGGGCCGGTTGAAGGTGGTGTCGGGTTATCGCGTAGCTGCACCCCACGTCAAACTGACATGCGTGTGACTTCAAGGGGTTCAGCGCGAAGTCGCCCATCAGTCGTCGTCGGCCTCGTCGTCGTCCCACGCATCTTCGTCGTCCCAATCAAAGGCCGGGGCCTGATCCTTGACGAAGAACTCGGGAAAGGCCGCCTCGGCCGCGGCCATGTCGACGCGCAGCATCTGGTCGTAGTCGGCGGGGTCGAACTCGCCCACCGCCACGACCTCGCGACCGATCAGCCAGGACAGGCGTCCGGCGTCCAGGTTGCCGCGGGGAAAGGGTTCGTCGCCGAAATGCGCGATCAGCGCGGACAGGAAGCCCGCATCGGCGCGCCGGTCGGCGGGCCTGCGGTCCTTGAACCGCTCGCGCCGCGTGATGGGCGTGGCGCCCTTCTTGCGATTCTCGCGCCGGATGACGAACTGGAAATCGGTGCCGGGCAGGCGCCCGGGAAAGCCGCGATGCTTCAGCATGGCATGGCCCCTGTGCTGGGGCGCGCGGGCCGGATCGCTGCGCACGGGCAGGCAGGCCGCCCGCGCGCGATGGTCGGACGGCCGTTCTTAGCCGAATTTGCCCTGATAGACAGGCTCGGTCGTGACCGGGTTGACCATGGGCGCGGCCGGGGCGGTCGGGACATAGACGTCGGCGGGCTGCTGACGCTGGCAGGCGGCGAAGGCGGACACCAGCACGAGGCCGAGGATGATCTTTTTCGACATGGAAACTTGCTCCTGTAGGGCGGGCAGGGCTCTGCCCGGCTGCTCGGGTTGTGGTCGGCTTGTTGGATTGCCGGCCTGCGCGCGATGATAGCCGCCATGCCCGCGATCAGACAGGTTCCGGGCCGGGCCGCCGCCAGAGCGGCGCCCCCCTGTGGCCTTGCTGCATCAATCACGATCTTGTGCATCGCGCCCGTGTCCCCGACCGTCACAGCGGAATGTTGTCGTGCTTTTTCCACGGGTTCGTCAGCCGCTTGCCGCGCAGGCTGGCGAAGGCGCGGGCCACCCGGCGGCGGGTGGAGCGGGGCTGGATCACCTCGTCGATGAAGCCCTTCTCGGCCGCCACGAAGGGGTTGGCAAAGCGGTCCTCGTAATCCTTGGTGCGCGCCGCGATCCTGTCCATATCGCCCAGTTCGCTGCGATACAGGATCTCGACCGCGCCCTTGGCGCCCATCACCGCGATCTCGGCCGTGGGCCAGGCATAGTTGAAGTCGCCGCGCAGATGCTTGGACGCCATCACGTCATAGGCCCCGCCATAGGCCTTGCGGGTGATGACCGTGACCTTGGGCACCGTCGCCTCGCCATACGCAAACAGCAGTTTCGCGCCGTGCTTGATGACCCCGCCATATTCCTGGCCGGTTCCCGGCAGGAAGCCCGGAACGTCGACCAGCGTCAGGATCGGGATCTCGAAGGCGTCGCAGAACCGCACGAAGCGCGCGGCCTTGCGCGAGCTGTCGATGTCCAGGCAGCCCGCCAGCACCATCGGCTGGTTCGCGACCACGCCCACGGTCTGGCCCTCGATGCGGATGAAGCCGATGATGATGTTGCCCGCGAAATCCTTCTGGATCTCGTAGAAGTCGCCCTCGTCCGCGACCTTCTGGATCAGCTCCTTCATGTCGTAGGGCTGGTTCGGGTTGTCGGGGATCAGCGTGTCGAGGCTGGGCTCGATGCGGGCCGGATCGTCGAAGAAGGGCCGCGTCGGAGCCTTCTCGCGGTTGTTCAGCGGCAGGAAGTCGAACAGGCGGCGGATCTCGGTCAGGGCCTCGACGTCGTTCTCGAAGGCGCCGTCCGCGACCGAGGATTTCTTCGTGTGGGTCGACGCGCCGCCCAGCTGTTCGGCGGTCACGACCTCGTTCGTGACGGTCTTGACCACGTCGGGGCCGGTCACGAACATGTAGGAGGTGTCGCGCACCATGAAGATGAAGTCGGTCATCGCCGGGGAATAGACCGCGCCGCCCGCGCATGGCCCCATGATGACGCTGATCTGCGGCACCACGCCCGAGGCCATCACGTTGCGCTGGAACACCTCGGCATAGCCCGCAAGGCTGGCCACGCCCTCCTGGATGCGCGCACCGCCCGAATCGTTCAGCCCGATCACGGGGGCGCCGTTCTGCATCGCCATGTCCATGATCTTGCAGATCTTCTGGGCGTGCGTTTCCGACAGCGACCCGCCGAAGACGGTGAAGTCCTGGCTGAACACATAGACCATGCGGCCGTTGATCGTGCCCCATCCGGTGACCACGCCGTCGCCCGCGGGGCGGTCGTCCTGCATGTTGAAGTCGGTGCTGCGATGGGCGACGAACATGTCGAACTCCTCGAAGCTGTCCTCATCCAGCAGCAGGTCGATGCGCTCTCGTGCCGTCAGCTTGCCGCGGGCGTGCTGGGCGTCGATGCGCCGCTGCCCGCCACCCAGACGGGCCTGCTGCCGCCGCTCTTCCAACTGCTGCAGAATGTCCTTCATCGCGCCCTCCTGTCCGACAGGATGACGCTAATGCGGTGGGGGCGCGGCGCAAGACAATTTGCGAAAATTTGCAAATAATGCCGTCAGCCGGCATCGCAAATTGGATAACTGCAAATGATGCGGCCGTCCGCCCTTGACGGCGCGCGGGACCGGGGGCAAGCCAAGGCCATGGGACTGATCATCGACCTTCCGGCCATCCTGGCCAATCACGCGGCCCTGGCCGCCCGTGCCCCGGGCGCCCGCGCCGCCGCCGTGGTCAAGGCCGACGCCTATGGCCTGGGGGCCACCCGCGTCGCGCCGGCGCTGTATCGGGCCGGGGTGCGCGACTTCTTCGTGGCGCTGGCGGCGGAGGGGCGGGCCATCCGGCCGCATCTGCCGCAGGATGCCCGCATCAGCGTGCTGTCGGGCCATATGGAGGGGACGGACCTGACCGGACTGACCCCGGTCCTGAACAGCCCCGCGCAGTTCTTTCGCGACCGCGCCATGCGACCGGGCCAGCCCTTTGCGATCCAGCTGGACACGGGCATGAACCGTCTTGGCATGGAGGCGCCCGAATGGGCGGCGATCCGCGACGAGGTTCTGGCCGCCGGTCCCGCCTTCATCATGTCGCACCTGGCCTGCGCGGACGAGCCGGACCACCCCGCCAATGCCGCCCAGCTGGCCGCCTTCCGCGCCATGACCGAGGGCTGCGGCGTGCCGCGGTCGCTCTCGGCGACGGGGGGCATCCTGCTGGGGCCGGACTATCATTTTGACATCGTGCGGCCGGGCGTGGGCCTCTACGGCGGGCTGCCCTTCGCCGAGGCGCGGGGCGTCGTGACCCTGTCGCTGCGCGTGATCCAGACGCGCGACGTCTCTGCCGGGGAGATGGTGGGCTATTCCGCCGCCTGGCACGCGCCCCGCGACAGCCGCATCGCCACCGTCGATGCGGGCTATGCCGACGGCATCCTGCGTTCGCTGTCGGGGCGCGGCGCGTCGCTTTATGCGGGCGACGTGGCCTGTCCCGTCGTCGGGCGCGTGTCGATGGACCTGATCACCGTGGACGTGACCGGGCTGGATCAGGTGCCCGACCGCCTGGACCTGATCTGCGCGCATCAGCCCATCGACCGGCTGGCCGAGATCGCCGGGACCATCGGCTATGAGGTGCTGACCTCCCTCGGGTCGCGCTACGACCGGACCTATCGGTGAGGGCCATCCGCGCGATCGGACGGCCCGCCCTTCGGCTGACGCGGACCCTGGGCGCGGTGACCCTGTTCGCCCTGCGGGGCTTGGGCGGCATCGGCCGGCCCGCGGCCATCGGGCGCCAGATCGTCCAGATCGGCTGGCTGTCCCTGCCGGTCGTGGGACTGACCGCGCTGTTCACCGGCGCGGCGCTGGCGCTGCAGATCCATTCGGGGGGAGAGCGGTTCCAGGCATCCGACGTGGTGCCCGCCATCGTCGCCATCGGCATGGTGCGCGAGCTGGGCCCGGTCCTGGGCGGGCTGATGGTCGCGGCCCGCGTGGCCAGCGCCATCGCCGCCGAGATCGCGACCATGCGCGTCACCGAACAGATCGACGCGCTGGTGACGCTGTCCACCGACCCGGTGCGCTGGCTGGTGACGCCGCGCCTCTGGGCCGCGATCCTGTGCCTGCCGGTGCTGGTGGCGGTGGGCGACATTATCGGCATCATGGGCGGCTGGCTGGTGGGGACGGGGTCCCTGGGCTTCACCTCGGCCACCTACATCGCCAACAGCTGGGCCTATCTGGAGCCGTGGGACGTGACGTCGGGTCTGCTCAAGGGGGCGGTCTTCGGGCTGATCGTGGCGCTGTCGGGCTGCTGGTTCGGCATGCGCGCCGGGCGCGGCGCGGCCGGGGTCGGGCGCGCCACGACCAACGCCGTGGTCGCCGCGGCCGTGGGCATCCTGGCCGCGAACTTCGTGCTGACGGGGCTGTTCTTCGAATGATCGAGCTGCGCGGCCTGACCAAATCCTTCGGCGGACGGCGGGTGCTGGACGGACTGAACCTGACCATCCCCGAGGGGCAGAGCCTCTGCGTGATCGGCCAGTCCGGCACCGGCAAGTCGGTCCTGCTGAAATGCATCCTGGGGCTGGAACGTCCCGATGCGGGCACCGTCCTGTGGCAGGGCGCGCCCCTGGACCGCGCGCGCTTCATGGCGGGCTTCGGCATGCTGTTCCAGGGGGCGGCGCTGTTCGACAGCCTGTCGGTCTGGCAGAACGTCGCCTTCCGGCTGCGCCAGCGCATGGACGACCGCCGCGCCCGCGCCGTGGCGCTGGACAAGCTGGCCCGCGTGGGCCTGGGCCCCGAGACCGCCGAGCTGATGCCCGCCGAGCTGTCGGGCGGGATGGCCAAGCGCGTGGGCCTGGCCCGCGCCATCGCTGACGATCCGCGGGTGATCTTCTTCGACGAGCCCACGACCGGACTGGACCCGATCCGCGCCCGCGCCATCGACGCGCTGATCCGCGGCATCGTCACCGAGACCGGGGCCACGGCGGTCACCATCACCCACGACATGGACAGCTGCCGCATCATCGGCGACCGGGTGGCGCTGCTGGCCGGGGGGCGGATCGCCCATGACGGGCCGGTCGCCACGATGGGCGATGCGCCCGCGCTGGCCGGTTTTCTGGGCAGGCCCGCCGCGGAGGCCGCCTCGGATGCCGGTTGATCGTGCAACCTTTGGCGGAGCGTCGTCGTTCTGCCACAAACTTGCGCAAAATCAGTCATGCGGCCCGGATGATGACCTTGTGCGAATCCGCTTCGCTTGCGACCATGAAACGACCCTCTGACCAGGAGAACGATTTGGGCCTCACCCCGACGCCACCCGTCACCGCACCCACGGCCGAAACCCTGCTGGAATTTCCCGACAACCGGTTGCTGATCGACCTTTGCGGTCCCAACGACCGCCACCTGGCCCGGATCGAGGAGGCGTTGGGCGTCCATATCCTGCGGCGCGGCAACCAGATCGCCGTCGTCGGCGGCCCCGAGGCCCAGTCCGAGGCCGCGACCCTGATGCAGGGGCTTTACGCCCGGCTGGAACAGCACCGCCCCGTCGGCCCCGCCGAGATCGAGGCCGCGCTGCGCATGGGGGTCGAGCCCGCGGCCGACGTCACCCCGGCCGAACAGCTGGAGATGTTCGCGCAGGGCATTTACGAGCTGCGCACCCGCAAGAAGTCGGTCGAGCCGCGCACCGATGCGCAGAAGGCCTATGTCCGGTCGCTGTTCCAGAACGAGCTGGCCTTCGGCATCGGGCCTGCGGGCACGGGCAAGACCTATCTGGCGGTGGCCGTGGGCGTGACCATGCTGATCGGCGGCCATGTCGACAAGATCATCCTGTCGCGCCCCGCCGTCGAGGCCGGCGAGCGGTTGGGCTTTCTGCCCGGCGACATGAAGGAGAAGGTCGATCCCTACATGCAGCCGCTCTATGATGCGCTGAACGACTTTCTCCCCGCCAAGCAGCTGCAGAAGCTGATGGAGGAGAAGCGCATCGAGATCGCGCCTTTGGCCTTCATGCGCGGCCGCACGCTGAGCCGCGCCTTCGTGGTGCTGGACGAGGCGCAGAACGCCACCTCCATGCAGATGAAGATGTTCCTGACCCGCTTGGGCGAGGGGTCGCGCATGGTCATCACGGGCGACCGCACCCAGATCGACCTGCCGCGCGGCATGATGTCCGGCCTCATGGATGCCGAGCGCATCCTGAAGGACGTGAAGGGCATCAGCTTCAGCTATTTCACCGCCGACGACGTCGTGCGCCACCCGCTTGTCGCGCGCATTATCAAGGCGTATGAGGTCGAGGACAATGCCGCCCTGACCCGCGGCGAGACAGAGGAGGCGCGCGGCCAGTACGTGCCGCGCCGTGCGTTCAGAAACGATGCCTGACGAGATATCCGTCGATTGCGTCATCGAGGATGACCGATGGGAGGCCGCCGGTCTTGAGGACCTGGCGGCCGAGGCGGTCGCCGCCGCCCTGCGCCATCACGACATTGTCGGAGAGGTCGTGGTCATGGGCTGCGACGACGCCCGCATCGCAGCGCTGAACGCCGATTTCCGCGGCAAGCCGCGTGCGACGAACGTGCTGTCCTGGCCCTCGGTCGAGCATCTGCCGCATGCGCCGGGCGCCATGCCCGAGCTGCCCGACGAGGACGAGTTGGGCGACATCGCCATCGCCTTCGAGACCTGCCTGGCCGAGGCCGAGGCCCAAGGCAAGCCCGTCGATGACCACGTCCGCCATCTTCTGGTCCACGCGACCCTGCATCTGCTGGGTTACGACCACGAGAACGACCCCGATGCCGAGCGCATGGAGGCGACCGAGCGCGCCATCCTGGCCGGCCTGAACATCCCCGATCCCTATCAGGAGAAAGACCGATGAATTCCGAAAGCCGATTATCCGAACCCTCGCCCGACGTGTCCGACAGTCCGACGATCGATGTCGATGACGCCGACGGGCGGGAGACCGGTAACGGCAAGGGCTTCTTCGGCCGCGTGCTGTCCGCCCTGACCGGCAGCGAGGCCGGGACCGAGACGGACGGGCAGACGCCCCATGTCCTGGGCACGCCCGGTCTGGTCAACCTGCGTCGGATGCGCGTCGACGACGTCGCCATCCCCAAGGTCGAGATCGTGGCCGCCCCCGCCAACATCGCGCTGGAGGATCTGGTCGCGATGTTCCAGGAGCACGGATTTTCACGCATGCCGGTGTTTCGCGGCACGCTGGACAGCCCGCTCGGGCTGATCCACCTGAAGGATCTGGCGCTGAAGCACGGCTTCGGGGCGGGGGGCAAGTTCACCTTGCGCCCGATGCTGCGGCCGCTGCTCTATGTGCCGCCCTCCATGCCCATCGGCGTGCTGCTGCAGCAGATGCAGCAGAAGCGCATCCACATGGCGCTGGTCATCGACGAATATGGCGGCGTGGACGGGCTGGTCACGATCGAGGACCTGATCGAGCAGGTCATCGGCGAGATCGAGGACGAGCATGACGAGGACGAAGGCGGCCTGTGGGTCCAGGAGAAGCCCGGCCAGTGGCTGATCCAGGCCCGCGCGCCCCTGGACGACGTCGAGGCCGCGACCGGCCTGACGTTGGCCGGTGCGGAGGACGAGGATGTCGATACGCTCGGCGGGCTGATCTTCATGCTGGCGGGGCGCGTGCCGTTGCGCGGCGAGGTGATCGCCCACGATTCGGGCGTGGAGTTCGAAGTCGTCGATGCCGATCCGCGCCGGTTGAAACGCATCAGGCTGCGCCTGTCGGGCGCCAAGCCCGTGACCGAGGACGCCGCTCCGGCGGCGTGACGCCGCGATCGCGGGCGGGCCGTCAGGCCCGTCCGTTCAGCTGGCCTCGAACCTGGCCAGCATCGCCTCAAGGAATCGGTCGCGCAGCTCCGGCACCTCCATCATCACCTCGTGCATCGCGCCCTGGATCAGCAGCAGCTCGGCCCCCGGCCAGCGCGCGGCGCGGTCGCGGATGGCCTGCGGCGAGACGATGCGTTCGTCCGAACCCAGAGAGACCAGCATCGGCACCTGCGGCGAGGCGATGCGGCACAGCCGACTGCATTCGTTCAGCGCCTTGCTGACCCAATCGAAGGTCGCGCCGCCAATGGTCAGGTCGGGCCAGGCCGCAGCCTCGCGCACCAGCCGCGCCCATTCATCGCCGTTGCGCGTCAGCAGGTTGGCGTTGAAGCTCTCGTCCAGGGGATAGGTCGTCTGCGCCCCGCCGCTGCCGGGGGCGGCGATGCCGCCGCGTCCGACGCGCCCCGCCAGATAGGCGACCCCAAGGGCGATTCCCTGCTGGACCGGGCGCAGGTTGATCCCCCACATCGGGGCCGAGAACACCGCGCTCCGGACCGGCAGGCCGCCGTCCAGCGCCGCAAGCCCGATGCAGCCGCCCATGGAATGGGCCAGCAGGTGCCAGGGCCGGGGCAGGCCGCATTCCTCGGCGGCGACCATCATTTCGACCACGTCGCGTTGATAGTCGGCGAACTGGCCGATATGGCCCACCCGGCGGTTGGGCAGCAGCCGGTCTGACATGCCCTGACCGCGCCAGTCGATCGCCAGCACGTCATAGCCCTGGGCAGTCAGCAGCTGCGCGATGGGGGCGTATTTCTCGATGTATTCGGTGCGGCCGGGGAACAGCAGAACGCTGCCCCGGGCACCTTCGGCCCGCCAGTGGGCCAGGCGCAGGCGCACCCCGTCATCGGCCTGCGCCCAGAAGGCGTGAGCCGGCCGCGACCGGTCGTCGGGCAGCTGATGGAAGGGAGCGTCCTGCATCAGGCTCAGGACAGCTTCTGCCCCAGCTGCATCGCGACGCCCATCGAGCCGTCGATCTTCAGCTTGCCGGTCATGAATGCTGTGGCGGGGTTCACGTCGCCATTCATGATGCCCTCGAACACGTCACGGGTGGCGGTCAGGGTGACTTCGGCCTCCTCGTCGCCGGCGCGCACGCCGTCCTCGTCGATCATGATGGCGCCCTCGTCCTTGATGACGAACTTTGCCGTCGAATCGAAGCTGTCGATCTTCTCGCTCAGCTTGGCGACGGCCTTGGTCACGACTTCGCTCATTTGGTCTCTCCTGATGCGCTTTGGCTGGCGCCCGGCATGCGGGCTGGGTTACACCTTCAGTTATGAACCCGGTCCGCCCGTTTATCCACCTTGCCGTCACGGCATTGCGTCACAAGGTTCTGACGATTTTCCTGATTATTGCAAGCGCGCTGCCGATCGCCGCCGCGGCGCAGCAGGCCGATCCGCTGGCCGATGCCTTCGCCCGGCTGGCCCATCCCGAGGGCGAGGGCTGGCGCATTGCGGAAAGCGACATCCTGCGCGCCTGGTCGCGGTCGGGCTCGTCCGCGATGGACCTGCTGCTGCAGCGCGGAGAGGCGGCACTGGACATGGGCGACATCTCCTCGGCCATCGGCCACCTGACGGCGCTGACCGATCATGCGCCGGATTTCGCCGCCGGATTCCAGGCCCGCGCCGCGGCCTATGCGGCGGCCGGGCAGTTCGGCCCGGCGCTCGCCGACCTGCGGCAGGCGCTGATCCTGGAGCCGCGCCACTTCGCCGCGCTGACGCAACTGGGCCTCATGCTGGAGGAGATGGGCGATGACGGCCGCGCTTTGGCCGCCTATCGCGCCAGCCTGGCCATCCACCCGCACCAGCCCGAGGCGATCGACGGGGCCGCCCGTCTGGAACGCAGGCGCATCGGCACCGATATCTGAGGTCATGAGCATGACGACGCGCGGGCGGATCACCGCCATCCTTGGGCCTACCAACACGGGCAAGACGCATCACGCCATCACGCGGATGCTGGGCCATCGGACGGGGGTCATCGGCCTGCCGCTGCGCCTGCTGGCGCGCGAGGTCTATGACCGCATCGTCGCCGCGCGCGGCCCCTCGGTCGTGGCGCTGGTCACCGGAGAGGAGCGCATCGTTCCCGACCGGGTGCAGTACTGGGTCGCCACGACCGAGGCCATGCCCGACATCGCCGCCGATTTCGTGGCCATCGACGAGATCCAGCTCTGCGCCGATCCGCAGCGCGGCCATGTCTTCACCGACCGCCTGCTGCACATGCGCGGCACGCTGGAGACGCTGTTTCTGGGCAGCGACACGATGCGTCCGGCCATCGCGGCGCTGGTCCCCGACGCGCGCTTCGAACGGCGCGAGCGGTTCTCGGAGCTGTCCTGGGCGGGGTCCAAGAAGCTGTCTCGCATGCCCACGCGCAGCGCCATCGTAGGCTTCAGCGTCGATGACGTCTATGCCATGGCCGAGCTGATCCGCCGCCAGAAGGGGGGCTGCGCGGTCGTCATGGGCGCGCTGTCGCCCCGCACCCGCAACGCCCAGGTCGAGATGTACCAGAACGGCGAGGTCGATTACCTGGTCGCCACGGACGCCATCGGCATGGGGCTGAACCTCGACATCCGCCATGTCGCCTTCAGCGCCACGCACAAGTTCGACGGCAAGCGCGTCCGCCCGCTGTTCCCCCATGAGATGGGCCAGATCGCGGGCCGGGCGGGGCGGCACACCGAATCCGGCACCTTCGGCGTGACCGGAGAGGCCGAGCCGCTGGACGAGGGCCTGATCGACGCGCTGGAGAACCACCGCTTCGCGCCGATCAGCCGGCTGATGTGGCGCAACGCGGCGCTGGAGTTCGGGACCATGGACCGGCTGGTCGAAAGCCTGGAGACCGCCCCCGCCCATGACATCCTGGTCCGGGGCCGCGAGGCGGATGACGTCTCGGCCCTGAAGATCCTGCGCGAGATGCCCGAGATCCGCGACCGCGTGCGCGGCGGCAAGGACGTGCGCCTGCTGTGGGACGTCTGCCGCGTGCCCGATTTCCGCGGGATCTCGGCGATGGAGCATGCGACGCTGCTGGCGCGGATCTTCGGCTTTCTGCAGGAGGGGCACATCCCCGCCGACTGGCTGGCGCGTGCCATCGAACGCATCGACCGCACCGGCGGCGACATCGACGCGATCTCGAAGCGGCTCGCCTATATCCGCACCTGGACCTATGTCGCGCAAAGAACGGGCTGGGTGGCGGATGAAAAGCATTGGCGCGGCGAGACGCGCGCTGTAGAAGACCGCCTGTCGGACGCGTTGCACGCGGCCCTGACCCAACGATTTGTGGACCGGCGCACCTCCGTGCTGCTGCGCCGGCTCAAGCAGAAGGAGAGCCTCGTGGCCGAAGTGAATGACAAGGGCGAAGTGACGGTCGAGGGCGAATTCGCCGGCCGTCTGGAGGGCTTCCGCTTTCGCCCCGACCAGACCGGATCGGCCGACGAGGCGCGGATGCTGTCGCGCGCGAGCTATGATGCGCTGAAGCCCGAGTTCCATCTGCGCGCCGACCGCTTCTACAACGCGCCCGACACCGAGATGGACTATACCGAGCAGGGTGGCCTGATGTGGGGCAACCAGGCGGTCGGCAAGCTGGTCAAGGGCTCCGACCCGCTGCATCCCGGCGTCGAGGTCTTCGTCGACGAGGAGGCCGGCTCCGAGATCGCGGACAAGGTCCGCCGCCGCGCCCAGCATTTCATCGACCGCAAGATCGCGGCGCTGTTCGAGCCGCTGCTGGCGTTGCAGCGCGACGAGGCCCTGACGGGCCTTGCGCGCGGCTTTGCCTTCCGGCTGGTCGAGGCCCTGGGCATCCTGCCGCGCGACGGCATCGCGAACGAGGTCAAGGAGCTGGATCAGGAGAGCCGCGGCGCGCTGCGCAAGCATGGCGTCCGCTTCGGCCAGTTCACCATCTTCCTGCCCGCGCTGCTCAAGCCCGCGCCGACGCGCCTGCGCTTGGTGCTGTGGTCGCTGCACGAGGGTCTGTCGGAATTTCCCGAAAGCCCGCCGCCGGGTCTGGTCACCATCCCGCATCTGCCGGTCGTGCCCGATCAGGTCTATGCGCTGTCGGGCTATCGTCCTGCGGGCGACCGCGCGATCCGCATCGACATGCTGGAGCGCCTGGCCGACCTGCTGCGCGCGCAGGACACGCGTGGCGGCTTCGAGGCCAATCCCGACATGCTGTCGATCACCGGCATGACGCTGGAGCAGTTCGCGGCGCTGATGCAGGGCTTGGGCTATGCCGCCGAGCGGGGCGAGCGGGCCAAGGTCAAGACCTCCGAGCCGGTGGCGGTCATCCCCGCCGCCGAGGGCGAGGCGTCGGACGCGCCGCTGACCGAGGAGGAATCGGTGCTGGCCGCCGAGACCCGCGCCCGTTGGGAGGCCGAGCAGGCCGAGAAGCGTGAGCCGCAGCCCGAGGATGCCGCGCCCGAAACCCCCGCGGCCGCACCCGAGATGGAGGTGTTCTACAGCTTCAGATGGGCGCCGAAGCCGCGCGGCAACCGCCGTCCGCAGGGCGAGCGGCCCCAGGGTGAGCGTCCGCAGGACGAACGCCGCGGCCCGCGTCGCGACGGCGCGGCGCGCGAGGGCCAGCCCCGTGACGGCGCGGGGCAGGGCGAGCGTCCCCGCGGCGACGGCCCCCAGGGCGAGCGTCGCGACCGTCAGGGCAAGCCCGGCGGCAAGTTCCAGGGCGGCAAGAAGCCCGGCGGCAAGCCCGCCCCGTCGCATGGCCCCAAGACCTTCTCCTCGCGCCCCGAGAAGAAGGCCGATCCCGACAGCCCCTTCGCCATCCTGGCGCAGCTGAAGGACAAGAGCTGAGTTGAGCGAGACCACCCCCGGCCTGCGGCTGGACAAGTGGCTCTGGCATGCGCGGGTCTTCAAGACCCGCGGCCTTGCCGCCGCCCGCATCGAGGGCGGCGGCGTCCGCGTCAACGGGCAGCCCTGCCGCAAGCCGGGTCGCGCGGTCCGGCCGGGCGATGTGCTGACCGTGTCGGCCTATCAGCAGGTGCGGGTTCTGACGGTCCTGGCCTTGGGCGAACGGCGCGGTCCGGCCTCGGAGGCGCAGTTGCTGTTCTCGGAAGAGCGCGACGGGTTGATTGATCCGACGGGAATGTCTAGGTGACAGACCAAAGTTCCAGGACAAGAGCGCCAAGATGACCTATGTCGTGACTGACAACTGCATCATGTGCAAGTACACCGATTGCGTCGAGGTGTGCCCCGTCGACTGCTTCTACGAGGGCGAGAACACGCTGGTCATCCATCCCGACGAGTGCATCGACTGCGGCGTCTGCGAGCCGGAATGCCCCGCCGACGCGATCCGCCCGGACACCGAGCCCGCGATGGAGAGCTGGGTCGAGTTCAACCGCAAGTATTCCGAGCTGTGGCCCGTGATCACGCGCAAGAAGGACCCGCTGCCGACCGCCACCGAGATGGACGGGCAGGAAGGCAAGCTGGAGAAGTACTTCTCGGAGACCCCCGGCGCGGGGGATTGATACTTAGGTCGTTTGGGGGCGGGATCGGTCGGGTTTTGACCTGACGTTTCGATGGCTGGAACGCGTCCGGAAGTTACAGAACGCCCTGTCAAGGCGTACGAATGCGCTAGACTCCAGACCCATTGATGTCAGGCCCTTGGCATGATTGAGGCTCCGCGAGGAGACTTGGTTGATGAGCAACCTCCATTGGCTGACCGACGGCCGGATGGAGCTCCTGAAACCGTTCTTTCCGCAGAGTTACGGCAAACCCCGCGTCGGTGATCGGCGCGATCTCAGCGGCATAATCTTCATCAATCGCAATGGCTTGCGGTGGTGCGATGCGCCGAAGGAATACGGCCCGGCCAAGACCCTCCACAACCG
>NZ_JBYLFR010000018.1:0-66181 GCF_057748165.1 Paracoccus sp. NIOT.M2S5SZ12
CGCTTCAACGCCCTCGGCACAGCCGAGGTCGCCCGCGTCGCCTGAACCTAAAGGGGAAAGGGGAAGTCACGCCTCAAGCCGCCTTTCTGCAACAACGCCACGCCGAACCCTTCCGGCGGATCGACTTCGCGCTGCTGAACTCGGTCGAATGCTCGCTGTTCATCCATCCGCTGGTGGCGCGCGACATCCCGTTCGCGGCCTATATCCACGAATATTCGGACTATACCTATCCCACCTGGAAGTCGCGCCACATGGCGGCTTTCTCCGACCTGCTGGTCTTCTCCTCGGATCATGTCCGCGACAGCTGGCGCGGACGGCTGGCCGACGTGACCTTCGACGTGGAGGCCGACAGCACCATCGTCCCCCAGCATCCCCTGGTCGAGGGCGAGGTGACCGAGGACCGCCGCCTGGCCGCCCGCCGCAAGCTGTCGGGGGTGCTGGGCCGCGACCTGGACGGCGCCCGGCTGATCTGCGGCGCGGGCCATGTCCAGTGGCGCAAGGGCACCGACATCTTCGTGCAGGCCGCCCAGATCGCGCGCGACGCGGACCCCGACGCTGTCTTCGTCTGGATCGGCGACGGCCGCAACCATGAGGACATGGGCTTTGGCGTCTGGTTCGACTATCACCTGCGCCAGGCCGGGGCGGACCGCGCGGGGGGCAACCTGTTCTTCCTGCCGGCCGGGCCGCTCTATCCCGACGTGATGGATGCGGCGGACGCGATGTTCCTGTCCTCGCGGCTGGACCCGCTGCCCAACGTCGTCTTCGACGCGGCCCGCCGGGGCCAGCGCATCGTCTGCTTCGACGGCGCCACGGGCTTTGCCGACGACCGCTATGCCGGGTCCGACCGCATCATCCGCGTGCCTTATGCCGACCCCGCCGCCGCCGTCCGCGCGCTGCGGGCGCTGCCGGCCAAGACCGGCACGGCCGAGGCCGCGGACGCCCCCGCCGCGCCTGGCCCGCTGCTGTTCGACCGGCTGCGCGGCGCGCTGCAGGACCGGCTGGCGCGGCAGCGCAACTTCCTGCTGGGCGAGACCCAGATCGACATCCCGCTGCTGTTCAGCAAGTCCGAGGCCGACCGCCCCCTGCGCGTCAAGGAACGCGAGAAGCTGTTCCGCTATGGCCGCCGCCTGCTGTGGCGCGACCTCAAGGATGCAGAGGACACGCTGGCCGCCTCCGACAACTGGATCCACCGCCGCACCCGGCTGGAGCCCTATGCGACGCTGAACCCCGCCGACCCGGCCGTGCCGGACTATGCGATCCACGTCCACGCGTTCTACATCGACGACCTGCCCGACGACCTGCGGCAGCGCGCGGCCTTCGCGCGCGCGCGCCGCATCGTCGTGACCACCGACACCGCGGAGAAGGCCGACGCCATCCGCGCCATGGGCGAGGCCCAGAGCCTGACCATCGAGACGCTGCTGGTGCCGAACCAGGGACGCGACATCCTGCCCTTCCTGCAGCTGTTCGGCCCCGACGGCGCGGCCGGAGAGGAGCGGTTCTGGTGCCACCTGCACCAGAAGAAGTCGGTCCAGACCACCAGCCATGGCGACGTCTGGCGGCGCTTCCTGCACCGGGTCCTGCTGGGCGACGCCGAAGGGCTGTCCTCGGCGCCGGGGCTGATCGGGCGGGAGGGGGTCGGCCTCGTCGCCCCGTTCGAGCCGCATTTCGTGCCATGGGACGATTCGCGCCGCTGGCTGCCCGGCATCGCGGACCGCTTCGACGAGCCGATGCCCGGCAACCCGCTGCTGTTCCCGGTCGGCAACATGTTCTGGACGCGGGCCGAGGTGGCGCGGCGGATGCTGAACCTGTTCGGCCCGGATTATTCTTGGCCCAACGAGCCGATCCCCACCGACGGCACCGAGTTCCACCTGATCGAGCGCCTCTGGCCCGCCATGGCCGCCCAATCCGGGCTGGATTCGGTCTTCCTGCACAAGATGGATGAGGAAAGGGTCTGAGCGATGGTGGATGAAGTCATTTTCCACGTCGGGATGGGCAAGACCGGAACGACGACGATCCAGAAGGGGCTGGCCGCGGCCACGGACACCCTGACGGCGGCGGGGATCTCTTATCAGGGAATGTGGCAGCCCTTGGTGTCGTCAGATTACGTGGGTTGGGTGGGCTTCCAGAAGTTCCGCCTCCTGCCCGCGGAGGATCTCGTCCGCGCCGCCGACACGGTGGCGCAAGGTCTGACGGACATTGCCCGCGCGTCCTCCACGACGCGCTTCATCTTCTCGAACGAACAGTACTTCGAGAATGTGGACAGGATGGCGCCGTTTTTCGACAGGTTGGCGCAGTCCATGCCGCTGAAGATCCTGATCTGGGTCAGGCCGGTGCAGAGCTGGCTTCCGTCCGCCTGCGCCCAATGGGGAATCGTCCACAAGACGAACCGCGGGGACGTCCAGCCCTTCGCCGATCAGGCCGACCGGCTGATCGGACAGTATGCGCACCTTCCCAAGTGGCTGAAGCTTTTCGGAAGCAGGGTGACCGTGCGCCGGTTCGACGACCGGACCGACCCCGTCGCCGACCTGTCCCGGCTGATCGGGGTCGACCTGCCCTCGAGCCAGGCACGCCACCAGACCCGTCCCGACCCGTCGGAACTGCTGCTCCGGGCGGCGTTCAACACGCAGTTCGCGGAGATGGTCCTGCCGGATGCTTTCAATGCGGCCATGGGTCGGCATCGCGCGCTGCCCGGTGCTGGGCGCGGCCTGTCGGGGCGCGCCGACGCCATCCTGGGTCGCGACGCCATGGAGGGCGTCATCGCGCGCAATGCCGCCCTTCTGACCGCCGCGACGGAGGCCGCCGGTTTCGACGTTACCGGCGACGCGAGGGTTTCGACCCATCTCCCGGACAGGGAAGCGATCATCGACGGCGTGTTGGGGCGCGCCATCGAAGTCATCGCAGGCCAGGCGCGCGACATCGAGGATCTGCGCCGGCGCATCGCGGTGCTCGAGGGCCGCGCGGCAGACGGCTCCGCAACTTCCCCTTGACGACGCAGGGCGTTCTGCCAATCCCTGTTCCACTGTCACGCAGACGGTCGCGGCGCGTGTCGCGGGCCCCTCGGGAGGAGGGAGCGGGCTGCGGGCACCATGTTTGAGGTGAACCGTTCATGACGACCGTTTCGGAAAAGACCGCCCTGATCGTGCTGGGCATGCACCGTTCAGGGACATCGGCCCTGGCCGGGGTTCTGGGACAGCTGGGCGTCACCCTGCCGGCCGACCTGATGGACGCGGCCGAGATGAACGCCAAGGGCTTCTTCGAATCGAACCGCATCACCGGCCTGAACGAACGGCTGCTGGCCAAGGCGGGCTTCACCTGGTGGGACCCGCGCCGCTTTCCGGCCGACTGGTTCGACGGGCCCGACGCCGAGGCCCTGCTGGACGAGGCCGTGGAGGCGTTGCGGGACGATTACGCCGACGCGCCCCTGTTCGTCATCAAGGACCCGAGGATCTGCCGCCTGATGCCCTTCTGGCTGCGCGCGCTGGAGCGGTTCGGCGCCCGCGTCCGCATCGTGCATACCCATCGCGGCCCCTGGGACGTGGCGGCCTCGCTGACCCGGTGGGCCGATTACGAGACCGAGTTCGGCCTGATCCTCTGGGCGCGCCACGTCCTGGACGCCGAGGCCGACAGCCGCGGCCTGCCCCGCAGCTTCACCTGCTATGATGCGCTGATGGCCGACTGGCGCGCGGTGGTCGAGGGCATCGCCGCCGACCTGGCGCTGGACTGGCCGCGCGCACCCGCCGAGGCTGCGGCCGATATCGACGACTTTCTGTCGCGCGACCTTCAGCATTTCCGCGCCGCCAGCCCGACCGGCCCCGACGGGCAGGTCCTGCCGCCCATGCTGGCGCGGATCGAGGCGATCCTGCAGGCCTGGACCGAGGGGGGCGATCCCGCCGCCGGTCAGGACGTGCTGGACCGCCTGCGCGCGGCGATGGATGCGACCGGCCCGCTGTTCGATCCGCTGGCGCTGCGTTCGGTGCATCGCGCGCGCGAGGTCCGCGCGGCCAAGGCCCGAATCGCGCGGATGCAGGCCGACCACGTCGAGGCCGCGGCGCAGGCTGCCGCTGATCGTCAGGTCCTGACGGCGCGGATCGCCGATCAGCAGGCGCTTCTGACGCGGGCGGGCCGCGACGGGGCGCAGCAGCAGGCGACCATCGCCGAGCTGTCGGGCCGGGTCCAGGCGCTGGACGGCCGTCTGCACGTGGCCCAGGTCCAGCTGCGCCAGCTGAGCGAGCAGCGCGCCCGCGAGATGCAGGACCGTCTGGCCTTGGCCATCGCGCTGGAGGACCCGGAGGCGATGTCGGACCGCCTGTCCGCACTGACCGCGCGGGTCGAGCGTGCGACCGCCGCCCTGCGTGCCGAGGAGCAGAGGATGCACGCCGAATCGGACCGCCGCGCCGCCGAGGAAGAGGCGCTGCGTCAGCGCCTTGCCACCGCCGAGACCGCGCTGCGCGACGCCGAGGCGGCCCGGCGCAATGCCGAGGAGCGCGGGCGGCTGCGCGAGGCCGAGCTGCTGGCCAGCACCTCGTGGCGCGTCACGGCGCCGTTGCGGCTGCCGTCGAGCGGGGTGCGGGGGCTGCGCCGCTAGGCTGCCAGGGGCGCAGGTCGGCCTGCATCCAGGTGCCGTGCGCGGCGTTCGGAAAGACGATCCAGTCCTGGCCGAACCGGTCGGCGTGATCCGCGGCAACGCGGTGCTGGTCCTCCAGCGCGGCCCCGGCGAAGGCGCCGTCGAAATCATGCATCGTGTCGCCCAGCTGCAGGATGATCCGGTGATCGCGTTCCACCGCGGCGCGGCGTTCGGCCTTGGGCGGGCCGAACAGCAGCACCTGTTCGGCGCGGACCTGCGGCAGGCCGAGGCGCGACAGCGTGGCGATGGTCGCCAGCTTGTTCTCCTCGAACCTGTCGGACAGGTAGAAGATCGTGACGCCCAGCCTGTCGGCCAGCGCAAAGAAATCCGCCGCGCCGGGGATCAGGTGCGGGTCGCCCTCGCGCTCCCACCGCTTCCAGGTCTCCAGGCTCTGGAACATGCCGTCGTGATGCATGGCCAGCGCCATGACGGCGCTGTTGTCCAGGATCGTCTCGTCGATGTCGCTGACGATGGCCAGGCCCGCGCCGCCCCCCGCCTCGGCCACCGCCGCCCGCAGGCGCAGCGTCGCCAGCACATAGCACTGCCGCTGCAGCGCCCGCACCTCGGCCGAGGCCTGCTGATAGCGGACGGCAATCGCGTGGTCATGCGGCGTGCGGGTCATCGGGGGCTCCTTCGGACGGGACACCCCCTAGCTAGGCGCTGGACCCTGCAAGGTCAAACGGCGGGCACGGGGGTAATGGGCGCGCGCCAGGGCGCCTCGCGCACGGGCAGGTGGATCAGCGCGCTGAAGGCGCCGACGCCCACCCCGATCCACCAGACCAGCAGATAGTCCCCCGACATGTCATAGAGCCAGCCGCCCAGCCAGACCCCCATGAACGAGCCGATCTGGTGCGACAGGAACACGAAGCCGTAAAGCGTCGCCATGTAGCGCAGCCCATAGATGTAGGCCACCAGCCCCGAGGTCAGCGGCACCGTGGCCAGCCACAGCCCGCCCATCACCAGCGAGAAGGCGATGACCGTGCCCGGCGTGATCGGCGTCAGGATGAAGGCCGCCGCCGCGATGGTGCGCAACGTGTAGATGCCGGCCAGCAGGTACTTGCGCGTGTAGCGCTTGCCCAGCCAGCCCGCCAGGATGGCGCCCGCGATGTTGGCCAGCCCGATCAGACTGATCGCCACCGCCCCGAGCGCCGAGGTCGTGGTGATGCCCAGCCCCGCCAGCATACCCGCCGGGTCGATGGGGCCGCACATCTCGGTGATCATCGCGGGGAAATGCGCGGTGATGAAGCCCAGCTGATAGCCGCAGGAGAAGAAGCCCGCAAAGATCATCAGATAGGACGGGTCACGGAAGGCGCGCTTCAGCACCGTGCCCATGCTGTCTTCCAGCTGCGACCGGCTGGCGGGCCTGCCGTCGCCCAGCATGGGCAGGAACAGCAGCGTGGACAGCACGATCACGCCGAAGATCACGAACACCGTCTGCCAGGTGTAGAAGGCCAGCAGCACCTCGGCCAGGGGCGCGCCGAAGACCTGTCCCGCCGATCCGGCGGCGGTGGCGATGCCCAGGGCCAGACTGCGGTTCTCGTCGCTGGCGGCGCGGCCGACGACGGCCAGGATGACGCCGAAGCCGGTGCCGGCGATGCCGAAGCCCACCACGATCTCCAGCAGCTGGACACCCAGGGGGGTCGTGGCAAAGGCCGTCAGGATCAGCCCCGCGCTGTAGAAGAGCGCGCCCAGGATGATCGCCCACCGGTCGCCCCACCGCTCCGCCAGCGCGCCGAAGATCGGCTGTCCGATGCCCCAGGCCAGGTTCTGGATCGCGATGGCCAGGCTGAACTCGGCGCGCGGCCAGCCGAAATCCTCGGCCACGGGAATCTGGAACATTCCGAAGCTGGCGCGCAGGGCGAAGTTGATCAGCAGGATCAGCGATCCGCCGATCAGGACGGGGGTCAGGATGCGGGATTGGGACATGGCTGCGGCCTTGGAAAGGGTCGGCCGCAGCGTGGCCCCGGGTCGAGGCGTCCGTCAATCGCGCAATTGGGCGGATGCAATCCGCGCGGGCGTCAGCGGCGCCCCATCTCCGACTGAATCGAGAAGCGCGAGGAGGGGATCGAGCCGCCCTTCTGCATCTCGCCCAGGATCACGGTCGTCTTCTGGCCGGTATCGTCGGTCACCACCCATTGGCGCAGCTCGGTCGGCGCGGTGAAGACCATCTGCAGATTGCCGTTCTGCGGACGCTGCGGGTCCTGGGCGGTCACGACGGTCGCGTTCTCCTGTTCGCTGTGCCCGGTGACCATGCCGGCGCGCGACAGGTCCACGTTCGCGTCCAGAATGATCGACAGCGGCGTCTGCGACAGCGGATATTGCTGCGGGCCGCCGTTCGACTTGCCGTCGAAGACCGCGACGTTGCCGCCCGAGGCCAGGACCAGCGTCGGGTCGTTGTCATATTCGAAGCGCACCCGACCGGGGCGCTGGATATAGACCGTGCCGGTCGAGACGGTGCCGTCCGGGTTCACCTGCGTGAACTGCGACGTCACGGTGGTCAGGCTGTTGAGATAGCGCGAGATCTCGTTCAGCGGGATGCGTTCTGCCAGGGCCGGAAAGGCCATGGCGACAAGGAGGGCGGGCGCAAGGGCGAGGGTGCGTATCTTCATGACCGGATCATATCCTTTCGCGGCGGCATTGCACATCACGACTGGCGGATGGCGGCGGGGGGCAACCGTCGCGGTCCCGTGACGGTTCCGGGCCGATTGTTTCAATCGGTCGCACTTGTCCGGAACGGAATAAGAACATAGATTGGCTGCATGGCACAGCGCACCCTTCAGCAGAAGCTGGCGATCCTGTCGGACGCGGCGAAATACGACGCCTCCTGTGCGTCCAGCGGGACGACCCGGCGCGATTCGCGTTCGGGCGGCATCGGATCGGCGGGGGGCAGCGGTATCTGTCACGCTTATACGCCGGACGGGCGCTGCATCAGCCTGCTGAAGATCCTGATGACAAATTTCTGCATCTTCGACTGCGCCTATTGCATCAACCGGGTCAGCAGCAATGTGGAACGCGCGCGGTTCTCCCCGGAGGAGGTCGTGCGGCTGACGCTGGAATTCTATCGGCGCAACATGATCGAGGGGCTGTTCCTGTCCTCGGGCATCATCCGCAGCCCGGACCAGACCATGGGCGACATGGTCCGCATCGCCCGGATTCTGCGCACGGATCACGGGTTCAAGGGCTACATCCACCTCAAGACCATCCCCGACGCCGCCCCCGAGCTGGTGGCCGAGGCCGGGCTTTATGCTGACCGCCTGTCGGTCAATATCGAGCTGCCCCAGGATGCCAGCCTGCGTCAGCTGGCCCCCGAGAAGCGCCCCGAGACGATCCGCGCCGCCATGGCCGATGTCCGCCTCGGCCGCGAGGCCGCGAAGGAGCGGAGCTTCACCGGCAGGCGCGCGCCGCGCTTCGCGCCTGCGGGTCAGTCCACCCAGATGATCGTGGGGGCCGATCAGGCCAGCGACCGCGACATCCTGCGGACTTCGGCCAATCTTTATTCGGGATATCAGCTGAAGCGGGTCTATTATTCGGCCTTCAGTCCCATTCCCGACAGTTCGGCCGCGCTGCCGCTGATCAAGCCGCCCCTGATGCGCGAACATCGCCTGTATCAGGCGGATTGGCTGATGCGCTTCTACGGTTTCGACGCCGAGGAGATCGGGGCGGCGCATCCGTCGGGCAATCTGGATCTGGCCATCGACCCCAAGCTGGCCTGGGCGCTGGCCAATCGCGCGCAGTTCCCGGTCGACGTGGCCCGCGCCCCGCGCGAGATGCTGCTGCGCGTGCCGGGTTTCGGCACCAAGACGGTCGGGCGCATTCTGGCGGCACGGCGCAGCGGGCCGGTGCGGTATCAGGACCTGCTGCGGATGGGGGCGATCATGTCCAAGGCGCAGCCCTTCGTGACGCTGCCCGACTGGACCCCCGGCGCGCTGACCGACAGCGCGGGGCTGCGCGCCCGCTTTGCGCCGCCACCGGAACAGCTGTCTCTGTTCGGATGATCCGGGTCACGCTGCCCCGCTTCGGCCGTTTCGACGCATGGCGGGCGGCGGCCCGCGATCTGGCCAGCGCCCGCATCCCGCCCGAGGAGGTCACCTGGGCCGACCCGGACACGCCGCCCGACCTGTTCGGCGCCGATCCCGCGCCGCCGCCGGGCGATCACCCCGTCACCGCGACGCAGGAGTTCCTGCAGCTGGCCCGCCAGGTCGCCAGCCATTCCGACCCGGAACGCTGGTCGCTGCTCTATGCCGCGCTGATGCGGGCGCAGGCGGACCGGCGGTTCCTGTCGAACCCGGCCGATCCGCTTCTGGATCGGCTGTCGCGCATGGCGAAATCGGTGCGGCGCGACATCCACAAGATGCATGCCTTCGTGCGGTTCCACGAATTGCCCTCGGACGGGCCGCGCCGGGCCTTCGGCGCGTGGTTCGAACCCGAACACCCGATTCTGGAGGCCGGCACCCCCTTCTTTGCCAAGCGGTTCGCGGACATGGACTGGCTGATCGCCACGCCCGAGGGCACGGCGCGCTTCACCGGCGGGGCCATCGCCTATGACGACCCGGCCCCGCGGCCCGACCTGCCCGACGATGCCAGCCACGGGTTGTGGCAGACCTATTTCGCCAACATCTTCAACCCCGCGCGCATCAAGACCCAAGCCATGCGCTCGGAGATGCCCAAGAAATACTGGAAGAACCTGCCCGAGACGCGGCTGATCCCCGAGATGCTGGCCGATGCGCCGCGCCGCGTGCAGGCCATGCGCGAGGCGGGCGCGACCGAGGCCCCGGCCTTTGCCCCCAAGGTCACCGCCCGCATCCGGCAGGCCCCCGACGACAGCATCCCCAAAACGCTGGACCAGGCCGCCGCCCAGGCCGCCCGCTGCACTCGCTGCGAACTGTGCCACGCCGCGACCCAGACCGTCTGGGGGCAGGGCGATCCGACCGCGCGCCTGATGCTGGTGGGCGAGGCGCCGGGCGATCAGGAGGATCTGGCGGGCCAGCCCTTCGTCGGCCCCGCGGGCCAGCTGCTGCACCGCACCATGGCCGAGGCCGGGCTGACCCGGGACCGCGCCTGGATGACCAATGCGGTCAAGCATTTCCGCTTCACCCCGCGCGGCAAGCGGCGCCTGCACCAGACGCCGGACCGCGACCATGTCGATCAGTGCCGCTGGTGGCTGGACCTGGAGCGCCGCCTGGTCGCGCCGCGCCTGACCGTGGCGATGGGCGCGACGGCGGCCTTTGCGCTGACCGGCAACCGCAAGCCGCTGACCCCGCGGCGCGGTCTGGTCGAGCGGGCGCATGACGGCGGGCCGGTCCTGATCACCTGGCATCCCAGCCTGATCCTGCGCCTGCCGCCCGAACGCGCGCCCGACGCGCTGGCCGAACTGCGCGCCGATCTGGCCCAGGCCGCGCGGATGGTGGCCTGAGGCCTCAGCCGAAGACCGACCAGCCGGTGAATTCCGACAGCCGTTCGGCGGCCAGCGTACCGGCCAGCGAATTGCCCCACCCGTCCAGCCCCGGCGACCAGATCGCGATGGAGGCCTTGCCAGGCGCGATCACCAGAAGCCCGCCCCCCACGCCCGATTTCGCCGGCATGCCCACGCGGAAGGCGAAGTTGCCCGACCCGTCATATTGCCCGCAGGTCATCATGAGGGCGTTGATGCGCCGCTGCTTCACCGGGGCCAGCAGGGCGGGCGCGCAGGACAGCCCGGCGATGACCCGGCCCGCGCGGGCCAGCTGGATGCAGGACATCTCGATCGCGCATTGGTGGACATAGGTGCCGATGACATGGTCCGGCGGATTGCGCAGATTGCCGAAGCTGCGCAGGTAATGCGCGAGCGCCGCGTTGCGGTATCCGGTCCGCGCCTCGGACCGGGCGACGGCCTTGTCGATATGGATGTCGTCATCCTCGGCCGCCGCGCGGATGAAGCCCAGGATCTCGGCCAGGGTCTGCTGCGGGCTGCGGCCGCGCAGCAGCTCGTCGGTGACGACGATGGCGCCCGCGTTGATGAACGGGTTGCGGGGGCGGCCCTTCTCCTGCTCCAGCAGCAGGATCGAATCGAAGCGGTCGCCCGACGGCTCTCGCCCCACGCGCAGCCACAGCTGTTCGCCGATGCGGCCCAGCACGCAGGCCAAGGCGAACACCTTGCTGACCGACTGGATGGAAAAGCCCTGATCGGCCTGGCCGGCGGACAGCACCTGCCCGTCGGCCAGGGCCACCGCGATGCCGAACTGATCGGGGGCGATCGCGGCCAGTTCGGGGATGTAATCCGCGACCTTGCCCCAATCGGCGGCGGCGCGGATGTCGCGGTCCAGATCGTGCAGGAAATCGCTCAGCGTCATGGCAGTCCCCGTTTTGCGCGCAGCCTATGGCCTGAAACCGCGCGCCGGGAAAGGCTAAAGCGGCTGGCCCGCCAGAAGGCGCGGCATGGGCGCGACCGAGAGGCCCGCCGCCTGCCGCATGAAGCCGCGCCGGAGGCCCGGCAGCGCCTGCACCAGCCCCATGCCCAAGCCCCGCAGACCCGCGATGACCGGCGCGTCGGTCGCGAACAGCCGGTTGACCCCGTCCATGCCCAAGGCCAGCGCCGTCGCATCCGGCCTGCGCCAAGCCTGATACCGCTCCAGCACCAGCGGGCTGCCGATATCCTCGCCACGCCGCGCCGCATCGACCAGCACCTCGGCCAAGGCGGCCACGTCGCGCAGGCCCAGGTTCAGGCCTTGGCCCGCGATGGGATGGACCCCATGCGCCGCGTCCCCCACCAACGCCACGCGGTCATCGGCATAGCGTTCCGCCAGGGACAGCGACAGCGGATAGCTGAAGCGCGGACCGGCCAGCGACAGCTCGCCCAGGAAATCGCCGAAGCGCGGGCGCAGCACCTCCATGAAGGCCGCGTCGTCCAGCGCCGCGATGGCGGCGGCGTTGGCCTCGGTCTCGGACCAGACGATGTTGCTGCGGTTGCCGGGCAAAGGCAGGATCGCCAGCGGCCCGGTCGCCATGAAATACTGATGCGCGATGCCCTGATGGGGCAGCGCATGGTCGATGGCCGCGACCAGCGCGGTCTGCCCGTAACCCCAGCCCTGCCGCCGGATGCCCGCCCGCGTGGCCACGCCAGATCCGCGCCCGTCGGCACCGACCAGCAGCCGCGCCGTCAGCCGCCGCCCGTCCGACAGGATCGCGGTGACGCCCGCCGGGCCGACCTCCTGGCCGGTGACGGACAGGCCGGGCAGGGTGGTGACGCTGCCCTCCATCGCATCGGTCAGGGCGGCGTGCAGGAAGCGGTCCTCCAGCATGTGGCCCACGGGGCCTTCGCCCAGCTCGGCGCTGTCGAAATGCAGCAGGAAATGGCCCGCGCCCTCTCCGGGCCGGCCTTGGGTCGCCTTGATCTGATGGATGGGTTGGGCGTCGGGGGCCAGCCGGTCCCAGAGGCCAAGCGCGCGCAGCACGCGGACCGAGGCGATGGCCAGCGAATAGGCCCGCCCGTCAAAGCCCGCCCCCGACCGCGCCCGCGCGGGGCGCGGATCGACCACGGCCACGCGCAGCCCGGCCTGGGCCAGGGCCAGCGCCAGGGTCGGGCCGTTCAGCCCGCCCCCGGCCACCACGATGTCGAAATCCTGTGTCATGCCCCGCAGCTTGCACGGGGCCGGGGCAAAGGCAATGCGGCGCGGGGCCTCACGCGCCCTCCCGGGCCAGCAGCGCGGCCAGCCCGCTGCGATAGTCGGGATAGCGCAGCGTGACGCCCAGGTCGCGCTTGATCCGGTCGTTCCGCACCCGCTTGCTGTCGCCGTAGAAGGACCGCGCCATGGGCGACATCTGCGCCTGATCGAAGGGCACCGCGGGCGGCAGAGGCAGGCCCAGCAGCGTCGCCGCATGGGCGATCACGTCCTGGGGCGGGGCCGGGTCGTCATCGCAGACATTGTAGATGCCGATCGGGTCGGGTGCCTGGATCGAGGCCAGCAGGACCTGGGCGATATCCTCGACATGGATGCGCGAGAAGACCTGGCCGGGCTTGATGATGCGCCGCGCGGTGCCGTCGCGGACCTTCTGGAACGGGCCGCGGCCGGGACCATAGATCCCCGCCAGCCGGAAGATGTGCAGCGGCAGGTCGTGGGCGCGGGCCAGATCCTGCCACGCGCCTTCGGCGGCGATGCGGGCCTGTCCGCGCGGACCCGATCCGTCCAGGACCGAATCCTCGTCGACCCAGCCCCCGTCGCGGTCGCCATAGACGCCGGTGGTGGACAGATAGCCCAGCCAGCGTGGCCGGGCGCGGGCCAGATCGTCGCGGAACGCGGCCAGCACCGGGTCCCCGTCCGGGCCGGGCGCGGCGCTGACCAGGATCGCGTCGGCCTGCGGGATGGCGCTGCGCAGCGCATCCTCCGATCCCGGCCACAGCAGGGGCCGCGCGCCCGCCGCCGCGACCCGGTCGGGGTCGTCGCGGGTCGTGCCGGTGACCTGCCAGCCGCGGGCGGTCAGCAGGGGCGTCAGGACGCCGGCGGAGTAGCCGTGACCGAAAACGAGCATCTTCATGACGGCACCGTAACGGGGCCTTGCTGCGGGCGCCAGACGCTTGCCGTCCGCGCGGCGCGCTGGCAGGGTCGGTGCAACCAGAAGGACAGACCCGATGACGACAGACCCCCGCTTTCTGCCGGTCCAGACCCCCGATGCCGCCGCACCCCGCGCCTTCACCGATGCCGCCGCCGCCGTGGCGCATCTGCGCGCGCTGTACGATCAGGCGACCGGGTTCCTGCTGGGGCATTTCACCGCGATCCTAGAGGGCGCGGCCCCCTTGGCCCGCTATCGCGCCTTCTACCCCGAGGTGCGGCTGATCGTGCCGACGCATGGCAAGATCGACAGCCGCCTGTCCTTCGGCCATGTGGTCGCACCCGGCATCTATGCCGCGACCGTCACGCGGCCCGACCTGTTCCAGCATTACCTGACCGAGCAGCTGGCCCTGCTGATCAAGAATCACGGCGTCCCGGTGACCATCGGCCTGTCGGACACGCCCATGCCCGTCCATTTCGCCGTCGCCGCCCAGAGCGACCTGGCCGTCCCGCAGGAGGGCGTGCTGGATTTCAGCCTGCGCGACGTCTTCGACGTGCCGGACCTGAACACCATGAACGACGACATCGTGAACGGCGTGGCAGGCCCGATGCCCGACGGCAGCCAGCATCTGGCGGCCTTCACCGCGCAGCGGGTGGATTATTCGCTGGCGCGTCTGGCGCATTACACCGCGACCGCGCCCGAGCATTTCCAGAACTTCGTGCTGTTCACCAACTATCAGTTCTATGTGGACGAGTTCGAGGCCTTCGCCCGCCGCGTCCTGTCGGACCCGGACGGCGGCTATACCGCCTTCGTGGCGCCGGGAAACCAGCAGATCACCGACGGGCGCGCGCCCATCGCGGCGCTGTCGAAGATGCCGCAGATGCCGACCTATCACCTCAAGCGCGCGAACGGGCAGGGGATCACCCTGGTCAATATCGGCGTGGGGCCATCGAACGCCAAGACCGCGACCGACCACATCGCGGTGCTGCGCCCGCATGCCTGGCTGATGGTCGGACATTGCGCGGGCCTCAGGAACAGTCAGTCCCTAGGCGATTTCGTCCTGGCCCATGCCTATCTGCGCGAGGATCACGTCCTGGACGACGACCTGCCGGTCTGGGTGCCGATCCCGGCCCTGGCCGAGGTGCAGGTGGCCCTGCAGGAGGCCGTGGCCGAGGTCACGCAGCTGGAGGGCTATGAGCTCAAGCGCATCATGCGCACCGGCACCGTCGCCACCATCGACAACCGCAACTGGGAGCTGCGCGACCAGTCCGGTCCCGTCCACCGCCTGTCGCTGTCGCGCGCGGTGGCGCTGGACATGGAAAGTGCCACGATCGCCGCGAACGGGTTCCGGTTCCGGGTGCCCTACGGCACGCTTCTCTGCGTCAGCGACAAGCCGCTGCACGGAGAGTTGAAGCTGCCCGGCATGGCCACGGACTTCTATCGCACGCAGGTCGCCAACCATCTGCTGATCGGCATTCGCGCGATGGAGAAGCTGCGCGACACGCCGCTGGAACGCATCCATTCGCGCAAGCTGCGATCCTTCAGCGAGACGGCCTTCCTGTGACGCGGCGGTGAAACACCAGCAAACGCGGGTTTTCGCGCGTCCGGCGAAAAAGGCTTGATCTGCCCGGCAAAACCGTGTGTAGCAGGCCATATGCCGCGAAAGGCGCAATGTGTGGGCCCGGTGGAACAGGGCAAGAGGAGACAGACCATGGCTACGGCTTCTGCCAAACCGATGACCAAGACCCAGCTGGTGGCGACGCTCGCCGAAGAGATGGGCTCGGACAAGAAATCCGCCTCGGCCGCTCTGGACGCGATCGTGGCGATCGTGACCCGCGAAGTCGCCGGCGGCGGCGCGGTCACCCTGCCGGGCATCGGCAAGATCGCCTGCCGCGCCCGTCCCGAGCGTCAGGTCCGCAACCCGCAGACCCAGGAAATGATGACCAAGCCCGCCGACAAGCAGGTCAAGGTCACCATCGCCAAGGCCCTGAAGGACAGCGTCAACAGCTGATCCGCAGACCCTGCGATAACGGATCGGGGTCGTGCCATCGGGCACGGCCCCTTTTCTTTGCCGCTTGCAGGGCGGCGGCGCTCTGCTAGACCTTTTGCATCTCATGCAAGAAGGGCCCCCTCATGGATCTGCGCGCGCTGCTGATGGGGCTGTCCTTCGCGGTGATGTGGGCCTCGGCCTTCACCTCGACCCGGATGATCGTGACCGAGGCGCCGCCGCTGATGGCGCTGGCCCTGCGCTTTGCGCTGTCGGGCGCGGTGGGCGTGGCGATCGCGCTGGCCATGGGACAGACCTGGCGCACCCTGAAGCGGGCGCAGTGGCGCGCGGTGATCGTGCTGGGCCTGTGCCAGAACGCGCTGTATCTGGGGCTGAACTGGACCGCGATGCAGTGGATCGAGGCGGGGCTGGCCTCGATCATCGCGGCGACCATGCCGCTGATGGTCGCGGCCCTGGGCTGGACCCTGATGGGCGAGCGCCTGCGGCCACTCGGCGTGGCGGGCATGGTGCTGGGGGTGATCGGCGTGGCCATCATCATGGGCGCGCGGCTGCAGGGCGGCAGCGACCTGACCGGCATCCTCATGTGCTTCGTCGCGGCCCTGGCGCTGGCGGTCGCGACGCTGACCGTGCGCGGGGCCAGCGGCGGGGGCAACGTGATGATGATCGTGGGCCTGCAGATGCTGGTGGGCGCCCTGACCCTGGGCCTGCTGGCGCCGCTGGTCGAGGACTGGTCCGTCACCTGGAGCCCGCAGCTGGTCGTGGCCTTCCTCTATACGGTGATCGTGCCGGGGCTTCTGGCGACCTGGGTCTGGTTCCTGCTGGTCGGGCGCATCGGCGCGGTGCGGGCGGCGACGTTCCATTTCCTGACGCCCTTCTTCGGCGTGGCCGTGGCGGCGCTGTTCCTGGGCGAGGATCTGGGCCTGGGCGACGTGATCGGCGTCGGCATCATCATGGCGGGCATCCTGGCGGTGCAGCTGTCCAAGGCCCCCCCGGTCCGGCGTCCGCCGCCCAGCTGATGGACCCCTGCGGCGATGGGCGGCGTTGAGGCGGGGCGAACCCCTGCGATGATGGTGCCATGCGTCCCGACCAGATCCTGCACCCGACCGAGGCCGGGCTCTATTGCCCGCCCGGCGACTTCCACATCGACCCGGTCCGCCCGGTGCCGCGCGCGCTGATCACGCATGGGCATGGCGACCATGCCCGTGCGGGCCACGGCGCCGTCATGGCGACGCAGCAGACGCTGGACATCATGGCGATCCGCTATGGCGAGGATTTCACCGGCACCCGGCAGGTGGCCGACGGGGTCATCCGCACCGGCGACGTGCGGGTCAGCTTTCACCCTGCGGGCCATATCCTGGGCTCGGCCCAGATCGCGGTGATGCCCGACCGCGGCCCCAAGATCGTCGTCTCGGGCGATTACTGCCGCGCCCCGAACCCGGTCTGCGCTCCCTATGAGCCGGTGCCCTGCGACATCTTCGTGACCGAGGCGACCTTCGGCCTGCCGGTCTTCCGCCACCCCGACCCGCTGACCGAGATGACCAAGCTGATCGCCAGCATGGCCGAGTTTCCCGAACGCCCCCACCTGATCGGTGCCTATGCCCTGGGCAAGGCGCAGCGGGTCATCGCGCTGGCCCGCGAGGCCGGGATCGACGGCCCGATCGCCATCCATGGCGCGCTGCAGCGCCTGTGCGATTTTCACGTGGAACAAGGGATCGAGCTGGGCCCGCTGGTCCCGGCCACCGCCAAGCAGGTCGATGCCCAACTGGTCATCGCGCCGCCATCCGCCTTTGCCAGTGCCTGGGTCCAGCGGTTCCGCGATCCGGTGATCGGCTTTGCCTCGGGCTGGATGACGGTGCGCGCGCGGGCGCGCCAGCGCGGGGTGGAGCTGCCCCTGGTCATCAGCGACCATGTCGACTGGCCGCAGGTCACGCAGACCATCCTGGAGCTGGCCCCCCAGGAGGTCTGGATCACCCACGGGACCGAGGACGGGCTGATGCGCTGGTGCGAACTGCAGGGCATCGCATCGCGCCCCCTGCGCCTGATCGGATACGAGGACGAGCCGGAATGAAGGCCTTCGCGCATCTCTTGGAACGGCTGGCCTTCACCGCCGCGCGCAACGCCAAGCTGCGCCTGCTGCGCCATTACCTGGAGGCCACGCCCGACCCCGACCGCGGCTATGCGCTGGCCGCGCTGACCGGCGATCTGAAGCTCAGGGCGGTGACGCCGGGCCTCTTGCGCGGGCTGATGGCGGGGCGGGTGGACGAACAGCTCTTCGCCATGTCCTATGATTTCGTGGGCGATCTGGCCGAGACCATCGCGCTCTTGTGGGACACCGACCAGGATCAGGACGTGCCCCTGCGGGATGCGGTGGCGCTCCTGCGCGACACGGGCCGCGCGGGGCTGCCTGCGGCGATCACCGCGATGCTGGACCGGCTGGGCCCGTCGCAGCGGCTGGCCTTCCTGAAGCTGGCCACCGGCAACATGCGCGTGGGCCTCTCCGCCCGCATGGCCCGCATGGCCCTGGCTGAGATGGGCGACCCCGAGGTCAAGGACATCGAGGAGATCTGGCACGGCCTGACGCCCCCCTATCAGCCGCTCTTCGACTGGATCGCGGGGGGCACGCGTCCCGAACACGCGGCCCGCGCGCCCTTCCGGCCCGTGATGCTCTCCACGCCCGTCGATCTGGATCAGCTGCGCGCCTTTGATCCGGCCGATTACACGGCGGAATGGAAATGGGACGGCATCCGCGTCCAAGCCATCAACGACGGCGGCACGCGGCGCCTCTATTCCCGGACCGGAGAGGATGTGGGCGCGGCCTTTCCCGACCTGCTGGATGCGCTGAACTTCGACGGCGCGCTGGATGGCGAGCTGCTGGTGCGGCGCGGCGCCGACGTGGCGCCTTTCGGCGATCTGCAGAAGCGGTTGGGCCGCAAGGTGGTGGGCCGCGCGATGCTGGACAGCCATCCCGCGGGCCTCAGGGTCTATGACGCGATGATCTGGCAGGGGCGCGACCTGCGCGACCTGCCGCATCACGAGCGGCGCGCGGTGCTGGAGGGCGCCGATTTCGGCAGCGACCGGATCGACCTGTCGCCGCTGCTGCCCTTCCGGACTTGGGACGATCTGGCCGACCTGCGCGCCGATCCGCCCTCGATCGTGATCGAAGGCGTGATGATCAAGCGCCGCGACAGTCCTTACGTCGGCGGCCGCCCGCGCGGCCCCTGGTTCAAGTGGAAGCGCGACCCGATGGTGGTGGATGCGGTGATGCTCTATGCGCAGCGCGGGCATGGCAAGCGGTCGGGATTTTACAGCGACTTCACCTTCGGCCTGTGGGACGGGGACGCGCTGGTGCCCGTCGGCAAGGCCTATTTCGGCTTCACCGACGAAGAGCTGCGCGAGCTGGACCGGTTCGTCCGGAACAACACCACCGAACGCTTTGGCCCCGTGCGCTCCGTCGCGCCCAAGCTGGTTCTGGAGGTCGCGTTCGAGGGGCTGAACGCCTCGCCGCGCCACAAATCCGGGGTCGCCATGCGCTTTCCCCGCATCAGCCGCATCCGATGGGACAAGCCCGCCGCCGAGGCCGACCGGTTGCAGACGCTGAAGGACATGATCCCGTGACCCTGCCCCCCGCGTTCCAGGACTGGTTCTCCCGGCAGGGCTGGCAGCCGCATCCGCATCAGCTGGCCCTGCTGGAGGCCACGGGCGACAGCCTGCTGATCGCCCCGACCGGGGGCGGCAAGACGCTGGCGGGGTTCCTGCCGTCGCTGGTCGAACTGACCGCGCCGCATCGGGGGATGCACACCCTGTACGTCTCGCCCTTGAAGGCGCTGACGGCGGATATCGCGCGCAACCTGTCGCGCCCGGTCGCCGATCTGGGCCTCGACATCCGCATCGAGGACCGCACCGGCGACACCCGCGCCAGCCAGCGCGCCCGCCAGCGCATGGACCCGCCCGACATCCTGCTGACCACGCCAGAATCGCTGGCCTTGATGTTGTCCTATGAACAGGCGCCCGCGATCTTCGGGGGCCTGCGCCGGGTGGTGCTGGACGAACTGCATGCCCTGGCCGAGAACAAGCGCGGCGATCAGCTGATGCTGGCCCTGTCGCGGCTGCGCGCGCTGGCGCCCGACCTGCAGGTCACGGGCCTGTCCGCCACGGTCGAGGACCCGTCGCGCCTGGCCCGCTTCATGGGCGGCGCCACGGTCATCCACGCCGATCCCGGCCCCGAACCCGACATCGCCATGCTGCCCACCGCCAAGGCCCCGCCCTGGGCGGGCGCGGGCGGTCATTACGCGGTGCCCGACGTGCTGGAGGCCGTGGCGCAGGCCACCACCACGATCATCTTCATCAACACCCGCGCCCAGGCCGAGCTGTTCTTTCAGGCGCTCTGGGCCGCCAATGACGCGAACCTGCCCATCGGCCTGCATCACGGCAGCCTGTCGCGCGAGGCCCGCGCCCGGACCGAGGCCGCGATGGCCGCAGGCGAATTGCGCGCCGTGGTGGCGACCGGCAGCCTGGATCTGGGCATCGACTGGGGCGCGGTCGATCTGGTGATCCAGGTCGGCGCGCCGCGCAACGTCAAGCGGCTGGTCCAGCGGATCGGCCGGGCCAACCATCGCTATAACGCGCCGTCGCGGGCGCGGATCGTGCCCGCCAACCGGTTCGAGGTGATCGAATGCGTCGCCGCCCTGCAGGCCGTGCGCGAACGCGATCTGGATGGCGACGACCGGGGGCCGGGGCCGCTGGACGTGCTGTGCCAGCATATCCTGCTGACCGCCTGCGCGGGGCCGTTCGCGGCCGATACCCTGTTCGCGGAGGTGCGGACCGCCGGCCCCTATCGCGATCTGACCCGCGCCGATTTCGACGCCTGCCTGGAGTTCGCGGCGACGGGGGGCTATGCGCTGCGGGCCTATGACCGCTGGCAGCGGCTGATGGAACGCGACGGGCTGTGGCGCCTGCGCGACCCGCGCGCGGCGCGAAACCTGCGCATGAACATCGGCACCATCGTCGAGGCCGAGATGCTGAAGGTCCGCTTCCGCGGACGCGGCGGCGCGCCCTTGGGCGAGGTCGAGGAAGGCTTCGCCGCGACCCTGGCGCCGGGCGACACCTTCCTGATCGGCGGGCAGACGGTGCGCTATGACACCCTGCGCGAGATGGTGGTCGAGGTCACGAAACAGCCCTCCAAGGAGCCCCGCATCGCCACCTTCTCAGGCATGAAGCTTGCCACATCGACGCAGCTGTCGCACCGGGTGCTGGCGCTGATCGGCGATCCGGCGGCCCATGCAGGCCTGCCAGCTGACACCCGCGACTGGCTGGCGCTGCAGGCCCGCGTCAGCGCGCTGCCGCGTCCCGGCACGCTCCTGACCGAGACGTTCCCCCATCAGGGGCGTTGGCATCTGGCGGTCTATGGCTTTGCGGGCCGCAACGCGCTGCAGACCCTGGGCCTGCTGATGACGCGGCTGATGGAGGAGGCGGGGCTGGCCCCCTTGGGCTTCCTGGCAACCGACTACGCGCTGCTCATCTGGTCGCTGGACCCGGTGACCGACCCCGCGCCCCTGCTGGACCGCGACGGGCTGCGCGAGGGGCTGGGCGACTGGCTGGCCAGCAATGCCGTGATGAAGCGCAGCTTTCGCAACGTCGCGACCATCGCGGGGCTGATCCAGCGCAACCTGCCCGGCGCGCGCAAGTCGGGGCGGCAGGCGACGTTTTCCAGCGACATCCTCTATGACACGCTGCGGAAATACGAACCCGACCACCTGATGCTGCGCATCACCGCGGCCGAGGCCAGCCGGGGGCTTGTGGATTTCGGCCGGATCGAGGAAATGCTGGACCGCACCGACCGCCTGGACCACCGCATGCTGGAGCGCGTGTCGCCCTTGGCCGCGCCGCTGATGCTGGAGCTGGGCCGCGTGCCCATCGCGGGACAGGGCCGCGAGCGCATGGCCGAGGCGGAGGCGGCGGCATTGATGGCAGAGGCAGGGCTTTCGTGACGTTCCATCCTTTCGAATTCGACGGACAGGCGCTGCAGGCGCGGGCCTCGGGCGCGCTGTTCTGGCCCGCGCGCCGCTGGCTGATCGTGGCCGACCTGCATCTGGGCAAATCCGAACGCATGGCGCGGCGCGGCGGCGCGCTGCTGCCTCCCTATGAGACGCAGGCGACGCTGGACCGGCTGGAGGCCGAGATCGCCGCCACGGACCCCGTGGCGGTGGTCAGCCTGGGCGACGGTTTCGACGACGATGCGGCGGGGCGCGCGCTGCCCGACGACATTTGCGACCGGCTGCGCGGCATGGCGCAGGGGCGCCGCTGGATCTGGGTCGGGGGCAATCACGACCCCTCCGCCGTCTGCCCGCGCCTGCCGGGCGAGAGCCTGGCCGATCTGCGCGACGGACTGATGCTGCGCCACGAGGCGGGGCAGGGGCCGGACGTGTCGGGCCATTACCACCCCTGCCTGCGGCTGGCGGGTCAGCGGCGGCGCTGCTTTCTGGTCGGTCGCGATCACCTGATCCTGCCGGCCTTCGGAGCCTATACCGGCGGGTTGGCGATCACCGACCCGGCGCTGGCGCGGCTGGTGCCTCAGGGGCTTGCGATCGCCTGCGGGGCGCGCGCCTTGGCCGTGCCGGTCGGCATGCGCCGCAGGGCGTGATCGCATGGAAAGGGGCCGGTGCTGCGGCACCGGCCCCGTCATCCGTCATGCGCGGAGGATCAGAACTTGAAGTTCGCGCCGATCTTGATGCTGCTCATCGACATGCTGGCGCGGGTCGACAGGACATCGCCGCCGCCGGCGTCAAAGTCGACGGTCTCGTTGCCGAAGTCGCGATACTGGTACTCAGCGAAGACCGAGGTGCGCGGGTTGATCATGCGCTCGACGCCCAGACCGGCCGCGACGCCCGTGGCGCTGAAGCCTTCGGTCAGCGAGTCGTCGCCCGAGCGCAGGGTGTAGTCGAAGTCACCGCGCGCGACGCCGAAGGTGCCGTAGACCAAGGTGGCCGGCGCCACCTCGTAGCCGGTCTTCATGACCAGCGTGACGATGTTGTTCATCTCGCTGTCGATGCCCGCATCGACGCCGCCGAGGGTGAAGTCGACCGATTCGTCCGCGCTGCCGAACTCGACGCCCAGCTCGGGGCCGAAGACCCAACGGTCGCGCTGCCAGCGATAGCCGATATGCGCGCCCGCGGTGACGCCCGAGATACCGGCATCGCCCAGATCGGTCGCACGGTCGGTCTGAACGCCGCCCTCGATCAGCGCCAGGCCGACCTCGTCATCGGTGCCCGTGATGTAGCCGAGCGAGCCGCCCGCATAGGTGCCGGCCCACGCGCCGGCCACGGGGGCCGAGACGACCTCGATCGGGGCGGTCTCGACGATGGGGGCGATCACGCCGCCGGCCAGCGCCGCACCGGAACCGAGGGCCAGGGCCGAGGAACAGATGGAAAGAAAGACCGAGATACGCATAGGGGAACTCCTGAAACTCGTGGGCATCGCGGCGCGGCACCCGTCAACGCAGATAACATTACCGCCAGCAAGCGCAGAAAATGCGCGCCAGATCAATTGAAACGCGCGTGAACGACCACCCATCGGGGACCGTGGCCGCGCGAACAGTGACCTTTGGGCAACAAGGCCGCGTCAGGTGTCCAGATTCTCCACGTTCAGTGCGTTCTGCTGGATGAATTCGCGGCGCGGCTCGACCACGTCGCCCATCAGCTTGGTGAACAGGTCCTCGGCCTCGGCCACGTCCTCGATTCGCACCTGAAGCATGGTGCGCGCGACCGGGTCCAGCGTGGTCTCCCACAGCTGTTCGGGGTTCATCTCTCCCAGACCCTTGTAGCGCTGCAGCGACAGGCCCTTCTCGCCCTCCAGGAACACCGCCTGCAGGAGGCCCAGAGGACCGAAGATCGGCTGGTCGCGGTCCTTGCGGATCAGGCGCGCGGGGCGGTCATAGACGTCCTGCAGGGCCTGGGTCATCTCGGCCAGACGACGGCTCTCGCCGCTGCGCAGCATCTGGCCGTCCAGGCTGCGGTTCTCCTCGACGCCGCGCAGGGTGCGCGACAGGCGGATGCCCGCATCCTGGGTCGGGCGCCCCTGCCAGCCGCGCTCGTATTCCTCGGCGATCAGGTCCAGACGGGCGGCGACGGCATCGGCGGTGCCCTGCGCGTCCTGGTCGATCCGTCCCGGCACCAGCGCCCCGGCGATGGCCGCCTGTTCGGTGATATGGGGCGGATAATGGGTCGGATAGGCGCGCAGCAGGCGGCGCGCCTGGCGGGCCTCCTCGACCACGCGGGTCAGGTCGTTGCCGGTGATCTCCTCGCCCGAGGCCAGGCGCAGCGTCGCGCCGTCCACGCCCTGCTGGACCAGATACTCCTCCAGCGCCGCCTCGTTCTTCAGATAGACCTCGGAGCGGCCGCGCCCGACCTTGTAGAGCGGCGGCTGCGCGATATAGAGATGCCCGCCCTCGATCAACTCCGGCATCTGCCGGAAGAAGAAGGTCAGGAGCAGCGTGCGGATATGCGCGCCGTCCACGTCGGCATCCGTCATGATGACGATCTTGTGGTAGCGCAGCTTCTTCAGGCTGAACTCGTCGCGCCCGATCCCGGTGCCGAGCGCGGTGATCAGCGTGCCGATCTGGTCGCTGGACAGCATCCGATCAAAGCGCGCGCGCTCCACGTTCAGGATCTTGCCGCGCAGCGGCAGCACGGCCTGGTTCTGGCGCGAGCGGCCCTGCTTGGCCGATCCGCCGGCGCTGTCGCCCTCGACGATGAACAGCTCGCTCAGCGCCGGGTCCTTCTCTTGGCAATCGGCCAGCTTGCCGGGCAGGGAGGCCACGTCCATCGCCGTCTTGCGCCGCGTCAGCTCGCGCGCCTTGCGGGCGGCCTCGCGGGCCAGCGCGGCCTCGATGATCTTGCCGACGATCTGGCGGGCCTCGGCCGGGTTCTCCTCGAACCACTCGGACAGCTTCTCGCCGACCAGACCCTCGACCGCCGGGCGGACCTCGGAGGAGACCAGCTTGTCCTTGGTCTGGCTGGAGAATTTCGGGTCGGGCACCTTGACGGACAGCACGCAGGTCAGGCCCTCGCGCGCGTCGTCGCCGGTGAAGTCGACCTTCTCCTTCTTGGCGATGCCGCTGTCCTGGGCGTATTTCGTGATGACCCGGGTCAGGGCGCCGCGGAAACCGGCCATGTGCGTGCCGCCGTCGCGCTGCGGGATGTTATTGGTGAAGGGCAGCACGGTCTCGTGATAGCTGTCGTTCCACCACAGCGCGACCTCGACGCCGATGCCGCCGCGCTCTCCGGTGATGAAGATCGGCTGCGGCATCACGGCGGTCTTGGAGCGGTCCAGATACTTCACGAACTCGCGCACGCCGCCCTCGTAGAACAGCTCGGTGCGCAGCACCTCGGCATGGCGCTCATCCTCCAGGATGATGCGCACGCCGCTGTTCAGGAAGGCCAGCTCGCGCAGGCGGTTCTCCAGCGTCTTGAAGCTGTAGTCCAAGTTGCTGAACGTCCCGTCGGGATGGGTGGTCTTGGCCGAGGCCATGAAGCGCACCTCGGTCCCGCTCTCGCCGGGCGCGTCGCCCACCACGACCAGCGGCTCGACCGTGTCGCCGCGCTCGAAGCGGACGTAATGCTCCTTGCCATTGCGCCAGATGCGCAGCTCTAGCCAGTCCGACAGGGCGTTCACGACCGACACGCCCACGCCGTGCAGACCGCCCGACACCTTGTAGCTGTTCTGGTCGAACTTTCCGCCCGCATGCAGCTGGGTCATGATGACCTCGGCCGCGCTGACGCCCTCTCCGGCATGCATGTCGACGGGAATGCCGCGGCCGTTGTCGCGCACGCTGACGCTGCTGTCGGCGTGGATCTTCACCTGCACGAAGTCGGCGTGCCCCGCCAGGACCTCGTCGATGCCGTTGTCCACGACCTCATAGACCATGTGGTGCAGACCCGACCCGTCATCGGTGTCGCCGATATACATGCCGGGCCGCTTGCGCACGGCATCCAGGCCCTTGAGAACCTTGATGGAATCGGCGTCGTACAAGGCGGGTTGGGGGGCGGTCTCGGTCATGCGTCGGGCTTCCTGTTCGTCATGCCCCGGTATAGGCCCTGGCGCGGGCAAAGTCACGGCTTTCGCAGGGTTTTTCGCGTCCTTCGGCGGGATTTATCCGCGCCCCGCTCAGTGCCCCGCGGCCAGCTGCGCGGCGGCCAGCGCGACCCCAACCCCGATCAGCAGCCAGCCCGAGGCGATGTTCATCCGCCTCAGCCCCGCGGGCGTGCCGATCCGCTGGCGCAGCCCCGACAGCGCCGCCCCCATCCCCAGGTTCAGCAGGAACGGGATGCCGCCGGACAGGGCCGCGATGACCGCGATGTCCGCGCCGGTCAGGCGGCCCATGTCGAAGAAGCCGGGCAGCACGCCGACATAGAACAGCGCGGCCTTGGGGTTCCCGGCGATGGCCAGAAGCCCCGCGCCGAAGGCCGCCCATCCGCCGCGCACGGCCAGCCGCCCGTCGCGCGCCACCGGCCGCCCGGCATGGCGCAGCAGCGACACCCCCATCACCACGAAGACCACCACCGCGATCCAGCGCAGCCCCTCCAGCAGGGCGGCCTGGTCGCCCACCAGCAGCGTCAGCCCGAAGATCGCGATCAGCGGCCACAGCGTGTCGCCGATGGCCACGCCGATCGCCAGCGGCCAGACCCCGGCCCAGCCCCCCGACAGGCCGCGCGCCATGATCGCGACCCAGACCGGGCCGGGCGTCAGCCAGACGGCGACCATCGCGCCGCAATAGAGCCACAGGGCATGGGCGGTCAGGGTCATGGATCCTCGCTTGCGGCGGATGCGCCGTGGGTCTTGGTGACGGACAGATGGCGGGCGCGGGACCCGAAGGCGGCGAACAGCTCCGGCCCGGTGCCGGTCAGCACGCTCTGCGCGGGCAGGCCCGCCACGCGGTCGTAGAGGGCGGCGCGCCGGTCGGCGTCCAGATGGGCCGCGACCTCGTCCAGCAGCAGCAGGACCGGCTGGTCGGACAGCGCGCGCGCATTGGCCAGGATCAGCGACAGCAGCAGCGCCTTCTGCTCTCCGGTCGAGGACAGCGCGGCGGGCATGTCCTGCGGCCCCCAGCTGGCGCCCAGATCGACGCGGTGCGGCCCGCTCAGCGTGCGTCCGGCGGCCAGGTCGCGGCCGCGCATGGAGGCCAGCCGTTCTGCGATGCCGGCCGCGTCCGCGTCATCGGCATGCCCGTCCTGCGGCAGCAGCGACAGCCGCGCCGCGGGAAAGTCCGCGCCGTCGTCCTGCGCGGCCATGATCGCGGTCAGCGCGGCCAGCCGGTTGCGCGTCACCGCCGCCCCGGCCTCGGCCATCTGCGCCTCCAGCGCGCGATACCAGCCCGGATCGCCGATCTGGTCGCGCAGCAGGCGGTTGCGCTCGCGCAGCGCCTTGTCATAGCTCAGCGACAGGTCCGCATGGTCGGGGCACAGCGACAAAGTCACGCGGTCCAGAAAGCGCCGCCGCCCCTCGGGCGCGTCCGACCACAGCCGGTCCATCGCCGGCACCAGCCAGATGACCCGCAGCATCCGCGCCAGCGCGGTCTGGGGCACCGGCTTGTCATCCAGCAGGACGGTGCGCGTCTGTCCGGGCGGGGCCGCGGTCTCGACCGCCCGGTCGGTCAGATCCGCGCGGATGCGCCAGCCCGCATCGGGACCCTGGCGCGCCTGGTCGACCGCCGCCGCGCCGCGCAGGCCGCGGCCCGGCGCCAGCATGGACAGGGCCTCCAGGATGTTGGTCTTGCCGGACCCGTTCGGTCCGTGGATGGCCAGGGGCCGGGCGTCCAGGGCCAGGTCCAGCCGCGGCCAGGACCGGAACTGGGCCAGCCGCAGCGCCGTCAGCGTCACACGCGCATCGGCATGACGACATAGACGGCGCTGACATCGCTGCCCTCGCGGATCAGGGCGGCGTCGCCCGAGCCGTTGAACAGGAACACCGCATTGTCGCGATCGACCTGGCCCGCGATCTCCTGCAGGTATTTCGCGTTGAAGCCGATCTCCAGCGGCTCGTCGGCATAGGCGACGATCAGCTCCTCCTCGGCGGCGCCCGCATCGGGGGCGTTGACCGACAGGACCAGCCGGTCGCCGTCCAGCGACAGCTTGACCGCGCGCGACCGTTCGCTGCTGACGGTGGCAACGCGATCCACGGCGCGGGCGAAATCGGTGGCATCCACCTCCAGCTTGCGGCGGTTGCCCTGCGGGATCACCCGGCTGTAATCGGGGAAGGTCCCGTCGATGACCTTGGAGGTCAGCGTGATCGTGGGCGTGGCGAAGCGCACCTTGGTCTCGCTGACCGAAACCGCGATCTCGGCCTCGTCGTCGTCCAAGAGCTTGCGCAGCTCTCCGACGGTCTTGCGCGGCACGATCACGCCGGGCATCGCGTCCGCATGGACCGGCAGCGGCGCGTCGATGCGCGCCAGGCGGTGACCGTCGGTCGCCACGCAGCGCAGCACCGGGCCGTCCTCGGATTGCGCCACATGCATGTAGACGCCGTTCAGGTAATAGCGCGTCTCCTCGGTCGAGATCGCGAATTTCGACTTGTCGAACAGGCGGCGCAGCACGGCGGCGGGCGCCTTGAAGTTCGCGCTGTATTCGCTGTTGGCCATGACCGGGAAATCGTCGCGCGGCAGCGTGGCCAGGCTGAAGGAGGACCGTCCGGCCTGCACCGACAGCCGCCCCGCGGCGTCGTCGCTGGCCAGCTGGACCAGCGCGCCGTCGGGCAGCTTGCGGGCGATCTCGTTCAGCATCACGGCGCTGACGGTGGTGGCGCCGGGGCGTTCGACCTGGGCCATGGCGCGGTCGACGACCTCGGTGTCCAGATCGGTGGCGCGGAAGCTGACCCCGTCCGGCGTGGCCTCGATCAGCACGTTGGCCAGGATCGGGATGGTGTTGCGGCGTTCCACGACCGATTGGGCCTGCGACACGGCCTTGACCAGAACGGCGCGCTCGATCGAGAATTTCATCTGTTTCCCCTGTCCCGTGACCTTCCCGGCCCGTGCCGGACCTGATGCATAGCCGCCCGCGCAGGCAGTCACAAGATTTTCGTGGATCAGGCCTCCAGCATCCGCTTCAGCACGGCGATGTCCTCGACCATGGCGCTGTCCTCGACCAGCAGTTCCTCGATCTTGCGCACGCCGTGCATGATCGTGGTGTGGTCGCGCCCGCCGAAGCGACGGCCGATCTCGGGCAGGGACCGGCTGGTCAGCTGCTTGGACAGATACATGGCGATCTGGCGGGGCCGGGCGACGTTGCGGGCGCGTTTCGGACCCATCATGTCGGCCAGGCGGATGTTGTAATGCTCGGCCACCTTGCGCTGGATGTCATCGATGTTGATCTTGCGGTCGTTGGTCCGCAGGATGTCCGCCAGGCATTCCTGCGCCACTTCCAGCGTGATCTCGCGGCGCAACAGGCTCGCATGCGCGAAGAGGCGCTGCAGCGCGCCCTCCAGCACGCGGACGTTGGTGGTGATGCGATGCGCCAGGAACTCCAGCACGCCCGCGCCGATCTCCAGGTCGGGCTGCTGCGCGCGGAAGGCCTGGGTCTTGGACTGCAGGATGCCCAAGCGCAGCTCGTAGGTGGTCGGGTGCAGGTCCACGATCAGCCCGCAGGACAGGCGCGACTTGATGCGCTCCTCAAGGCCCTTGATCTCGGCGGGCGCGCGGTCGGCGGAGATCACGATCTGCTTGCCCTGATCGACCAGCGCGTTGAACGTGTGGAAGAACTCCTCCTGGGTGCTGTCCTTGCCGGCAATGAACTGCACGTCGTCGACCATCAGCATGTTCACGTTGCGGAACATGCTCTTGAAATCCATGATCGAGCTTTCGCGCAGCGCCTGCACGAAGCGGTACATGAACTGCTCCGCCGACAGGTAGAGGACCTGCGCCGACGGGTGGCGCGCCTGATAGTCATGCGCGATGGCGTGCATCAGGTGCGTCTTGCCCAAGCCCACGCCGCCATAGAGGAACAGCGGGTTGAAACCCACGGGACCGCCCTCGGCCACGCGGCGGGCGGCGGCATGGGCCAGCTCGTTCGGCTTGCCGACGATGAAGTTCCCGAAGGTGAAGCGGTTGTCCAGCGGCGCGCCCAGATCGGCGCGGGGGGCGCGCGCGGCGGGGGTCTCGGCGGGGGCGGCGGCTGCGGGCGCGGCCGGGCGGGCGGCGGTGCCCACGTCGAATCGCAGCCGCTCGACCGCGGCGCCGTTGCGGTTCAGGATCGACAGGATGTCCTTGGCGAAATGCCGTCCCACCCAGTCCGAGATGAACCGCGTGGGGCTGACGAAGCGCGCGGCCCCGTCATCGATGGCGGCCAGGCGGAGCGGCTTGATCCAGTGGTTGAAATTGTTCGGCCCCACGGCCTGCTCCAGCTCGGTGCATGCCTGTCCCCAGATCCTGTCCATCATCGTCCCGTTTCCCGTGCCTGTCCCCAATCCCCGCCGGGTTTTCCCGACGGGACAGCCGCCACGACGCTTGGGTCGGACAGGAAAACAGGACGCCCGGCGGATGCCGCGCATCCGCTTTCGGGCGTCGGCCCGGTCTCGATCTGGACAGGGATTCCCACCACCCGGTGGCAGCCGGATGCCGTGAACCCGAAGGCGCAAGAGATGATCTTCGCGGCCCGGCCATCGTCCCGGACAGATCAACCGATCTGTCCACAGGGCCTGGCCCGTCCCCAAGCGACGTGAATCGCATGGAGGAAACTAGCCCCAGCTTGTGGATAGCCGCAACCGAACTATGCGCTTGACACAAACTTGGTCGGGGCGAATCTGCGATGCCCTTGACTCGATTGACAATTTTAATAAGGCGCTGAATTCGTTCATCTTTCCCGAACATGGCGTGCGGAAAAGAAAATCGGGCGCAAGGCTTTCGCCTGCGCCCGATCGGGGTCGTGCCGGGGGAATCGCGGGTTCGCGACCCCTGTGGATCAGTTGGCCGAGAGGGCCTTCACGCGGGCCGCCAGGCGCGACACCTTGCGCGAGGCGGTGTTCTTGTGGACCACGCCCTTGGTCACGCCGCGCATCAGTTCGGGCTGGGCGGTCTTCAGCGCCAGGGCCGCGGCCTCGGCATTGCCCGAGGCGATGGCTTCTTCGACCTTGCGGATGAAGGTGCGGATGCGCGAGCGGCGGGCCTTGTTGACGTCGGTGCGACGTTCGATCTGGCGGGCGCGTTTCTTGGACTGGGGCGTGTTGGCCATGGGGGTCTTCCTATCGGGTCTGTTGCATGTCTGAATCTCGAACGTGCAAAAGCCCCATGGCGCCGTCCCTGATCCGGGACGGACATGATTCTTGCCAAAGCGGGCCCACACGCATGTAAGCCCGGGCCTATAGGCCAAGGCCGGGGAAAAGGAAACCCCCTACCGGTCGCGGAACTGCGCCTCGCGCTTTTCCAGAAAGGCGGCCATGCCCTCTTTCTGGTCCTCGGTGCCGAACAGCGCGTGGAAGGACCGCCGCTCGAACAGCAGCCCCTCGCGCAGGGTCGTCTCATAGGCGCGGTTGACGGCCTCCTTGACGGTCTTGGTGGCGATCTGGGACTTCTCGGCGATCTTGCGCGCGGCGGCCATCGCCTCGGGAATCAGCTTGGCGGTGGGCACGACGCGGCTGACCAGCCCCGAGCGCTCGGCCTCGGCCGCGTCCATGAAGCGGCCGGTCAGGTTCATGTCCATCGCCTTGGACTTGCCCACGAATCGGGTCAGGCGCTGCGTGCCGCCGATGCCCGCGACGACGCCCAGGTTGATCTCGGGCTGGCCGAACTTGGCGTTCTCGGCGCAGATGATGAAGTCGCAGACCATGGCCAGCTCGCAGCCGCCGCCCAGGGCGTATCCGCTGACGGCGGCAATGATCGGCTTGCGCACGCGGGTGATCGCCTCGATCTGGGCGCCGAACAGGTCCTCCTCATAGACCTCGACATAGGTCTTCGTGGACATCTCCTTGATGTCGGCGCCGGCGGCGAAGGCCTTCTCGCTGCCGGTCAGGACGATGCAGCGGACCTTGTCGTTGCGGTCGGCCTCCGACAGCGCGGTCGACAGCTCGTCCAGCAGGGCGCCGTTCAGCGCGTTCAGCGCCTCGGGACGGTTCAGCCGGATCAGGGCGACCTCGTCCTCGATCTCCACGATGATGGTTTCGTAGGCCATGGGGCTTGGACCTCGTTGGCAGATTGCGTGGCCTCCGTCCTAGCAGAGGCCCGCGCAGCCGTCCAACGGTTCACCGCTGGCAGGTCGGGCACCAGAAGGACGACCGCCCCGACTGCACGATCCGCGCGATGGTGCCAGGGCATCCGTCGCGCAGGCAAGGCTGGCCCGCGCGGTCATAGACGCGGAAGCTGTGCTGGAAATAGCCCAGCTCTCCGCTGGCCTGGCGATGGTCGCGCAGGGACGATCCGCCCGCCGCGATCGCATCGGTCAGCACGTCGCGGATATGGCCGACCAGGGCCGCGATGCGCGGCGCGCCGATCCGCCCCGCCGCCCGGCGCGGATCGATGCCGGCGCGCCACAGCGATTCGCTGACATAGATGTTGCCCAGCCCCGCCACGATCCGCTGGTCCAGCAGCGCCTGTTTCACCGGCACGCGCCGCCCCGCGAAGGCCGCGCGCAGGTAATCCGCGTCGAAGACCGCATCGAAGGGCTCGGGCCCCAGATGGTCCAGCAGCGGATGGGACGCACCTTCGCGGATCAGGTCCACCATGCCGAAGCGGCGCGCGTCGTTGAAGGTCACGGTCGTTCCCGCATCGGTGGTCAGCACGACATGGTCGTGGCGCGCATGGACGCCCGGATCGCGGTGGAACTCGCCCAGGCCCGCGCCCTGGACCAGCATGCGGCCCGACATGCCCAGATGCCACAGGACCGTGCCGCGCCCCTCCAGGTCGGCCAGCAGGTATTTCGACCGCCGCCGCAGCGCGGTGACGCGCGCCCCGGTCAGCACTTGCATCAGGTCCACTGGCAGCGGCCAGCGCAGGTCGGGGCGGTTGATCTGGGCGCGGGCGATGCGCGCGCCCTCCAGATGGGGCAGCAGGCCGCGGCGGACGGTCTCGACTTCCGGCAGTTCTGGCAATCGGGTTCCTTTCGTCGCATTGTGCGCGCGGCACGCCGGACCTATCTGGCAATGGAACAGGCAAACGGCAAGCGCATGACGGACAGCAAGACGACCCATTTCGGCTTTCGGACCGTGGACGAGGATCAGAAGGCCGGCATGGTCCATCAGGTCTTTTCCTCGGTCGCCTCGAAATACGACGTGATGAACGACCTGATGAGCGTCGGCATCCACCGCATCTGGAAGACCGCGCTGATGGACTGGCTGGCGCCGCGCGACGGGCAGCACCTGCTGGACGTGGCGGGCGGCACGGGCGACGTGGCCTTCCGCTTCCTGGACCGGGCGCCGGGGGCGCGGGTCACGGTCTGCGACATGACCGAATCCATGCTGGTCGAGGGGCGCAAGCGCGCCGAGGCCGTGGACCGTGCCGACCGGCTGGCCTGGGTCACGGGCGACGCGATGGCGCTGCCCTTCGCCGACAACAGCTTCGACCGCTACACGATCAGCTTCGGCATCCGCAACGTGACGCGCATCCCCGACGCGCTGCGCGAGGCGTACCGCGTCCTGAAGCCCGGCGGCCGCCTGGTGGTGCTGGAGTTCAGCCAGATCCCGGTGCCCGCGATGCAATGGGCCTATGACCGCTACAGCTTCAACGTGATCCCGGCCATGGGGCAGGCGGTGACGGGCGATCGCGACAGCTATCAGTATCTGGTCGAATCGATCCGCAAGTTCCCCGATCAGGACAGCTTTGCCGCGATGATCCGCGATGCGGGCTTCGGCCGGGTGCAGTGGCGCAACCTGTCGATGGGCATCGCCGCCCTGCATTCCGGCTGGAAATTGTAGGGCGATGCGCGGACCCCACAACATCCTGCGCCTGATCCGCACAGGCGCCACGTTCGAACGCACTGGCGCCATGGCCGCGGTGCTGGACGCGGTCGATGCGCCTATGCGCCTGCGGCTGGCCGCGCGGGTCCTGGGCTGGCCCTTCCGCTGGCTGGGATACAAGGGCGATCCGACCCTGCCGCCCATCACCCGCGCGATCACCGCCCTGGGACCGGCCTATATCAAGTTCGGCCAGATCCTGTCGACGCGCGCCGATGTCGTGGGCCCCGAGATGGCCGGACAGCTGCGCATGCTGCAGGACCGCCTGCCGCCCTTTCCGACCGAGGTCGCCAAGACTGCCATCGAGGCGGAGCTGCGCGCCCCCATCGATCAGCTGTTCAGCGAATTCTCCGAACCCGTCGCCGCGGCCTCCATCGCGCAGGTCCACCGCGCCCGCGTGCGCGAGACGGGGCGCGAGGTCGCCGTCAAGGTCGTGCGTCCCGGCATCGGCGCGGCCTTCAAGCGCGACATCGACGCGTTCCATTTCGGCGCGCGCCTGATCGAGCTGGTCTCGCCCGGCACGCGCCGCCTGCGCCCCCGCGACGTGGTCAGCCATTTCGAGAAGACCGTCTCCGGCGAACAGGACCTGCGGCTGGAGGCCGCCGCCGCATCGGAATTCGCCGAGAACACGGCCGGCGATGCGGGCTTTCAGATCCCGCGGCCGCATTGGGCGCTGTCCTCGCGCCGCGTGCTGACCGCGGACTGGGCCGAGGGGCTGCCGATGGGCGACCGCGAGGCGCTGATCGCCGCCGGTCACGACACGACCGACCTGGCGCGCCGGGTGATCCAGCTGTTCCTGTCGCATGCGCTGCGCGACGGGTTCTTCCATGCCGACATGCATCACGGCAACCTCAAGGTCGCGGCGAACGGCGACATCATCGCCTATGACTTCGGCATCATGGGAGAGATCGACGAATACACCCGCCGGGTCTATGCCCAGATCCTGTACGGGTTCATCCAGCGCGATTACCGCTTGGTCGCCCGCGTGCATTTCGAGGCCGGATACGTCCCCCGTGACCGCGACGAGGCCGCCTTCGCCCGCGCGCTGCGCGCCGTGGGCGAGCCGATCTTCGGTGCCGATGCCAGCCGCATCAGCATGGGCAACCTGCTGTCCTATCTGTTCGAGGTGACCGAACGCTTCGGCATGCCGACCCGGACAGAGCTGATCCTGCTGCAGCGCACCATGGTCGTGGTCGAGGGCGTGGCCCGGTCGCTGGACCCGAACCTGAATATCTGGGATGCGGCCAAGCCGGTCGTGTCGGATTACATCAAGGCCAGCGTCGGTCCCAAGGCCGCGATCAGCGACCTGACCCAGATCGCGCAGACCGTGGGCCGCTATGGCCCGCTGCTGCCGCGCATGATCGAGCGCGCCCTGTGGGAACGCGCCCATCCCGAGGAGACGCGGCTGACGCTGATCCAGGCCCGCCCGCCGGTGCCGCTGTGGCTGGTCGCGCTGCTGGCGCTGGCGGCAGGCGCGGGGATCGGCCTGTCGCTGTGACGCGCGGCGGTCAGAAGCAGATGATCTCGGCCTCGGCCTCGGCGCGGCGCAGGGTGGCCACGGTCTCGGTCAGGGCCGCCATGCCGCGGAACATCCCCGAGCGTTCGCCGCTGGTCTGGCGCATGCGCAGGACCGTCTCGGCGCCGACATAGTCCTTGTAGGGCAGGATCTCCGCGATGCGGTCGATCGCGCAGGAGCAGCGGTCCAGCATCTCGCGCGTCTGTCCGTTGGTCGCCATGCAGGCAAAGGCATATTCCACCCGCGCATTGGTCGGATAGTCGTTCACACCCTGCGCGCCCGCGGGCAGGGCCGACAGGATCACCGCCACCGCTGCCGCCCCCCTCATTGCAGCACCATCCGGTTGCGATAGGTCGCGCCCTCGGCGGTCTCGGCGCGCAATTCGCGGATCGGGGCCTCGGGGTCGGCCATCACGAAGGTCAGTGTCAGGGTCTGGAACCCGTTCATGCGCGCGGCATTCGGGTCTTCCGCGAAGGGGCGGAAGCTGGCCGTGACGCCGTCCTCGGTCCGGGCCAGGTCGCCGCCGCGGAACAGCGCCTCCTTCATGCGGTTGCGGATGTAGAAGGGGCTGCCCCCGGTCAGCGCCGCCATGTCGCGGGTGGTCTGCTCCAGAAAGAAGGTCAGGACCGGGTCCCCGGACGAGATCGGGAAGGGGCCGATCCTGCGGTCCACCGGCCCGGCCTCCTGGGTCAGCTCCAGCACCGGCTGCCGGTCGGACGGATCGATCCCCTGCGACAGGGCGATGCGCCCCTCCGGGACGGGGCGAAAACCCTCGGCGGCGGGACCCTCGACCGTCAGCGCCCATTCCAGCACCCGGTCGCCCAGATCCCAGGGGCCGCGTTCGGCAAAGACGGCATCGCCCGCCTCGGCCGCGTCGGCCGCGCGCGGGGCAAGGGCGGTCAGCCCCAGCATCAGGGCCAGGGCGATGGCACGGGTCATGGTCTGTCCTCCCAAACAATCCGCGGTCATGATGGGCGCGGGGCGCGCGCCTGCGCAAGCCCCGGCGCGGGCGGCATCCTCCCTTGGTCTTAGGCCAGCAGGCGGCCCAGGATCTCTGCCAGCTCGGGCGGGCGGACGGGCTTCTCCAAAAGATGCACCCCCATCGCCGCGCAGCCCCGCGCGATGGACGGGTCGCGATGCGCGGTGACCATCACGGCGGCCACGGGGCGGTCCGACGCGGCACGCAACGCCTCGATGGCGGCAAAGCCCGTGTCGCCGTTCTCCAGATGGTAATCGGCCAGGATCACGTCCGGCGGCTCGTCGCCCATGGTGGCCAGGGCCTCGGCCGTGCCGCCCGCGATGCGCGGCACCATGCCCAGCCTGTCGCCCAGGATCACCTGATAGCCGTGGCGCATCGCCGGGTCGTTCTCAATCACCAGGGCCACCCGGCCGCGCAGCGCGCGCGGCGCGACGTCGGGCAGCGGCGCGCTGTCCGCGATGCCCCCCACCAGCGGCAGCCCGACCCGGAAGGTCGTGCCGCGCATCGCCTCCGATGTCAGGCTCAGCGGATGGCCCAGCTTGGCGCAGGCGCGGCGCACGATGGACAGGCCCAGCCCCATGCCCGGCGTCGCCCCGTCATGGGCCAGGCGCTGAAACTCGTCGAAGATGCGGTTGCGGTCCACGGCCGGGATGCCGATGCCGGTGTCATGCACCGCCAGCCAGCACAGCGCCCCCTTGCGGCGCACGCCCACGACGACCCCGCCCTGCTGGGTGTACTTGATCGCGTTCGAGACCAGGTTCTGCGCGATGCGGCGCAGAAAGATCGGATCGCTGTCCACCACCGCCGTCGTCGGCACGAAGCGCAGCCGCAGCCCCTTGGCCTGCGCCAGCGGCGCGTATTCCGCCGCTAGGCGCCGGAACAGGTCGTCCAGCGGCACCGGCTGGCGGTTGAACTCGATCCGCTGGCTGTCCAGCCGCGAGATGTCCAGGACGGCGTGCATCAGCTGTTCGACGGATTCGAAGGCGCTGCCGAGACGCTCGGTCAGCTGGGTCTGCGTCGCATCCAGGGGGGTGTCGGCAAAGGCCGACAGGAACAGCCGCGCCGCCGACAGCGGCTGCAGCAGGTCATGGCTGGCCGCGCGCAGGAATCGCGTCTTGGACCGGTTCGCCTCCTCGGCCAGGGCGCGGGCGACGGCCAGCTCGCGGTTGCGTTGCGACAGGTCGGTCAGGGCCTGCTCCAAGTCGCGGGTGCGGGCCCTAACCTCCTGCTCCAGCGCGACGGCGGCCTGGAACATCGACCAAGCCGAACCGCGCGATTCCTCCAGCCGCTCGATCCGGTCGATCAGCACGGCGTTGATGCGCTTCAGTTTCTCGATCTGGCGCGCGGGCGGGTCGTCCTCACGCAGCATCCGGCGGCTCCAGGAAGGCCAGGCCCACGAAGGTCTGGTTCACATGCATGCCGCTGTGCTGCTCGCCATAGGTGTTGAACCCGGCCACGCGGTGGTGGCGATAGAGCTGCGACATGCGCTGCGTCAGCCCCGCCCGCTCCAATGCCAAACGACGCAGGATGCAGTCGAAGGCCAGCACCATCAGCGGCGGGCCGGGCAGGGCGTCCAGCATGTCCGAGAAGCCCTGGATCAGGTCCTCGGCCCGGCCGAGCGTCAGCACCGTGCCGGTATCGACCGAGGCCATCAGCGACAGGCCGTCATCCTCGGTGATGGCGCTGATCGCGCGCACATGGTGGCGCCCGCCCATGCGCAGCAGCAGCGGATGGCGCGCGAACTCGGTGGGCGTCAGGTCGGCGGGATCAAGTCCCGTCAGGCGGGCATATTCCAGCGCGGCGGGCTCGGCGTTCAGCTCCAGGATGCGGCGGCGTTCGGGCTGCGCGGCGGTGACGACGGCGCGCACCGGCGTGGGGCTGAAATGCGCGAAGGTGACCTCGTGGATCGCCAGGTCCGTCTCGATCAGCAGGAAGACCGCCACGTCGGACAGGACCTGCCCGTGCGACAGCAGATGGGTCCGCCGGAAGCGCAGCCCGTCGCCCGCCGATCCGCCCAGCACCGGCACCCCCGGCAGCGCGGCGTCCAGCGTGGCGACGACCACGTCCTCCTGCCCGGTCAGCCCGTCGCTCAGCAGCAGGCCGAACAGCCGCCGGTCGGGGGCGGGGGCGAAGTCATGCGCCATCCGCCGCAGTCGCCGCAGCCAGTCCGAGACCGGCAGCGAGGGCAGGTCCGCCAGCAGCAGGCAGGCCGTGCGGAAATGCCGGCGCGGAAAGCCGATCGCCACGACGCTGTCGCTGGCATAGCCCGACGGCCCGATCTCTCCGGCCGAGGAACAGCCCGCAAAGACGCAGTCGTCGGGCAGGCCGGGTGCAAGCTGCGCCTGCAGCCCGGCCAGATCGTCGCCCTGCGCGCCGAAGATCAGAACCAGAGACGGATGGGTGCCGCGCAGGCCGTCCAGCAAGGTCGCGGCCCTGTCGGTCGCGCCGTGGTCGGCCTGCACAGCGACCGGCCCGGTTGCGCCCTCCTTCGCAGCCGGGCCGGTGTCCATCACCCGGCCTCGAACAGCCGGATGGAATTGGCCAGAAGCACCGCCTGCGTGCGGCGGCGGGCGTTGATCTTGGACATGATGGCGGTGATGTGGGTCTTGACCGTGGCCTCGGCGATGGAGAGCTCGTAGCTGATCTCCTTGTTGGCCTTGCCCTGGCAGATCAGCCGCAGGATCTTCATCTGCTGCGGTGTCAGCGAGGCGAAGCGCCGCGCCAGGTCGGCCCTGGCCTCGTCGTCGTCGCCGTCCTGCGCGGGCTCATAGCCGTCCGGGGTCACCCGCTCCCCGTCCCACATGCGGCGCAGGCTGTCGACCAGAGCCTCTCGCGACAGCGATTTGCTGATATAGCCCTGCGCCCCGGCGGCCATGGCCGTGGTGATCATCGCCCCCTCCAGATCGGCCGAGATCATGGTGATCGGCACGCCCGGCAGCTGCCGGCGCAGCGTCACGATGCCCTCGGCGCCGCGCGCGTCGGGCAGGTTCAGGTCCAGGATCACGGCATCGGGCGCGCCCTGCTGCCGGATCTGCTCGACCGCGGTGGCCAGGCTGCGGGCGGTGCGGACGTTCTTGAGGCCGAAGCTGATCTTCAGCGTCAGCGCCAGCGCGTCGCACATCAGCGGATGATCGTCCACGATCAGGATCTCGCGGACCTGGTCTGCGGTGGGTCGCGGTGACGGCGCGGCCCGCACGCGTGCGGCGGCTGCTGTCATGGCCTTCCTCCCTGAATTGTGGCGGCGCCCCTCCTCCCCGGAAGGCGCCGACGCCTGCTCAGTCTAGGGTAGGATGCACATAAAGCAAGCGTCGTGCTGCGACGAAAGTCGGATGCGCGATTAGCTTTTGATGCCTTCTCTGTCCCCGGCGGGGAAGGTTTCGCTCCAGCGCCCGCCCTCGGTATCCTCCACCTCCACATGGATGTCCTGGCCGTTCGGGACATAGCGGAAGCGGAAGACCGGGTCCTCGCTGACCGAGATTCCGGCCGACATGGTGAACAGCAGATCCGCGCCCTGACGCACCTCCAGCCGGTCGATGAAATGGGCGGGGATGGTCAGCAGGCTGACCTGGTCGCGCTGCAGCCCGGAAAAGTTCGGATGCCGGATCATCAGCGTGCCGATGGCGGCGTCCTGCTGCGGCTCGCTGCGCCAGCGCATCTGGCCCATCGTCGCCTCGACCGCGGCCATGTCCTTGCCGGCGGGTGCCGAACAGCCGCCCGCCGCCTTGACGAAGCGCCCCGCCATCACCGGCGCCCCGTCCGCGCCCGTGGCGATGGCGCGCACGTCGGAATAGCTGTCCACGCGGACGCGGACCTCGAAATCCAGGGGCATCAGCGCCGCGCCGAAGCCGTATTCCGCAGCGACGGGGGCGGGATTCTCGTCGATGACAAGGGTCAGCGATTCGATGGCGGGGGCGCCTGCGGGCTGGGTCAGGCGGACCGGCACGATGGCCGCGTCATGGGCGCGGGCAGGGGCCTCCAGGTCCAGCACGCCCGCGTCGATGGGCGGGTCGGCATCCATGTCCAGCACCGCGCCGCGCAGATCTTCCCATGTCGGCGAGGGTTGCAGCGCGTTCTCCTGCGCGGTGGCGGGCGTCGCCATCAGCGCCGCCGCCAGGATCAGCCATCGTCCCATTGTCCTATCCTCCCTTGGACATCCTCCGATAGACGAAGTCGGTGGTCGTGGCGGCGGCGTCCCCTTCGGCGCGCGCCACGACCCCGGCATGCAGCGGAGATTTCGAACAGACCGGATCGGTCGCGCGCGCATCGCCCGCCAGCGCCATGGCCTGACAGCGGCAGCCGCCGAAATCCACGGTCCTGCGCTCGCAGCCGCGGCAGGGCTGGGGCATCCAGGCGGTGCCGCGGAACGCGTTGAAGCTGTCGGACAGGTGCCAGATGTCGGACAGCGACCGCTCCTGCACGGTCTCGAAGCGCATCCAGCCGATGGTCTGGGCGGCGTGGCAGGGCAGGACGGTGCCGTCCGGGCCGACATTCAGGCCGGTCGAGCCCCAGCCCCCCATGCAGGCCTTGGGATAGATCGCGTGGTGGTCAGCCGGGACATAGTCTATGACCATCCGCCCGCGCAGCCGGATGCGGGCCGCGTTCACCACTTGGCGCGCGAATTCGGCCTGTTCGCGGGTGGGCATCAGCGCGCCGCGGTTGCGGTCGGCCCATCCGTGGAACTGCACCGTCGCCACCTCGATCCGCCGCGCGCCGAGGCGTTCGGCCAGGTCGATCATGTCGGGCAGGCGCTCTATGTTCTGGCGGTGGACGACCGCGTTGATGGTCAGCGGAAAGCCGATCTCGGTGACCCAATCGCTGAACGCCATCTTCTTGTCCCAAGACCCTGGATGGCCACTGATGCGGTCGGCCATGTCGGGGCGGATGCCCTGCAGGGACAGCTGGACATGATCGACGCCCGCGCGGTCCAGCTCGATCAGCCGGTCGCGGGTGATTCCGATGCCCGAGGTGATAAGGTTCACGTAAAGGCCCGCATCGCGCGCATGCCCCACGATCTGCGCCAGATCGCGGCGCGCGCCGGGCTCTCCGCCCGAGATATGGACCTGCAGCACCCCCAGATCGGCGGCCTGCCGGAACACCCGGCCCCAGTCATCGGCGCCGATCTCCTTGGCGGCGCGGACAAGATCGACGGGGTTCGAGCAATAGGGGCAGGCCAGCGGGCAGCGATGTGTGACCTCGGCCAGCATAGCCATGGGCAGGCCGGGGGTGACGGGGTTGCCGTCCAGATCGCGCGGCTGGTCCTGCTGGTCCTTCATGACGCGTCCTTCAGGAAGACCATGCGCCGTTCGACCAGCCCGGTCAGGAAATCGCGCACATCGCCCGCAATCTGATCGGCGGGCGCGTTGTAGCGCGCGGCCAGCCCCGCCACGATCTGCTCCAAGCTGCGGGTGCCGTCCAGTTCCGACAGGATCGCCTCTCCGATCTGGTCCAGCTGCAGGGCGCGTTCGGGGGCCTGCAGTACGCGGATGCCGCGCACGCGGTCCCCCTGCAGCCGCACGCCGCGCGGCAGGTAGGGGACGTCCTGCGCCTCGATCAGCGGGGTCATGCGCGCATCCCCTCTCCGGGGCGCCAGGCGCCGGGGGGGATGTGGCCCTCGACATAGCCGTGCCACAGCGCGTCCAGCTGCGCCCAGAGGACGTCGGTCTTGAAGGTCAGGGCGGCGGCGGCGGCGTCCTGCTTCTCCGCCGTGTCGGCATGGGTCAGCACATAGTCGAGGCCGAAGGCCACGTCCTCGGGCGCCTCGGTCAGGCGTTTCCGGAAATAGGACAGGCTGCTGTCATCGGCGAAATCGTAATGCGCGAGCAGTCCCTCGATCCGCTGCGCATGGATGCGCGGCGCGAAGAGTTCGGTCAGGCTGGCCGCCACCGCGTCCAGCAGGGGCATGTCGCGCACGAAGCGGACATAGGCCTCGACCGCGAAGCGGGTCGCCGGCATGATGCCCACGCCCGACGCGACATAGTCGGGGTCCAGCCCCACCGCCTGTGCCAAGGCCAGCCAGCGGCGGATGCCGCCGCCCTCGGTCGCGCCGCCGTCGTGATCCTCGATCCGCTTGCGCCAGGCGCGGCGCAGGTCGGGGTCCTCGACCCGGCTCATGAAGGCGGCGTCCTTCATCGGGATGCGCGACTGGTACATCCAGCGGTTGATGACCCAGGCCCGCACCTCGTCCGGGGTGCAATGGCCGCCATGCAGCCGGGCGTGGAACGGATGGCGGTCGTGATAGCGCGCGGCGCCGATGGCGCGCAGCCGGGCCTCGAAATCCTCGCGGGACTGGGGGGTGGTCTGGACGTCCTTCACAGCGCGATCTCCATGCCGTCGCGGGCGATCCGCCAGCCCCGGGCCTCGGCCTCGGCCGATTGCGGGCTGGACGGGTCGCAGAGCGGGTTCGAATTGTTCATGTGGACCAGGATGCGCCGGCCCAGGGGCGTGCCGTCCAGCGCGGCGATGGTCTCGGTCACCGGCATGTGACCCATGCGACGGCCGGTCTTGTGGCCCAAGCCCATTCGGATCATCTCGTCATCACCCCACAGCGTGCCATCGAAGAACAGCGCATCCGCCCCCGCGATGCGGTCGCGCAGCCAGTCGGGCATCGCGGCACAGCCGGGGATGTACAGCGCGCGCCGGTCGCCCGCGCGCAGTTCAACCCCCACCGTGGTCTCTCCGATCAGGCCGGTCTCGACCACCGCGCCCTCCTGATAGAGCGGCACCTTGCCCGGCACGGCGAACAGGGTCGCGGACAGGCCGGGGGCCAGCGGGATGGTCCGGTCCAGCGCGACGGTGCGGCGCGGGACGTGATCGGGGTTCACCGCCGCCATCATCGGGTTCGCCGCCAGCGCGTCATGGATGGCCTGCGTCGCGAACAGATCGAAGGGCTGGCTCTCGCGCAGGGTCAGCAGCCCCGCCACATGGTCGATGTCGCCGTTCGTTACCAGCACGGATCGCAGCGGCACGGTCCGCGGCCCGGTCGGGTGCAGCGCCGGCGTCGCGGCCAGCTGCGCGCGGATGTCGGGCGAGGCGTTCAGAATCGCCCAGTCCCGCCCGTCCGCGCTGACCGCGACCGAGCTTTGTGTCATCGACGGGATGCGTCCCGCGCGCGCGGCATCGCAATGCCCGCAGCCGCAGTTCCATTGCGGCAGGCCGCCGCCCGCCGCCGCGCCGAGGATGATGATCCGCATCGGTTCCGCCTCATGACAGGGCCCCGCCCGAGCAACTCGGACGGGGCCGCAATCCTGCCTGTCCGGTCAGGCTCAGAACAGGACGGGTTCGTCCTCGGCCGGGGCGTACATGTTGATCTCCATGCCGCAGGCGATCTCGGTCAGGGTGGGTTTGGTCCAAGCCATGTTGTGCTCCTCCTACATGCCATGTGCCGCTCGGAAGGCGACTGGATTTAAATTTAGTCCAGAGGCAGGATGAATCAACACGACAAAGGTCGTAACCGCGTGACCATTTCGTGATGGCGGTGCCTTTCGGGGCGGCAGGGAGGGTTCGATCACCGATGTTTCACCTGATTCTGCCGGTCTGCCTGGCCCTGGCCACCGATCAATGTGCCGACATCCTTCTGCCCCGCGGCGATTCGTCCGACCCCGCGACCTGTCTGGCGGCGGCGGGTCCCGTCGTGTCGGACTGGATGGCGGGGCGGGAGGACCTGGTGGCGGGGACGCCCGCCTGCATCGCCAATGCCGACCTGCCCGCCCTGCCGCTGGAGGCGCTGTCGCCCGGCGTCCTGGTCCATCCCGGCCGGCCCGTCGCGATGGAGGACAGCGCCGACGGGCATATCGCCAATCTCGGCGTGGTCATCGGGCGCGACGCGGTCGCGGTGATCGACGCGGGCACCACGCGGGCGCAGGGGCAGGCGCTCTACGTCGCGATCCGGCGGCGGACCGATCTGCCGATCCGGCATGTCGTGCTGACCCATATGCATCCCGACCATGTGCTGGGCGCGGCGGTGCTGGCCGAGGCCGGGGCGCAGGTCGTGGCCCATCACGCCATGCCCGCCGCGCTGCAGGCGCGGGCCGACGGCTATCTGCGGCTGGTCCGGGACCTCTATCCCGCGCGGGACTGGATCGGCACCGCCGTCGCCATGCCCGACCGGCTGGTCGAGGATCGCGCCACGCTGGATCTGGGCGACAGGGAGCTGGACTTGCGCGCCTGGCCTGCCGCCCATACAGACAACGACCTGACGGTGACGGATCGCCGCAGCGCGACGCTGTTCGCGGGCGACCTGCTGTTCCGCGACCTGACCCCGGTAGTGGACGGGTCGCTGCGGGGCTGGCTGGAATGGCTGGACAGCGACCCGGCCGCCGGGGCACGCTGGATCGTGCCCGGCCACGGACCGGTCGGCGAATCATGGGTCGAGGTCGCGGGTCCGCAGACCGCGTTTTTGAAAGCGCTTGCCGACCGCACCCGCGCCGCGATCGACCGCGGCCTGCCGCTGTCCGAGGCCGTTCCCGACATCGTCAAGGCCTTGCAAGGATTGCGTGATCCGTGGAATGACTATGACGTCACGGTCGCGCGCGATGCGACCGCCGCCTACAAGGAACTGGAATGGGAATGAGAAGCGTTTGACAGATTCGTGAAATCTGGCAGATGTTGGCGTTAACAGCCCGGCGATCAGCGACCGGGCAGGCTTCTGGGAGGAAGACGTGAAAAAGACCTTCTACACGACCGCGGCGATCATCGCCCTGGGCGCCGGGATGGCGCAGGCGCAACTGGTGATCGAGCCGGGCAGCGACGACCGCATCAACTGGGCCAGCCTGGAGGAGTTCAAGGCCGCCCATCCCGATCTGGAGGGCCAGAGCTTCAACATCCTGGGCCCGTGGCTGGGCGGCGACCAAGAGCTGTTCCAATCGGTCATCGCCTATTTCAACGAGGCGACCGGCGCGCAGGCGAACTATTCCGGCTCCGACAGCTTCGAGCAGCAGATCGTGATCGACAGCGAGGCCGGATCGCCCCCCGACATGGCGGTCTTCCCGCAGCCGGGCTTGGCCTCGGACCTGGCGGCGCGCGGCTTCCTGCGGCCCCTGGGCCAGGAGACCTCCGACTGGCTGGTGGAGAATTACGCCGCCGGGGCAAGCTGGGCCGCGCTTGGCACCTATGCGGGCCAGGACGGGACCGAGCAGCTGTTCGCCTTCCCCTACAAGGCCGACGTCAAGTCGCTGGTCTGGTATGTCCCCGAGAACCTGGAGGATGCTGGCTATTCCGTCCCCGAAACCTATGAGGACCTGAAGGCGCTGACCGAACAGATCGCCGCCGATGGTGAGACGCCCTGGTGCATCGGCCTCGGATCGGGCGGCGCCACCGGCTGGCCCGCGACCGACTGGGTCGAGGATCTGATGCTCCGCACCGCCACGCCCGAGGATTACGACGCCTGGACGACCAACGCGATGCCCTTCAACGACCCCAAGGTCGTGGCCGCGATCGAGGAATTCGGCTGGTTCGCCAAGAACCCCGACTTCGTCGCGGGCGGCGTGGGGTCGGTCAGCGCGACCGATTTCCGCGAGAGCCCCGCGGGCCTGTTCGCCAGCCCCCCGGCCTGCTATCTGCACCGCCAGGCCAGCTTCATCACGACCTTCTTCCCTGAGGGCACGGTCGTGGGCGAGGATGCCGATTTCTTCTACATGCCCGCCCCCGCATCGGGTGATCTGGGCCAGCCCGTCCTGGGCGGCGGCACCATGTTCGCGGTCCTGTCGGACAACCCCGCCGCCATGGCCTTCGTCGAGTTCCTGAAGACCCCCGTCGCGCATGAGATCTGGATGGCGCAGCAGGGCTTCGTCACGCCCTATACCGGCGCCAATATCGAGGCCTATGACGACCCGACCGTGCGCCGCATGGGACAGATCCTGCTGGACGCGACGGTGTTCCGTTTCGACGGGTCGGACCTGATGCCCGGCGCGATCGGCGCGGGCGCCTTCTGGACCGGGATGATCGACTTTGTCGGCGGCGCTTCGGCGCAGGACGTGGCTGACCGCATCCAGGAGACCTGGGCGTCGCTGAACTGACGACCGACCACCGACCGGCGCGGCGGCGCAAGATCGCCGCGCCCTTTCTTCAGGCGGGAGATGGCAATGGAACTGCTGTGGTTGGCGGTCAGCACGATCGCGATCGGCGTCTTTGGCTGCGTGGCCTGGTTCTGGGGGTCGAACTGGCTTCTGGACCGCATCTTTCCGCCGCGCGGGCCGCAGGCGGGCGACAACATCCGCCGGGCGAACCAGATCCGCCCCTGGCTGTTTCTGGGACCGGCCATCCTGTTCCTGACGACCTATCTGATCTATCCGGTGCTGGACAGCTTCTGGCGGTCGCTGTTCAACGCGAACGGCACGCGGTTCGTCGGCGCCGACAACTATGTCTGGCTGGTGAACGACGCCAAGTTCCGCGAATCGATGGTCAACAACATGATGTGGCTGCTGGTCGTGCCGGCCCTGTCCACGGTGTTCGGCCTGATCGCGGCGCAGCTGACCGACCGGCTGAAATGGGGCAACATCGGCAAGTCGCTGATCTTCATGCCCATGGCCATCAGCTTCGTCGGCGCGGGCGTCATCTGGAAGTTCATCTATGAATACCGCGCCTCGGGCGAGACGCAGATCGGCCTCCTGAACTGGATCGTGACCCGCTTGGGCGGAGAGCCGCAGATCTGGCTGACGCTGCCGGTGTGGAACAACCTGCTGCTGATGGTCGTGCTGGTCTGGATCCAGACAGGCTTCGCGATGGTCATTCTGTCGGCCGCCCTGCGCGGCATCCCCGAGGAGACGATCGAGGCCGCCATCCTGGACGGCGCGTCCCCCCTGCAGGTGTTCTTCAAGATCAAGGTGCCGCAGATCATGGGCACCATCGCGGTGGTCTGGACCACCATCACCATCGTGGTGCTGAAGGTCTTCGACATCGTCTTCGTCATGACCAACGGGCAATGGGGCACGCAGGTGCTGGCCAACCTGATGTATGACTGGATGTTCCGCGGCACGCCCGATTACGGGCGCGGATCGGCCATCGCCATCGTGCTGATGATCCTGGTGACGCCCATCATGGTCTGGAACATCTACAACGCCCGCAAGGAGGTCCGCTGATGGAAGGGATGGCCGGACAGAAATCGTCGCTGGCATGGGCGGTCAACATCGCGGCCTTCCTGCTGGTGCTGCTGTGGACGATCCCGACCCTGGGCCTGTTCGTGTCGTCGTTCCGCGACCGCGACCAGATCTCCACCTCCGGGTGGTGGCAGTCCTTCTCGGGCTCGGTGCAGACCGGCTTCGTGCGCTCCGGGACGGGCGACGACCAGGTGCAGGAGGGCGACCTCTACGTCATCGAGGGCAGCGCGCTGGAGGGCACGCAGGAGCTGACGGCCTGGGGCACCAATGCCCGCCGCCCCGCCGAGTTCGAGCCCGGCGCCACCGTGCCGCTGGAAGACGGGATCGAGCTGACCGTGACCGAGGACGGCAGCTATCGCATGACCTCGGCCCAGCCCTTCGAGATGCGCCGGGGCGAGCGGATTTTCACCACCACCGTCTCTCCGCCCTCCTTCACGACCGAGAACTACAACCGCGTGCTGACCGCGGGCGGGCTGGGGCGGGCCTTCATGAACACCATGACGGTGACCATCCCCGCGACCGTCATCCCGATCCTAATCGCGGCCTTCGCGGCCTATGCGCTGGCCTGGATGGAGTTTCCGGGCCGCGCGCTGCTGACGGCGGCGGTCGTGGGGCTGCTGGTCGTGCCGCTGCAGGTGGCGCTGATCCCGCTTCTGCGGCTGCACAACGATCTGGGCATCGGCAAGGGCTATCTGGGCATCTGGCTGGCCCATACCGGCTTCGGCCTTCCGCTGGCGGTCTATCTGTTGCGCAACTACATGGTCGGCCTGCCGCGCGAGGTGATCGAGAGCGCGCGCGTGGACGGCGCGACCGAGTTCCAGATCTTCCGCCGGATCATCCTGCCGCTGTCCTTCCCGGCCCTGGCCAGCTTCGCGATCTTCCAGTTCCTGTGGGTCTGGAACGACCTGCTGGTCGCGACGGTGTTTCTGGGCAACACGCGTGAGCAGCTGGTCATGACCGGCCTCCTGCGCGAGTTGATGGGATCGCGCGGAGGTGAATGGGAGATCCTTGCAACCTCCGCCTTCATCTCGATAGCGGTACCCCTGCTGGTGTTCTTCGCCATGCAGAAATACCTGGTCCGCGGATTGCTGGCCGGTTCCGTGAAAGGTGGATGAACTTGACTGAACAGACGACGGATTGGTGGAAGGGCGGGATCATCTATCAGATCTACCCGCGCAGCTTTCAGGACACGACGGGCGACGGGGTCGGCGATCTGGCCGGCATCGCGCAGCGCCTGCCCTATGTCGCCTCGCTTGGCGTGGATGCGGTCTGGATCTCGCCCTTCTTCACCTCGCCGATGAAGGATTTCGGCTATGATGTCAGCGACTATTGCGGCATCGACCCGATCTTCGGCCGGATGGAGGATTTCGACTGGCTGGTCGAACGCGCCCATGAGCTGGGCTTGAAGGTGATGATCGACCTGGTGATGTCGCACACCTCGGACCAGCACCCCTGGTTCAAGGAGAGCCGCGCCAGCCGCGACAACCCGCGCGCCGACTGGTATGTCTGGTCGGACCCCAAGCCGGACGGGACCCCGCCCAACAACTGGCTGTCGATCTTCGGCGGCAGCGCCTGGCAGTGGGATGCGAGGCGCGAGCAGTACTACCTGCACAACTTCCTGACCTCGCAGCCGGACCTGAACTTCCACAATCCCGCCGTCCAGGATGCCCTGATCGAGATGGCGCGGTTCTGGCTGGACAAGGGCGTGGACGGCTTCCGGCTGGACACGATCAACTTCTATTTCCACGACGCGCAGCTGCGCGACAACCCGGCCCTGCCGCCGGAGCTGCGCAAGGCCGACACCGCCCCCGCCGTGAACCCCTACAACCACCAGAGCCACCGCTACAGCAAGTCCCAGCCCGAGAACCTGGCCTTCCTGGAGAAGTTCAACCAGGCGCTGACGCCCTATGGTGCGTCGGTCGTGGGCGAGATCGGCGACAGCGAGCGCGGGCTGGAGCTGCTGGAGGACTATACCGGCGTGCCGGGCCGGGTGCAGATGTCCTATGTCTTCGACTTCCTGTCGGGGGACGACCTGCCCGCCGCGCGCGTGGTCGAGGTGTTCGAACGTCTGCAGGCCATCGCGCCCAATGCCTGGCCGTGCTGGGCCATGTCGAACCATGACGTGGTCCGCCATATCAGCCGCTGGAACCTGAGCGAGCAGGCCGCCAAGGCCTATGCGACGGTGTTGGTCTGCCTGCGCGGGTCGGTCTGCCTCTATCAGGGCGAGGAGCTGGGCCTGCCCGAGGCCGAGCTGCGCTTCGAGGACCTGCGCGACCCCTACGGCATCGAGTTCTGGCCCGAGTTCAAGGGCCGCGACGGCTGCCGGACGCCGATGGTCTGGGACATGGGCGTGAACGGCGGCTTCTCGACCAGCCAGCCCTGGCTGCCGGTGCCGCATGCCCATCTGCAGCGCACCGTCGTGGGCCAGGAGGCCGATGCCCAGTCCATGCTGCACCATTACCGGTGGGCGATCGGGCTGCGGCGCAAGCACAGCGCGCTGCGCGGCGGCACGATGACCGACATCCGCGCGCAGGGACCGGTGCTGTCCTTCCGCCGCGCCGACGCCCAGCAGACCCTGCAGATCCGCGCGAACCTGTCCGACCAGGACGCGGAGGGGCTGACGCCCTGGCAGGTCCAGATCATCGAAGGGTAGGGGGAACCGCAATGGCCGATCTGAAACTGACCGATGTCGCCAAGTCCTATGGCGACGTGCAGGTGCTGCGCGACATCAACCTGGACATCAGGTCGGGCGAATTCATCGTGTTCGTGGGCCCGTCGGGCTGCGGAAAGTCGACGCTTCTGCGGATGATCGCGGGGCTGGAGCAGATCAGCGGCGGCACGCTGGAGATCGGCGGGCGGGTGATGAACGACATCCCGCCCAGCCAGCGCGGCATCGCGATGGTGTTCCAGTCCTATGCCCTCTATCCGCACATGACGGTGCGCGACAACATGGCCTTTGCCCTGAAGATCGCGGGGCAGTCGAAGGACCAGATCCAGGCCGCGACCGACCGGGCGGGGCGGATGCTGCAGCTGACGCCCTATCTGGACCGCCTGCCCAAGGCGCTGTCGGGCGGCCAGCGTCAGCGCGTGGCCATCGGCCGCGCCATCGTGCGCGACCCGCAGGTCTATCTGTTCGACGAACCCCTGTCGAACCTGGACGCCGCCCTGCGGGTCGCGACGCGCATCGAGATCGCGCAGCTGAAGGCCTCGATGCCGGACCGCACGATGATCTATGTGACCCACGACCAGACCGAGGCGATGACCCTGGCCGACCGCATCGTGGTGCTGGCCGGCGGCGGCATCGCCCAGGTCGGTGCGCCGCTGGAGCTGTACGAGCGGCCGATGACCGAGTTCGTGGCCCAGTTCATCGGCAGCCCGGCGATGAACCTGCTGCCCGGCCGGGTCAAGACCGTAGGCGCGATGACCACGGTCGCGCTGGACGGCGGGCTGGAGGCGCAGGTCGCCATCCCGACCCGTGCCGGCGACGAGGGCATGGCCGTCAACCTGGGCGTGCGCCCCGAGGACATGCGCGAGACCGAGGGTACCCCGGTCTTCGAGGGGACGGTCGATCTGACCGAGGCCTTGGGCGAGGTGACGCTGCTCTATTTCGGCACCGGGGCCGAGACCGCGCCGATTACCGCCAAGCTGCCGGGCATCCACCCGGACCTGAAGGGCCGGCGCGTCCGCCTGACCGCCGATCCCCATGCGCTGCACCTGTTCCACAAGGGGCAGTCGCTGCTCTATCGCGACGGCGCCGACCGCCTGCCGCCCTATCAGCCGCGCATCGCCGCGCCTTCGGGCAGCATGGGCGGCACGCCCGCGCATCCGGACCAGGGGCGCGACCGCGCGGTCGACGGGGTCGTGATCCCCGAGGGCCCGGTCCGCTGAGACCCGCGGGCTGCGACCAAAGTCGCAGGCCGCGGCCCGCAAACCGTGCTATAGTCCCCCCATCCTGAGGGGGAGATCATGACCGAACGCAACCATGCGGAGCTTGTGGCCGCGCAGTCGCAGTCGCGCAGCGCGACCTCGGCGCTGGCGGCATCCTGGCGGCGGTCGATGCTGAAGCACGGGCTGGACCCGGCCGACCGCCGCCGCCCCGACCGCCTGTCCGATGCCGAGCTGGCCGACCGGCTGGAGGCAATGCGGGGCTTCCTGACGGTCGCGGGGCCGCAGCTGGATCAGCTTTACAACCTCGTCGGCCTGTCGGGCTGCAACGTGCTTCTGACCGATGCGCAGGGGATCGTGCTGGACCAGCGCGTGTCGGATGCGGATGCGGCGCAGTTCCGGGACTGGGGCTTGTGGCAGGGCGCCGACTGGTCCGAGGCCGCGCAGGGCACCAACGGCATCGGCACCTGCCTGGTCGAGGGGCGCGCCCTGACCATCCATCGCGACGAGCATTTCCACACCCGCAACACCGCCATGTCCTGCATGGACGCGCCGATCTGGGGGCCGGACGGGCGGCTGCTGGCGGCGCTGGACGTCAGCAGCGCGCGGGCCGACCAGACCGAGCGCTACAACAGGCTGATCTCGGCGCAGGTGGCGCAGACCGCGCGCGCCATCGAGGCGACCTTCTTCCGGCAGAGCTTTCCGGATGCGCGCATCGTCATGGCCTCGGACGACCAGAGCGACCAGGCGGTGCTGCTGGCGGTGGACAAGGACGACCTGGTCATCGGCGCGACCCGCGCCGCCCGCCGCGCCCTGGGGCTGGAGCGCGAGGGTGCGATCCGGCCGCGCCCGGCCGTTGACCTGCTGGGCCGCCAGGACGAGCTGACCGGCTTCGACCGGGCCGAACGGGCCGCGGTGATGCGGGCTTTGGCGCGGGCCGAGGGCAACGTCTCGGCCGCCGCACGCGCCCTGGGGGTCGGTCGCGCGACGCTCTATCGGCGCATGGCGCGGTTGGGTCTGGGCGAAAATCACGGGGGACTGTCTCGATCGTGAGACAGCTTCTGCGCTGCGGCGTGGATCGGCGGTTGCTCCGAATCACCTTGCGTCCGACGCTGGCCTCATACCCGGACCGGGAGATCCGGGGGCTGTCATCCTGAGGAGGAGGAACCGATGCCGAACGACCAGACGCACGAATTCAAGGGCGTGGGCGTGATGCCCTTTGCCCGCCGCTATGACAACTTCATCGGCGGCGAATGGGCGGCGCCCAAGTCGGGCAAGTACTTCACCAACACCACGCCCATCACCGGCGCCGAGATCGGCGAGATCGCCCGGTCGAACGCCGACGACATCGAGGCCGCGCTGGATGCCGCCCACAAGGCCAAGGGGGCCTGGGGCCGGACCTCGACCACGGAGCGCTCGAACATCCTGCTGAAGATCGCCGACCGGATGGAGCAGAACCTGGAGCTGCTGGCCACGGCTGAGACCTGGGACAACGGCAAGCCCATCCGCGAGACCATGGCCGCCGACCTGCCGCTGGCCATCGACCATTTCCGCTATTTCGCGGGCGTGCTGCGCGCGCAGGAGGGCGGCATCTCCGAGATCGACAACGACACGATCGCTTATCACTTCCACGAGCCCCTGGGCGTCGTGGGCCAGATCATCCCGTGGAACTTTCCGCTGCTGATGGCCTGCTGGAAGCTGGCGCCGGCGCTGGCGGCCGGCAACTGCGTGGTGCTGAAGCCCGCGGAACAGACCCCGGCCACGATCATGGTCTTTGCCGGTCTGATCGCGGACCTGCTGCCGCCGGGCGTGCTGAACATCGTCAACGGCTTCGGCCTGGAGGCGGGCAAGCCGCTGGCCAGCAATCCGCGCATCGCCAAGATCGCCTTCACCGGCGAGACGACCACCGGCCGCCTGATCATGCAATACGCGTCCGAGAACCTGATCCCGGTCACGCTGGAGCTGGGCGGCAAGTCGCCCAACATCTTCATGGAGGATGTCTGCCGCGAGGATGACGACTTCTTCGACAAGGCGATCGAGGGTTTCGTGATGTTCGCGCTGAACCAGGGCGAGGTCTGCACCTGCCCGTCGCGCGCGCTGATCCATGAGAAGATCTACGACCGGTTCATGGAGAAGGCGCTGAAGCGCGTCGAGGCCATCGTGCAGGGCGACCCGCGCGACAGCGCGACGATGATCGGGGCGCAGGCCAGCAGTGAGCAGAAGGAGAAGATCCTTAGCTACTTCGACATCGGCCGCAAGGAAGGGGCCGAGGTGCTGATCGGCGGCGAGGCCGCGGATCACGGCGGAGAGCTGTCGGGCGGCTTCTACATCAAGCCCACGGTTTTCAAGGGCACCAACAAGATGCGCGTGTTTCAGGAGGAGATCTTCGGGCCGGTCGTGTCCGTGACCACCTTCAAGGACCATGACGAGGCGCTGTCGATCGCCAATGACACGCTCTATGGTCTGGGCGCGGGGCTGTGGTCGCGCGACGCCAACACCTGCTACCGCTTCGGCCGCGCCATCCAGGCGGGCCGGGTCTGGACCAACTGCTATCATGCCTATCCGGCCCATGCGGCCTTCGGCGGCTACAAGCAGTCGGGCATCGGGCGCGAGAACCACCGCATGATGCTGGACCACTATCAGCAGACCAAGAACATGCTGGTCAGCTACAGCCCCAAGAAGCTGGGCTTCTTCTGACAGGGATTGCGGGCGGCCCCACGGGGTCGCCCGCAACCGCAAGGCCCCGGGGCGCGTTCCGCGATCATGGCCAAGGACAGCACCGTCATCGACCCCCAGGACGCCGCGCTCAGCGCGGGCCTGACCTATGTGACCGACGACATGCCGGGCATCACACGGCGGCGCGCGGGCAAGGGGTTCAGCTATCGCGACGCGGAGGGGCGCACCATCACCGATGTCGCCGAACGCCGGCGCCTGGCCGCGCTGGCGGTGCCGCCCGCCTATGACGACGTGTGGATCTGCCCGGACCCGCGCGGCCATATCCAGGCGACCGGGCGCGATGCCAAGGGGCGCAAGCAGTACCGCTATCACCCCGAGTTCCGCGCCTTGCGGGACAGCGCGAAATACGAGCACATGCTGGAGTTCGCCCGCGCGCTGCCGCGCATCCGCAACCGGGTGGACCGCGACATGCGCAGGCGGGGCCTGCCCCTGGACAAGGTCGCGGCCAGCATCGTCTATCTGCTGGAGCACAGCATGATCCGCGTCGGCAACGACCGCTATGCCAAGGAGAACAAGTCGCACGGCCTGACCACGCTGCGCGCGCGCCATGTGGACCTGTCGGGCAGCCAGCTGCGGTTCCGGTTCAAGGGCAAGTCGAACAAGGAATGGGACCTGCGCCTGACCGACCGGCGCATCGCGCGGGTGGTGCGCGCGCTGCAGGACATTCCCGGCCAGCACCTGTTCCAGTATCTGGACGAGGACGGCACGCGGCAGCGGGTGACCTCGGGCGAGGTCAACGACTATCTGCGCCGCGTCTCGGGGCGCGAGGTGACGGCCAAGGATTTCCGCACCTGGACCGGCACGGTGCTGGCCGCGCTGGCCCTGGCCGAATGCGAGAAGGCCGACAGCGAGGCGGCCGCGAAACGCCAGCTCCGCGAGGTCATCGAGGAGGTCGCCGCGCGGCTTGGCAATACGCCCACGATCTGCCGGCAGTGCTATGTGCATCCGCAGGTGATCGAGGCGCATCTGTCGGGCAGCCTGACGCTGGACCTGCGGGCGCGCATCGACGACGATCTGAAACGGCAGGGCCTCAGCGCGGAGGAGCGTCAGGTCCTGCGATTCCTGAGGAGGAGGCTGAAGGCATGAGCACCGTGACCGCGACCCCCGAGGCGCTGAAGCTGATCGACGAGATCGTGGCCGATCACGGCCCGGTCCTGTTCCACCAGTCGGGGGGCTGCTGCGACGGATCGTCCCCCATGTGCTATCCGCAGGGCGATTTCCGCGTGGGCGAGCGCGACGTCAGGCTGGGTGAGATCGGCGGCGCGCCCTTCTACATCTCGGCCAGCCAGTACGAGGCGTGGAAGCATACCGACCTGATCATCGACGTGGTCCCGGGCCGGGGCGGCATGTTCAGCCTGGACAACGGCCGCGAGAAGCGCTTCCTGACCCGATCGGAGCTGTGCAGCCTGTGATCGCGCGTTGTCGGGGGGGATGCGATCCGCTAGACACGGCCGCGACCCGCACAGAAAAGGTGGCCCCATGACCCACAGCGTCTTCATCGATGGCGAAGCCGGAACGACCGGATTGCAGATCCGCGACCGCCTGCTGGGTCGTGACGACATCCGCCTGGTGCAGCTGGACCCCGCCCGCCGCAAGGAGCCGGAGGCGCGGGCCGAATGCTTTGCCCAGGCCGACGTGGCCATCCTGTGCCTGCCCGACGCCGCATCGCGCGAGGCGGTGGCGCTGACGCAGGGCATGGATGTGCGGTTGATCGACGCCTCGACCGCCTATCGGACCGATCCGGACTGGGCCTTCGGCTTTCCCGAACTGGCCCCGGAGATGCGCGAACTGATCGCCGCCGCGCGCCATGTCAGCAATCCGGGCTGCTATTCCACGGGCGCCATCGCGATGATCGCGCCCCTGGTCGCGGCCGGCCTGATCGACGAGACCGAGGCCCTGTCGATCAACGCCGTCAGCGGCTATACCGGCGGCGGCAAGGCGCTGATCGCGGAATATGACGCGGGCACCGCGCCCGCCCACTTCGTCTATGGGCTGGATCAGCGCCACAAGCACATCCCCGAGATCATGACCCATGGCGGGCTGCTGCTGCAGCCGGTCTTCGCGCCGTCGGTCGGCCATTTCGCGCAGGGCATGGCGGTGCAGCTGCCGCTGCATCTGGACGACGACCGCAGCGTCGCGGCCCTGCATCAGGCGCTGGCCGACCACTATGCGACGGCGCGCTTCGTGCAGGTCGTGCCGGCCGACCAGGTCGGCGCGCGGATCGACCCGACCGCGCTGAACGGGACCAACCTGCTGCGCATCAGCGTGCATGGCAGCGACGATGCGGGCTGCGCCACGGTCGTCGCGGTGCTGGACAACCTGGGCAAGGGCGCGTCCGGCGCGGCGGTGCAGAACCTGAACATCATGCTGGGCCTGCCGGAGGATGCGGGGCTGTGACGGCCCCGCGACCCTGCGGCACCTGACGAAATCCCCGTTCTCCTGCCGCCGCCGTTCGGCTAGCATCGCGCGGCAACGGTGTCTTCGGCCCCAGATGGCGGGGGCGACGTTGGCGGCATTTCAGGAATGGCATTTCTCTACGCATACGAGGGGTTCGATCAGGGCCGCTTCGATCTGAGTGCATTGTATTACAGCCGCCTCGCTTCGCAGTTCCGGGAGAACAGCTTCATCGACTATGGGTATGCTGTCCTCCCGGATTCATATGTGATCGCCTACCAAAGCCGATTTGGGATGGTCGGGACGCTCTTTGCCGGGCCCGACTTCCGGTTCGATGGCGGCCGTGCCGTCGGCGGAACGGTCAACCTGATCGGCGAGGTCAGCAGCGCCGAGACCGTGACCTGGATGCTGGGGCAGGTCGCGGTGTCGCTGGCCGAGATCCAGCGCGCGTCCGAGACGCTGGCGCGTGGCGATGACGGGGCATTGATCGCCCGCGTTCTGTCCGGGAATGACCGGATGACCCTCAGCGATGATGCGGATCGCGCCTCCGGGATGGCGGGCGACGAAACGTTGTTCGGCAACGCGGGCGCCGATACCCTGGGCGGAGGCGCGGGGAGCGACCGCCTGTTCGGCTGCGCGGGCGCGGACCGGCTGCTGATGGATGCCGGGGCGGACCGGATTGCCGGTGGCGCGGGCATCAACTGGCTGGTCGTGCAGGGGGCGGGGCTGTGCGCGTCGATCTGGCCAAGACCGGTGCACAGGCCACGGGTCTGGGTCGCGACACCATCCTGCAGGTCGAGAACGTCCAAGGCGGCGCGGGCGCGGACCGGCTGTTCGGCGAAGCGGGGGGCAATGCGCTGCGCGGGGGCCGGGGCGACGACCGCCTGTTCGGCCGCGCTGCCGACGACACCCTGGAGGGCGGCGACGGGGCCGATCATCTGGACGGAGGGTTGGGCGCCGACCGTCTGCTGGGTGGCGCGGGGTCGGACGTGCTGATCGGCGGGTTTGGCGCGGATGTGCTGACGGGCGGGTCGGATGCGGACCGGTTCGTGTTCCGCACCGCGGGTGACAGCACCGCCGCAGCGATGGATCGCATCGTCGACTTCCGTGAGGGCGAGGATCTCATCGACCTGTCCGGGATCGATGCCGACAGGGCGCTGGCAGGAGATCAGGCCTTCCGGATGGCCGAGGGGCCTGACGATGCGTCGCTGACGGTCCGCCAGCTGTCCGGGCTGAACCAGACGCGCATCCTGCTGGACGTGGATGCCGACGGGCGGGCCGATGCGGTCATCCGGCTGACCGGCCTGATGACGCTGACCGAGGCCGACTTCATCCTGTAGCCGAACGAGGACCGGCGGCGGCATGGGCCGCCGCCGGTCTGACGGTCACTCCGCCAGCGCCGCGGCATAGCGTTCGGATACCACGTCCCAGTCCACCACGCCCCACCAGGCTTCCAGATATTCGGGCCGGCGGTTGTTGTAGGTCAGGTAATAGGCGTGCTCCCACACGTCATTGCCCAGGATCGGCGTGCCCTTCGTCTCGGCCACGTCCATCAGCGGGTTGTCCTGGTTCGGGGTCGAGGTGATCTGCAGCTGGTCCTGATCATCCACGATCAGCCAGACCCAGCCAGACCCGAACTGCCCGGCGCCGGCCTGCTGGAAGGCGGTGCGGAACTCCTCCTCCGATCCGAAGGCCTCGGTGATGGCCTCGGTCAGTTCCGGCGACATCTCTCCGACCTCGGCGGCGGGGGCCATGCTCTCCCAGAAGAAGGTGTGGTTCCAGTGACCGCCCGCATTGTTGCGGATGGCGGGGGTGAAGGTCCCGGCCTGCGCCACCAGATCCTCCAGCGCGGTGCCCGCCGGGGCATCGCCCGCGGCGATCGCCTTGTTCAGGTTGTCCACATAGGCCTGATGGTGCTTGCCGTGATGCAGCTCCATCGTCTCGGCGCTGATGACGGGGGCCAGCGCGTCGGCCGCATAGGGCAGGTCGGCCAGCGTGAACTCGCCCTCGGCCGGGGCTTCGGCGGCGGCGTCCGGGGCGGGCGCCTCCTGGGCCAGGACCGCTGCGGGCAGTCCGGCGATCAGCGTGGCGATGGCAATCTTGTGGAACATCCTATCCTCCTGGTCGTCACAGCCGGGAAAACGGCAACCGGCGGGTGAAGTTCCGCGGCCCGCGCGGGGCATGGCGGGGTTTCGCCGTGACGGCTCTGGCGCAGCCGCCGCAAAGCGCCTACACCCGGCGGCATCCGAGAAGAGGACCCGCGCCCATGTTCACCGTCTCGCTGATCGCATCGCCCGCGGCCACCAATCTGGACGCCGATCTGCCGGGGGGGCTGGCCGCGCGATGGGGCGGCGACGACCCGCGCTGGCTGGCGCCGGGCATCGCGGCCGAGTTCGACATCGTCACCGCGCCCGACGATGCCGACCAGGTCTGGTCCGACCTGCAGACCATCGGCATCGACCTGGCGATCCAGCCCCTGGGCGGGCGGCGCAAGCGCATCCTGATCGCGGACATGGATTCGACCATGATCGGTCAGGAATGCATCGACGAGCTGGCCGACATGGCGGGCTTCGGCCCCCGCGTCGCGGCCATCACCGCCCGTGCCATGAACGGAGAGCTGGATTTCGATCAGGCCCTGACCGAGCGGGTGGCCCTGCTGCGCGACCTGCCCGAGGCGGTCATCGCTCAGGTCCTGGCCGAGCGGATCACCATGGCGCCGGGCGGCGCGCAGCTGGTCGCGACCATGCGGGCGCATGGCGCCTATACGGCGCTGGTCTCGGGTGGGTTCACGGCCTTCACCCAGGCCGTGGCGGCGCATCTGGGCTTTGACGAACACCGCGCGAACACGCTGCTGGCGCATGACGGGCGGCTGACCGGCCATGTCGCCCTGCCGATTCTGGGGCGCGAGGCAAAGGTCGACGCCCTGACCCAGATCGCCGCACGGCTTGGCACCACGCCGCAGAACGCCATCGCGGTGGGCGACGGGGCGAACGACCTGGGCATGATCCAGCTGGCCGGAGCGGGGGTCGCGCTGCATGCAAAGCCGGCCGTCGCCGCCCAGGCCCAGATCCGCATCAATCACGGCGACCTGACCGCGCTGCTCTATCTTCAGGGCTATGCGCAGGACGATTTCGTCAGCGCGCCCGCGCCATGATCGAGCTGACCGTCGAGCTGGTGATGCTGCTGATGGCGGCGGCCTTCGCCGCGGGCTGCATCGACGCCATCGCGGGGGGCGGCGGGCTGATCACGCTGCCGGTGCTGATGCTGGCGGGGCTGTCGCCCGCGCAGGCACTGGCCACGAACAAGGTGCAGGGCGTCTTCGGCGCGGGCACCGCGGCACTCAGCTATGCGGCGCGCGGCCTGGTCGATCTGCGCAGCCAGTGGAAATCCGCGCTGATCGCGGGGGCGGCGGGGGCTGCGGGCGCGGCGCTGATCAGCGCCATCCCCACCGACGGGCTGCGGCTGATCCTGCCGGTGATCCTGATCGGCATCGCGCTGTTCTTTGCGCTGAAGCCGGGGCTGGACGACCTGGACCGCACGCGCCGCCTGACGCCCGCGGTCTTTGCCGCGACGGTCGTGCCGCTGATCGGGCTTTACGACGGGCTGGTCGGGCCGGGGGCGGGGGCGTTCTACATGATCGGCTTCGTCACGCTGGCCGGATACGGCGTGCTGAAGGCCACGGCGCATACCAAGCTGCTGAACTTCGCGTCGAACCTGGGCGGTCTGGCGGCCTTTGCGCTGGTGGGCCAGCCGCTGTGGCTTCTGGGCGCGGCGATGGGCGCGGCCCAGATCGCGGGGGCGATGCTGGGCGCGCGGCTGGCCTCGCGCGTGGGCGCGCGGCTGATCAAGCCGCTGCTGGTCGTGACCTCGACGCTTCTGGCGGCCCGGCTGATCTGGCAGATGCTCTAGCCCCGCCAGGCGCTCAGGGTCGCACGCACCCCGTCGCGGTGCAGCGCCTGCAGCGCCGCCCCGAAGGCCTCCACCACGGCGGCTGATCGGCCCAGATCGCCGAAGATCGCATGCTGCGCCAAGAAGGCGGCCGGGTCCTCGCGGGCGGCCAAGGCGTGCCGTTTCAGGCTGTCATGGGCATCGTCATTGGGGGCGATGGGCGCGCCGGCCTCGGTCGTGCCCTCGCAATAGCGGCACCACAGCGCCAGCTCCAGCGCCAGCCCGTCGATGGAGGCGCCCGCGGCCAGACGGTCGCGCAGCGTCGGCAGGATGAACTTGGGCTGGCGGTTCGACCCGTCCAGGCACAGGCGCGGAATGGTGTCGCCGATCTCGGGGTTCGCGAAGCGGCTGACGATCAGCGCGAGGTAGTCGTCATAGCTGACGCCCGGAATGGGCTTCAGCGTCGGGATGATCTCGCGCGCCTCCAGCGCGCCCAGCCAGGCGGCGATATCCGCGTCCGCCACCGCGTCATGCACGAAATGATGTCCCAAGAGCGCCGAGGCATAGGCGATGGCCGCGTGCCCGCCGTTCAGGATGCGCAGCTTCATCAGCTCGTGGCGGCTGACATCGGCGACGAACTCGGCGCCCACGGCCTCCAGCGCGGGGCGGCCCTGGGGGAAGTTGTCCTCCAGCACCCATTGGCGGAAGGGCTCGCAGACGACGGGGGCCGCGTCCTCGATGCCGAAGCGGTCGCGGACCAGGGCGCGCTCGCGCTCGCCGGTGGCGGGGGTGATGCAGTCGACCATGCTGTTGGGGAAGGCCACGCTGGCCTGCACCCAATCGGCCAGCGCGGGGTCCTGGGCGCGGGCCAGCCCCGTCAGGGTGCGCGCGCAGACATGGCCGTTTTCCGGCAGGTTGTCGCAGGACAGGACCGTGAAGGGCGCATGGCCCGCCGCGCGCCGCGCCCGCAGCGCGGCCAGGATCATGCCGAAGACGCTGCGCGGCGCATCCGGCGCGCCCGCGTCATGCACCATGTCGGGATGGGATGCGTCGAAGCCGTCGGTCTTGGCATCGACGTAATAGCCGCCCTCGGTGATGGTCAGCGAGACGATGCGGATCGCCGGATCGGCCATCGCGGCGATGGTGGCGGCCGGGTCCACGGCCACGAAATCGATCATCGAGCCCAGCACCTGCGCGGAGAGGCCATCAGGGTCCAGCTCGACCAGCGTGGTCAGCCAGTCCTGGGCCGCCAGGCGCTCGCGCATCGCGGCATCGCCTGGACGCACCCCCGCGCCGATCAGCGCCCAGGTCTGGTCGCGGCCTTGGGCGAACAGCCGGTCCAGATACCAGGCCATATGCGCGCGGTGAAAGTTGCCGACGCCCACATGCAGGATGCCGGGCGACAGCCGCGCGCGGTCATAGGCGGGGCGCGCCACCGTGTCGGGCAGCCCGGCCAGCGCGGATTGGGTCAGTTGGATGGCCATGATCGGACCTTTCGTCAAAGCGCCCCTGTGCCGCGGCGCGGGTCGCGCGCGGGGGGCCGGAGGAGGAGGGGAGGGTGGCGGTCAGCTCATCCAGTTGCCGCCATCGACATTGTAGGTCTGCGCCACGATGTAATCGGCATCGCGGGAGGCCAGGAACACCGCCATGCCGGTCAGGTCGGCGGCGGTGCCCATGCGGCCATAGGGGACGGCGGCGCCGACCTCGGCCTTCTTCTGGCCGGGGGCCTTGCCTTCGTATTTCGCAAAGAACGCATCCACCCCGTCCCAATGCTCGCCATCGACCACGCCGGGCGCGATGGCGTTCACATTGATGCCATGGGCGATCAGGTTCAGCCCCGCCGATTGGGTCAGGCTGATGATCGCGGCCTTGCTGGCGCAATAGACCGCGACCAGCGCCTCTCCGCGACGCCCGGCCTGGGAGGCCATGTTGATGATCCGCCCGCCCCGGCCGCGCGCGATCATCGACCGCGCGACGGCCTGCATCATGAACAGCGTGCCCGACACGTTGACCGCCATGATGCGGTCGTGATCGGCGCGGGTGATCTCGACGATGGGGGCGGCGGTGAACAGGGCCGCGTTGTTGATCAGGATGTCGATGCCGCCGAACTGCCGCTCCACTTCGGGCACGCAGGCGTCGATGCTGGCCTGATCGGTCACGTCCAGCGCCACGGCGATGGCGCCCTCGCCCAGGGTGGCGGCGGCCTGCTGCGCCGCATCGAGGTTGATGTCGCAGAGGGCCACGCGGGCGCCCTCGCGCAGATAGGCGCGGGCGAATTCCAGGCCGATGCCGCGCGCGGCCCCGGTGATCAGGGCGGTCTTGCCTTGCAGTCTCATGCGATCCGCGCCCCCGACGCGTCGAAACGGTGGATCTGCGCGGGGTCGGGCGTCAGCCAGACCGTGTCGCCGTGATGCAGGTCGATGTCGCCGCCCGCCCGCACGGTGACCGTCTCGGCCAGGCCCGTCCCCTCGACATAGAAGAACGTGTCGGAGCCCAGATGCTCGGAGACGCCCACGCGGCCCTGCCAGGTGCCCGCCGTGGGTGACACGCCGATATGCTCGGGGCGGATGCCGATGGTCTGGGCGCCGTGGCGGGCGGCCTCGGGGCCGTCGATCAGGTTCATTTTGGGGCTGCCGATGAAGCCCGCGACGAACAGGTTGCGCGGTGCGCGATAGAGCTCCATGGGGCTGCCGACCTGTTCGATATTGCCGGCGCGCAGGACGACGATCTTGTCGGCCATGGTCATCGCCTCGACCTGGTCATGGGTGACATAGATCATCGTGGTCTTCAGGCGGTTGTGCAGCTCGCTGATCTCCAGGCGCATGCCGACGCGCAGCGCCGCGTCCAGGTTCGACAGCGGCTCGTCGAAGAGGAACGCGGCCGGTTCGCGCACGATGGCCCGCCCGATGGCCACGCGCTGGCGCTGGCCGCCCGACAGCTGGCCGGGCTTGCGGTCCAAATAGTCCGTCAGGTTCAGCGCCTTGGCGGCGGCCGCGATGCGGCGGTCCTGTTCGTCCTGCGGGACGCCCGCCATGCGCATCGGAAAGGCGATGTTCTTGCGGACCGACATGTGCGGATAGAGCGCATAGGACTGGAACACCATCGCCAGGCCCCGTTTCGCGGGGGGCGTGTCGGTGGCCTCCTTGCCGTCGATCAGGATGCGCCCGCCGGACGTGTCCTCCAGCCCCGCGATCAGGCGCAGCAGCGTCGATTTCCCGCAGCCCGAGGGACCGACGAAGACCACGAACTCGCCGTCCTCGATGTCCAGGTCCAGGGGCGGGATGACCTCGACCTCTCCGAACCGCTTGGTCACTTTCTCAAGGGTGATGCGTCCCATGATGGTCCCCTTATTTCACCGCGCCGAAGGTCAGGCCGCGGACAAGTTGCTTCTGGCTGAACCAGCCCATGATCAGGATCGGCGCGATGGCCATGACGGATGCCGCCGACAGCTTGGCCCAGAACAGCCCCTGCGGGCTGGAGAAGCTGGCGATGAAGGCCGAGAGCGGCGCCGCATTGGTGGTGGTCAGCTGGATGGTCCAGAACGCCTCGTTCCAGGCCAGGATGACGTTCAAGAGCATGGTCAAGGCGATGCCCGGCACCGCCATGGGCGTCAGGACATAGAGGATCTCGTCCTTGAGCCCGGCACCGTCCATGCGCGCGGCCTCCAGGATCTCTCCGGGGATCTCGCGGAAATAGGTGTAGAGCATCCAGACCACGATCGGCAGGTTGATCAGCATCAGCATGACCGTCAGGCCGATCCGCGTGTCCATCAGTCCGGTGCGCAGAAAGATCAGGTAGATCGGCACCAGCACCGCGACCGCGGGCATCATCTTGGTAGAGAGCATCCACATCAGGATGTCCTTGGTCCGCCTAGTGGGCGAGAAGGCCATGGCCCAAGCCGCCGGGATCGCCACGATCAGCGCCAGCAGCGTCGAGCCCACCGCCAGGATCACCGAATTGGTGAAGGGCCGCCAGTAGTCGTTCTGGGTCTGGACCGCGCGGAAGCTCTCCAGCGTGAAGGAGGGGATCAGGTCGAAGCCCGCGATGGCCTCGGTCTCGGACTTCAGGCTGGTGATGATCGTGTAAAGGATCGGGAAGAAGATCACCAAGGCCACGATCCAGGCGGCCAGGGAATAGAGGGTCTTGGTTCGGGTGCTGACGACGCGGGCCATGGGATGCTCCTCAATCCAGGTTCTTGCCGACGGCGCGCATCAGAAAGATTGCGACGATATTGGCCAGGATGACCGCGATGATGCCGCCCGCCGCCGCCCCTCCGATGTCGAAGTTCAGCCGCGCGGCGCGATAAATCAGATAGGTCAGGTTGGTGGAGGCGTTGCCCGGACCGCCATTGGTGGTCACCAGGATCTCGGCATAGATGCCCAGCAGGAAGATGGTCTGGATCAGCACCACCACGGTGATCGCGCGGGCCAGATGCGGCAGGGTCAGGTGGATGAAGCGGCTGATGGGGCCTGCGCCGTCCATCTCGGCCGCCTCCATCTGCTCTCCGTCCAGCGATTGCAGCGCGGTCAGCAGGATCAGCGTGGCGAAGGGCAGCCATTGCCAAGCCACGATGATAATGATCGAGGTCAGCGGATATTGCGCGAACCAGTCCACCGGCTGCACCCCGATCCAGCGCGCGATGTCGGCAAAGACGCCATAGGACGGGTGCATGATCATGTTCTTCCAGATCAGCGCGGCCACCGGCGGCATCACGAAGAACGGAGAGATGATCAGGATGCGCACGATCCCCTGGCCCCAGATCGGCTTGTCGATCAGCAGCGCGATGGCGATGCCCAGGGTGACGGTGATGGCCAGGACGCCCAGCACCAGCGCCAGCGTGTTCCAGATCGCGTCGAAGAAGGCGGGGTCCGAATAGAAGTACTGATAGTTGAACCAGCCCGCCCAGCTGACGGCGGTCGGGTTCAGCAGGTTGTAGTTCAAGAACGAGTAGTAGAGCGTCATCCCCAACGGGACGATCATCCAGATGAGCAGCAGGATGATGGCGGGTGCGCGCATCAGGCGCGCGAGACCGGCGGTCTGGCGGGTGGCCATGGCTTGCGTCCTTTGCGGGGGATGGATGCGCCGCCCCGATGCAGGGCGGCGCGGGGGCGCTTACTTCGGATAGCCGGCGCGGGCCATCTCACGCGCGGTGGCGGACTGGGCCGCGGCCAGCGCGTCCTCGGCCGACATCTGACCGGCCAAGGCCGCCGAGAAGGTCTGTCCGACCGCCGTGCCGATGCCCTGGAACTCGGGGATCGCCACGAACTGACCGCCCGTATAGGGGATGTCCTGCACCGAGGATTTCTGCGTGTCGGCGGCGTTGATCGCCTCCAGAGTCATCGCGGCGAAGGGCGCGGCCTCCTGATAGGCGGGGTTCTCATAGAGCGAGGTCCGCGTGCCCGGAGGGGCCGCGCGCCAGCCCTCGGCCTCGGCCACCATCTCGGTGTAGTCCTTGCTGGTGGCCCAGGCCACGAAGGTTTTGGCGGCCTCCTGCTTCTGGCTGGAGGCGGGGATGGCCAGCGACCAGGCCCAGAGCCAGTTGCCGTGGTTGTCGACGCCTTCCTTGTTGGGGAACTGGGCGAAGCCCACGCTGTCGGCCACGGTCGAATCCTCAGGGTCGGTCACGAAGCTGGCCGCCACCGTGGCGTCGATCCACATGCCGCACTTGCCCTGCTGGAACAGCGACAGGTTCTCGTTGAAGCCGTTCGACGACGCGCCCGGAGGACCGTATTCGTTCATCAGCGTCAGATAGTCGGTCAGCGTCGCCTGCCATTCGGGGCTGTCGAACTGGGGCGCCCATTCCATGTCGAACCAGCGCGCGCCATAGCTGTTGGCCATGGCGGTCAGGAAGGCGATGTTCTCGCCCCAGCCCGGCTTGCCGCGCAGGCAGATGCCATAGACCTCGGCGTCCTTGTCGGTCATCGCCTCGGCGGCGGCGCGGATGTCGGTCCAGGTCGGATTGGCGGGAATGGTCACGCCCGCCGCCTCGGCCAGGTCGGTGCGGTACATCACCATCGCCGATTCCGCATAGAAGGGCGCGGCATAGAGCGTGTCGTCCACCGACAGCGCGGCGCGCACGGCGGGCACCAGATCGTCCACGTCATAGCCCTCGGGAAGGTCGCTCAGCGGCGTCAGCCAGCCTTGGGCGGCCCAGATCGGAACCTCGTAGGTGCCGATGGTCAGCACGTCGTACTGCCCGCCGCTGGTGGCGATGTCGGTGGTGACGCGCTCGCGCAGGATGTTCTCCTCCAGCGTGACCCATTCCAGCTGGATGTTCGGGTTCGCCTCGGTGAAGGGCGCGGTCATCTGCTGCATGCGGATCATGTCGCCGTTGTTCACGGTCGCGATGGTCAGCGTCACGGGGTCCTGTGCGCCGGCAAGACTGCCGACCGCGCACAGCGCAGTGGCGCCCAGAAGGGCGCGGAATGTCGTCGTCATGGTCATCCTCCCTGAGCACTTGAGCATTTGCCCGTGCCATGGGCATATACTCACGGTGAGGATGGGTTCTGTCAGGCGTTGTTGCAGAAAGGCGGCTTGAGGCGTGACTTCCCCTTTCCCCTTTAGGTTCAGGCGACGCGGGCGACCTCGGCTGTGCCGAGGGCGT